>JANNEF010000010.1:0-16638 GCA_031378375.1 Verrucomicrobiota bacterium | reverse complement strand
TGCAACGCTTCTGGCGAGACGCCCGCCGCGTGCACTCCCTCGTCTTCGATTGGCTGCTGCTTCAAGCAAACACTTCTTCCAGAGCCGTTATACTACTCTATTAACGTAGTTGGTATTACCTGCATCCGCCGGCTGAGATGATTCGTAGTTCATCATACGCGCCCCCATGAGTGTCGCCGTGCGGAAAATCCGGTATGAATCCGGAACTCACCGGGGTAGATAAATGTTATGAAGCGCTTGACGCTATTGCTCGCTTTGGTCGCTGTTACTGCCGTCGCTCTGGTTGTTTGGCATGACCGCGATCCGAGGATTACCGAGAACGATCAGCCAGGCGATCCGTCTCCGGGGACTTCGCCTGCCACCGTCAGCTCAGGCTTTCCCAACCCTTGCGCCCTCGCGTTCACGGCTCATGCCGGTAGCGGGCGCGTGGATCGGGAGATAATCCGCCTTCAGGAAGCAGCGGGTCGGGCCAACGATTCCGGCCGGGAATTGGAACGGCTCGGCTGGATGTTTGTCGCCAAGGCGCGCGAAAGTTTCGACCCCGGTTACTACAAACTTGCCGAAGCTTGCGCGCTTTGCCTCGATGCCCGCCGCCCGGGCAGCCTCGAAGCGATGCTCCTGCGCGGCCATGTGCTGCATAATATCCACCGTTTTCACGAAGCCGAACCGCTCGCGCGCGAACTGGCCGCGCGCCGGGGACTGGCGGCGGATTTTGGCCTGCTTGGCGACGTGTTGATGGAGTTGGGCCGGATCGAGGAAGCCATCGCGGCGTACCAGAAAATGGTGGATCTCAAGCCGGACCTTCACGCCTACGCCCGTGCCGCTCACATGCGCTGGCTCAAGGGCGACCTTCACGGCGCCGTCGAGTTGATGCAAATGGCCGCGAGCGCCGCCAGTCCCCAGGACCGCGAATCCGCCGCATGGATTCACACCCGCTTGGCGTCGTTGCAATGGCAGTCCGGCGCGGTGGCGGATTCGCGCGCGAATTGCGCTGCCGCGCTGGACTTTCAAAACGATTACCCTCCGGCGTTGCTCTTGCGTGGGCGCACCCTGCTGGCGGACGGCAAGAGTGTCGAAGCGGTGGAGGCGTTGCGGCGCGCGAGTGAGTTGAATCCCCTGCCGGAATATCAGTGGACACTTGTGGAAGCGCTGCGCGACGCCGGGGAAGCAGAGACTGCGGGCGCTGTTGAAGCCCAACTGGCGCGCACCGGTGCCGCCGCTGACCCGCGCACGTTCGCGCTTTACCTGGCTACGCGCGGAGAGTCAGTTGAGACTGCGCTGCGGCTTACGGAGAAGGAACTTCAGGAGCGCAGCGACGTCTTTACCCACGATGCGCGGGCGTGGGCTTTGGCGGCGGCGGGCCGCTGGACTGAGGCACTTGACCACCTCGGGCGCGCACTGGCGGCGGGCACTGAAGATGCCCGGCTTCTTTTTCACGCCGCCGTCATCACCTCGAAAGCCGGCCTGCCCGCCGACGCTCAATGGTGGTTCGAGCGTGCGACCGATCAGATGCATCTGTTGCTTCCCGGCGAGCAGGAGCAACTGGCGCTGGCCGCTGACAATCTGGATGCCAGCGCCACCGACACCGATTTTGTTCCCTCGGGCACCACAACTTTTCCGCTCCGCGAAACGGAAACCAGCCTTTCAAAGGGCGGGAAATCCTCAAATCAACAACCACAACTACGAACAGAAAGACAGAAACTATGAAGAACAGTATCTTGCACCGCGGCGTGGCCGTGTTGCTGGCCGGTTGGATGGCCAGTCCCGCGCTCGCCTCCAGTCACATGGACGCGCCATTGATCACGTTGGACCCATCGGCCAACACCACGGACGTATACGCGTTTGTACAGCAGAAAAATGGAGTCAAAGCTCTCGTCACGGCCCTGGGCGTTTATCCGCACCAGGAGCCGGGCATCGGGCCGAATAAATATAACTTCGATGACAGCGTGCTTTACGAGATCCACGTCGCCACTGGCGCGGATGTAGCCAAGGGAGAACCCACGGTCAGTTACCAGTTTCAGTTCACCACTACTTACAAGACCAAGGGCACAATCCTGCAATCCTATCTGGGCGTGGTTGGCGACGTCGGCGACGCCGCGCAGAACCTGACGCAGACCTACACCGTCAGCAAGGTGGTTCACAAAAAGAAGAAATGCACCGTGCTGGGCACCGGCACCGTTCCGCCCAACAACCAGGGCATTGCCACGCCCAAGTACAACCAGGGTGACAACGGCGAAAACCCCGCCCGTGACGGGGTGGCGACTGATGCCGATCTGGACCACTACACCAAACAGTCCATTGCCAGCTTGAGCGGCGGGTACGTCGCTTTTGCCGGCCAGCGCGACGATGGTTTCTACGCGGACGTTCAGTCCATCTTCGATCTGTTGCAGCTCCGCTCACCGGGCAAGGACTCGCAGGGCGGCTACAACCTGCACCTGATGGCACTGGTGATCCCCATCAGCGAACTGGGCGGCGATCAACAGGTGGTGGGTGTTTACGCGACCACCAGCCGGCGGCACGTCACCATCCTGAAGGACGACGGAAACAAGACCGCCGGCAAGTGGGTGCAGGTCGCACGCCAGGGCAACCCGCTCTTCAACGAGGGTCTGGTGGCGATTGCGGACAAGGATCTCTACAGCCGCAGCAGCCCAAAGGATGACGCCGTGAACTTCCGCAAGTACGCCGAGAATCCGGAACTGGCGGGGCTGATCAACGTGCTGGTTTTTGGCGGCAGCGGCCCGGCCGTCACCAGCAACCGCACTGACATCGCGGGCATTTTCATCCCCGACCTGATCAAGTGCGACCTCTCCACTGGCCCGTGCCGGCTGGCCGGCGGCGGTGCCGGCCATCCGACCAACCCGGATGACGCGGGCTTCTCGCGCCTCGGTATCTTCGGCGGCGACACGCTGACGAGCGCGATTCAACCTGGCTTCGGCGGCGGCACCATCCCCGGCGGCTGGCCCAACGGACGGCGCTTCGGCGACGACGTGGTGGACATCGCCGTGAGTGCGCTCATCAGCGATCTGCGCGGTCCGCTGATCATCCGCGTGGCGGACGGCGTGGACGGCGTGAGCAAGAACGACATCGGCTACAACAAGGTCTTCCCGTACGAAGGTACGCCCCAGAACGGGCGTAACCATTCGCATCCGTAAGCGGCCAAAGAGTCATACACCACGGCGGCCGGCGCGAGCCGTCCGCCGTGCGGCTTTTCTTCCGCGAGTGAAAGGGGTAAGAATTCCGCACGCATGAAAAGTCTTTTTCGTCTCCGTGTCCTGCTGACTGCCGCGTTGCTGTTCGGCTTCGATGTTTTGCTGCACGCGCATGACCCCGGCCTGAGCACCGCCACGCTGCGTGCAAAGTCCGACGTGATTGAAGCAGTGGTCACTTTTTCGGTGGCCGATGCCGGGACACTGGCGGGATTGGATAACGATCTCGATGGGAAAGTGACTCCGGCCGAATTCGCCTACGGACGCACACGGCTTGGCGAACTAGTGGCGCGATCTTTCATTGTCAGTTTCGACGGCCAGGAAGTGAAGTCTGTAGAGCCTTCGTTGCTGCTGGATGATCAGAACAACGTCATCATTCACCTGCGTTTCCCCGGCCACGCGGACGCGAAGCTCGGTGTGCAATCAGGGCTGCTGGCCCTGCTGCCGGCGGGTCATCGCCAATTTCTATCCGTTCAGGATGCAACGGGAAAACTGTTCGGAGAAAGTCTGTTGAGTGCCAAGGCGGATCGTTACACGGTGGATCTGGCGAGTAGCACCGGGAGCGGCCCCACCCAGTCGGCTGGTTCGTTTTTTGATTTTCTCGTGCTGGGCATCAAACACATTTTGATCGGCTACGACCACCTGCTGTTTCTGTTCGCCCTCCTGCTGGTCACGCCGGACTTTTTGTCCGCGATCAAGGTCGTCACCTGTTTCACCGTGGCGCACTCGATCACGCTGGCGGTGGCGACGTTCAACCTCGTGCAGATTCCGGGCAGCGTGGTCGAACCGCTGATCGCCGCGTCCATCGTGTACGTGGGGGTTGAGAACTTCCTTCGGCACGGCGCGACAAAGGGGCGCTGGCTGCTGACGTTCGCGTTCGGGTTGGTGCATGGATTTGGTTTTGCGTCGGTGCTGAGCGAACTGGGCGTGGCGTCCGGCGAAAGCGGCATCGTGGTGCCGCTGGTGTCCTTCAATCTGGGAGTGGAAGCCGGACAAATCGGCGTGGCGTCGCTGGCGCTGCCGTTGATCTGGAAATTGAAACAGCGCCCCGCCTTCGCGCGGCGTTACGTGCCGGCCTGTTCCATTCTCATCGCACTGGCCGGCGGTTACTGGCTGATCGAGCGCGTGCTGCCGGCATCGCGTTTCTAAAGCGGCAGCCGGAGGTAGAACTCCCCCAGCCAGCGCACGCCGAATTCAGCCACCGACCAAAAGAAGACGATGCCCGCCACCGGCATAAGGTCCACCCTGCCAAACCGCAGCGGCAGCCAGCGGATGGGTGCCAGCAAACGCCCGGCGGTGGCGGTGGCGTAGCTCCATAACGGCCAGCCGCCAAGATAGACGTAACTGGCCAGCAGGTGCAGCAGCAGCACGCCGATGAACAAAAACTTACACGCCAGAGTTGAGGCCAGCGCCATGACGAGTGCTTGTTGCAGCGTGTGGGTAAGTGACCGCGCGGCCGGCAGGATGCCGAGGGCCGTCAGCAACGGGCCAAACGCCAGCCAGATCAACACGGCGAGCAATGGCGGCAACAACAGTTTCACCACCGCCGGCAGACCCTCGGCACGGCCCAGGTGCAGACGCACGAGTTTTTGCAGCGGGTCGGTGTCCGGCAGGCTGCGGTTCACCACCGAAAGCACGAGCAGCCACAAGTAAAACATGGCGAGCACCAGGCCGAAACTGAGCAGCGAAAACCAGAGCATTTGCTCCAGCGCATCGCTGCGGAAGGGGAGCGCGATCACATCCAGATGCAGATGGGGGGTCCAGTGTACGGCTGCGCCAAGTTGCCGGTAGATCACTGCGCGCACGATCAGCAACAGGGCGAGGGCGATCCAGTGCCTCCAGCGCCGGTCGGAGGCCGGCCCGGCCCGCCTTAAGGTGCGCAGTAGCGTCAAACTCGGCGTTCCCACCGTGTCGAAACGCACCGGCCGTGAGTTCAACCAGAGCAGCAGACCGGCGAGGTTCAGGATGAAGTCGAGGACGCCCATTACAAGCGGGATGATGCAACCGATAATTTCTCAACCCGCATACCTGGTGGCTGGTTACCTGGCCAACTGCGTTGCAAAGTTACGGCAGGCTTGGCGCTTGCGAACGTCGCCTGCCGCCCTTACATCATCTTCAACAGCGTGTCCGCCATTTCGCTTGGCGTCACGGCCACGCCGATGCCGGCTTCCTTAAACGCGGCAATCTTCGCGGCGGCGGTGCCTTTGCCGCCGCTGACAATCGCGCCCGCGTGGCCCATGCGGCGGCCCGCTGGCGCGGTGGCACCCGCGATGAAGCCGGCGACGGGTTTCTTGCAGTGCTTCGCGATCCACTCGGCGGCTTCCTCCTCGGCGCTGCCGCCGATTTCGCCAATCATGATGATGCCGTGCGTGTCCGGGTCGGCGTTGAACAGCTTGACAACGTCGAGGTGCGATGTGCCGTTGACGGGATCACCGCCGATGCCGACGCAGGTACTCTGGCCGACGCCGCGACTGGTGAGTTGCCACACTGCTTCGTAGGTGAGCGTGCCGCTGCGCGAGACGACGCGAATGTGGCCGCGCTTGTGAATGTAGCCCGGCGCGATGCCGATGCGGCAGCCGCCGTGGGAATCCTTGCCATCGCCGGGCGTCACGATGCCCGGACAGTTCGGGCCGATGAGCCGCGTCTTCTTCCCTTCCATCGCGCGCTTCACCTTCACCATGTCGTTGACGGGAATGCCTTCGGTGATGGCGACGACCAGATCGAGTCCGGCGTCCACCGCTTCGAGAATGGCATCAGCGGCGAACGGCGGCGGGACGAAGATCGCGGAAGCCGTCGCGCCCGTGGCTCTGGCCGCCTCGGCGACCGTGTCGAAGATGGGCACCTTCTTTTCAAAAAGCTGCCCGCCCTTGCCGGGCGTGACACCGGCGACGATCTGCGTGCCGTAGTCGAGGCTGAGTTGCGTGTGCCGGGCGCCGAAACTGCCGGTGATGCCCTGGACGAGGACTTTGGTTTGGGGAGTGACGAGGATAGACATGAGATTTCAGCGGAGTCGGTAATTCAGATATTTCGGGGCGCGTGCTCCATGCACAACCGCCACGATGCGGAGTTGTGCGTCGTTGATGACGCGGTAGTAAATGGAATACGGCCAGTGCGGAATGCGAACTTTGCGAACGGCTTTTCGTCCAAACGGGCGTGGCAGCAACGGCGAGCGCAGGATCTCGTCAAACCGAAGCCGCACGGCGAACACAAACCGCAGCCCCACGCCGGCCTGTCGTTCATCGTACCAGGCAGCAGCTTCTTCAATGTCGCGGTTCGCATCCGGCGTGATGATGAGTTGCAGGCTCATTTCCTGCCGAACCACTTCCCATCGAACTCACGCAAGCTAATCGCGCCATTGGGGTTAGCTTCGTAAGCGTCGTCACGACGCTCCAACTCGGCGAGCAACGCCGCAGGAATCTCGTCGTTCTCGCCACCGACCACGTCCGGCAATAGGAAGTCAATCACTTCGGCTTTTTCTTTCGGCGAGAGCGCCGCCAGTTCTTTTTCCAGAGTCTCATTCATGATGGGATCCTATCACTTCGCATTCCGCTTGTGGATGCAAATGCTGTTGCCGTCCGGGTCGAAAATCATCGCCATGCGGCAGACGGGCGTGGGCATCGGCCCCATGCGAAACTTCACGCTTTTGGCGCGCAGATGCGCGATGGCGTCGTCGAAACTCTCCACCTCCAGCGCGGCGGAGCAGCCGTCTGGACTGGGTTTGAAACCGGGCGCGGAGCCGATGGCCAGCGCGTACGGGCCGAATTCGTATTCCACCCATTTGCCGTGCTCGGTGTCGCTGACGGACGTGGGTTTCAATCCCAGCACGCCTTCGTAAAACGCGCGGGCGCGGGGCATGTCGGTGACCGCGTAACAGCAGAAGGCGAGTTCGGTGACTTTGAGCATGAACAAGATCGGTTAGTGTTTGCCTGCGCGCTTTTTCCAGATCCTCGGATTTCGGTGCCCATGAAAAACAGACACCACCGAGAGTTCGTTGTCGTTCACGTCGTAAATGACCAGGTACGGAAAACGGTCGAGCTTTCGCTTTCGCAAACCGCGATAGGCCACCCGCGCCAGCAACGGCTGCTCAATGATGAATTCAAAGCAGCGCGTGAGTTCACGATAAAATTCCATGCCCAACCCCGGTTGCCGGTCTTCATACCAGTTAAAAGCCTCATTGGCCTCCTCCGTCGCCTCCGGCTGGATGGTAAAGCGGCGGGTCATTTGCCGCCGGCGTGCCGTTTCAGAATTCGCTGCTTCGCCTCGTCCCAAGGGATGCCACGTTTCGGATTCCGCTTCATCAACTCCATGCGCCGGTCAATCTCCCCCCTCTGTGCCGCCGTCAGCGGAAAATCGTCCGGCCCATCGGCGATGGAATTCCAAATGTCCTCCACCAGCTTGATGCGATCGGTGACCGGAAGCTGGGTGGCCTTTTTCAGAAGCGCGGTTGTCATGGTTGTGAAAATATCACTTGGCCACGGCTTTAACCACCTTCTCCGCCGCGTCAGCCATCGAGCCGCCGGTGATGAGCGCGAGGCCGGAGTCGGCCAAGGTTTTCTTGCCGGCTTGCACGTTGTTGCCTTCGAGGCGGACGACGAGCGGGAGTTTTAGGCCGGTCTCCTTCACGGCGGCGACGATGCCGGTGGCAATGACGTTGCAATCCATGATGCCGCCGAAAATGTTCACGAGGATGCCCTTCACATGCGGATCGCTCAGAATGATTTTGAATGCCGCCGTGACCTGCTCCTTGCTCGCCCCGCCGCCCACGTCGAGGAAGTTCGCCGGGCTGCCGCCGCAATGCTGGATGATGTCCATGGTGGCCATCGCCAGGCCGGCGCCGTTGACGAGGCAGGCGATGTTGCCGTCGAGCTTGATGTAATTCAGGCTGAACTTGCTTGCCTCGGTTTCCAGCGGCGCTTCCTCGGCGAGGTCGCGCATGGCCTGGATGTTGGCGTGGCGGTAGAGCGCGTTGTCGTCGAGGGAGATTTTGGCGTCCACGGCGCACATCGTGTCCTTGCCGTCCGGGCCTTCGATGATGCAGAGCGGATTGATTTCCACCATCGCGGCGTCGCATTCCCACCACGTTTTGTAAACGCCTAGCAGCAGCTTGGCGGCGGGATTGATCAAGTCGCCCTTGATGCCGAGCGCAGCGGCGAGATTCCGCGCCTGGTAGGGCATCATGCCGACGGCGGGGTCAATGGTTTCCTTGACGATCTTTTCCGGCGTCTTGGCGGCGACTTCCTCGATGTCCACGCCGCCTTCGGTGCTGACCATCATCAGCGGGCGCGACGACGCGCGGTCGAGCAGCACGCTGAGGTAGAGTTCCTTCTTGATGGCCGGCGCGGCGGCGACGAGCAGTTTGCTGACGAGCCGGCCGTCGGGTCCGGTTTGCTTCGTGACGAGCACCTGGCCGAGCATGGCTTTGGCCTTTTCAAAAACATCGTCGGCGGTTTTGCAAAGTTTCACGCCGCCCTGGAAGCCGCTCTTGAAGGTGCCTTTGCCGCGTCCGCCCGCGTGGATTTGCGATTTGACGACCATCAGCGTCGCGCCGCTGGCGACAAGTTTTTGCGCGATGGCTTTGGCTTCGTCGGCGGTGGCGCACACTTCGCCCGGCGGGACGGCGACGCCGTATTGGGCGAGGAGTTGTTTGGCCTGGTATTCGTGGATGTTCATTCGGGAAAGTTTCTAGTTTGAAGTTTCTGGTTTCTAGTTGGAGCGATCGGCCATCGGCTTGTATTTCTGGCCGCGTATTTCCGTTTTCGCGAGGTAATCCATGAAACCAGCAATGAGGCGGCCCACCTCCAAGCAGGACTCCTGGAGCGCGTTAAAATCGCTCTCGCTCATGTAACCTTCATCCAGCGCCGCATAAAGCTGGTCCCGCACTTCGCCGCACGAGCCTTTGGCGTTGCTGAGAAACTGGAGAAACTCGCGGTTGCCGCCGCGTTCAAAACCCTCGGCAATGTTTGAAGTGACGGAAATGGCCGCGCGGCGGATTTGATCTTTCAGGGCAAAATCGCGCGCGAACTCCCCGTGCTTGCTGTGCCCATAGACAGCTTTCCTGAGCATGCGGCCCTTCTTCCAAGCCTCAATGTCTTCAAAACGATGAATCGTCGCCATTACCAGTGCCTTTCAATCACGCGCCATCGGTGCCAAACTAGAAACTAGAAACCAGAAACTAGAAACCCAAGACACTACCTTTGTTCAATGGGCACGACCTTCAACCCCGTCGTCCCCGTGTAAATGCTTTGCGGGCGGATGAGGCGGTTGTCTGCCAGTTGCTCAATCACATGCGCCGTCCAACCGCTCGTGCGCGAGATGGCGAAGATGGGCGTGAACAAATCCGTCGGAATGCCCAGCGAGTAATAGACCGTGGCGGAGTAGAAATCCACGTTCGCGTTGAGGTTCTTCTTCGCGAGCATCAACTCGGCGATGCGTTCGCTCATCTGAATCCACTTCGGCTCGCCCAGTTTGGCGCTGAGGATTTGCGCCATGCGCTTGAGGTGTGGCGCGCGCGGGTCGAGCGTCTTGTAAACGCGGTGGCCGATGCCCATGATCTTTTTCTTCTGCGCCAAACAGTCCTCCACGTAGGCGTCCACCTTGTCGAGCGAGCCGATCTCCCGGAGCATCTTGATCACGCCTTCGTTGGCGCCGCCGTGCAACGGCCCCTTGAGCGTGCCGATCGCGGAAGTGATGGCCGAGTACATTTCCGACAGCGTGGCGATGGTGACGCGCGCGCTGAACGTCGAGGCGTTCATGCCGTGGTCGGCGTGGAGCACGTAGCACAAGTCCATCGTGCTCTCCATCTCGGCGGAAGGTTTCTCGCCGTTGATCATGTAGAGGAAATTCGCCGCCTCGCCGAGCGCGGGCGCGGGATGCACCAGCGGCTTGCCCTGGCGATGCCGGTGAAAGTAGGCGGTGACAATCGGGATCTGCGCGATGAGCCGCCGCGCCTTTTCGCGATTGGCGTCCATGCTGTCGTCGTCGCAATGTTCGTCGAAGCAGCCGAGCGCCGAGATGGCGGTGCGGATGGCGTGCATTGGCGGGGTCGTCTTGGGGAACGTCCTGATGATGTCAATGATCCCTTCCGGCAACTCGCGCGCCGCCGCCAGCCGGGATTTTAATTCCGCCAGTTCGCGTTTGTTCGGGAGGTGATTGTGGTGGAGCAGGTGGACGACTTCCTCGTAGCTGACCCGGCCCGCCAGTTCGTTGATATTGTAGCCGCAGTAGATCAACTCGCCGACGTCGCCTTTGACATCGCTCAGGCGGGTGTTGGCCGCCACGACGCCTTCCAAACCTCGTGCGGGAGTAATAGCCGGTGCGTTCATGATAAAAATCTGCGAGTCAATCTAGGTACCGGGTAGGGGAGCGTCAACGGTTTTCGCGGGCGCGCAGCGCGGCGGAGCTGCACTGGCGTTCTCAGGAGGGCCGGTTCAACCGCTTTGTCATCCGCACCACCGGCAGGGTCAGGCCACCCGGCAACGGCACCTCGTAACGCTCGACGGCCACGTAAGCAAACGCCGCGTAGAGCGGCTCCCCCGCGAGCGTGGCCACGAGTTCCACGGTCGGGAAGCCCGCTTCCATTATGGCCGCCTCGCAGGCCGCCAGGATTCTCCGGCCCACGCCCTGTCGTGCCCAGGCCGGGTGAACGAAGAAGGCCCGCACCCGTGCCGGGTCACGCTT
Source organism: Verrucomicrobiota bacterium (assembly GCA_031378375.1). Lineage (GTDB taxonomy): Bacteria > Verrucomicrobiota > Verrucomicrobiia > Limisphaerales > JANNEF01 > JANNEF01. Next base: position 5,755 of record JANNEF010000010.1, on the reverse strand, counting down.
CGGGTCGAGCGGCGCGTCTTCCCCGGCTCTTGCGCCATCACCGCCGAACAACGATTGACGCCGGCTCCAGCCGCCGCAGCCCACGATTTGCCCGCGTTGCTCCACCACAAAATAAGTGCCATCCCGGATCAGCTGCCGGTCCACGCCAAACACAGGCCCGAGCGCCGCCTCCATCTGCGCCGGCGAGTAATGCGAAGCCTGCAAGGAGCGAACCGAAAGCGGTATCAACCCCTCCAGTTCGGGAATGTCCTCCTTGCGCGCGGGGCGCAATGTCCAGTCGCGGGCGGGTCCGTGTCGCGAGTTCATTTGTCGCTCCAGATTTATCCAGTGAAAAGGCCCGCGCCGTTTCGCGTCACCCCTCCTTTTCAGAACTCCATCCGCCGCGCCTGGTCGTCCTTGGGCGCATACGGCACGCTGGCGTTGCGCGCCCGGCCCTCGGCCCAACTGCGCAGCCGGTTGATCTGCTCGTCCATCGTCTTGGCCAGCGGAACGGTTTGTTCCAGCGCGGCGGCGACGTGCTTCATCGTCAATTCCTCCTTCGCGTAAAACGCGTCGTACAGCGCGCTGATGATGGCCTCCTCGATTTCCGCGCCGCTGAAGTCCTTGCTCCCCCCGGCCAGTGCCGCCAAATCGAACAACCCCGTGTCCCGCCCGCGTTTGGCCAGATGGATGCGGAACACCTCCTGCCGTTCCGCTTCGCTGGGCAGGTCCACGAAGAAAATGTCGTCCAGCCGCCCTTTGCGGAGCAGCTCGGGCGGCAGATGGGAAATGTCATTGGCAGTCGCCACCACGAAGACCGGCGCGGTTTTCTCCGACAGCCACGTCAGGAACGTCCCGAACACGCGCGCCGTCGTGCCCCCGTCCGTTCCGCCGCTGCCCTGCGAGCCGGCAAACGCCTTGTCAATTTCGTCCACCCACAAGATCGCCGGCGCCACCGACTCCGCCACCGCGATGGCCCGCCGCACGTTCTCCTCCGACGACCCCACCAGACTCCCGAACATCCGCCCCATGTCGAACCGCAGCAATGGCAATTGCCACAGGCTCGACACCGCCTTGGCGCACAGACTTTTTCCGCAGCCCTGCACGCCGAGCATCAGGATGCCCTTGGGCGCCGGCAGGCCGAACGCCCGCGCCTCCGGGGTGAAGGCGATGATCCGCTTGTTCAACCAATCCTTGAGCACCGCCAGCCCCCCGACATTCGTGAAGCTCTCGCTCGTCGCGCAATACTCCAGCAGCCCGCTCTTGCGGATGATCTGCTGCTTCTCCGCGAACACCTCGTTCACATCCTCGCCCGACAGCCGCTCGTCCTTGACGATGATTTTGGCGAACACATTTTCCGCCTCGCCGAGCGTCAGGCCCAGCGCCGCCTGGAGCAGCCGTTCGCGGCCCGCGTCGTCCAGGTCAATCTTCACCTGCTTGAACTGCTTCACATCCGCGACGATCCGCTCCAGCAACAACGCCAGATCATCCCGCGTCGGCAGCGGGAAGTTCAGCACCGTGATTTCCTTCTCCAATTCCGTCGGGATCTCGAACACCGGCGACACCAGCAGAATCGTCTTGAAGCTGTTCTTCAAGTGCAACGCGATCTCCTTGAGCTTGCGCGTCACGGCGAAATTGTTCTTCGTCAGGAACGGGTGGAAATCCTTGAAGATGAAAATCGCCGGCTCCACCTGTTCGATCACCTGGTCCAGCGCCATGAGCGGGTCCTTGGTCGCCGCGTTGCGATGCTTCTGGGACTGGATTGAGGTGCCCGCCGGGACGATGCCGGTGCTGTAACTCCACTCGAAGACCTTCTTCTGCCGCTTCTGGGCGATCTCCACCACCATGTGCTGCACGCGCAACTCCTCGCTGGTGACGAGGTAAATGATCGGGTAGCGCGCGCGGATGAGCGTTTCGATTTCCTGCTGAATGTTCATGGCGATAAACGGTGAACCATCGGCCCGCGGGCCGGATAATCAGTCATTAGTTGGCGGCGTGAGAGTGTGCAGCAGCGCGCCGGTTTTCAGGGAAACGAGGTGGACCGTCCCCAGCGTCGATCCCACAGCCAGTTTCTTCCCATCCGGACTGTAGGCGACGGCGGAGGCGGTGCCCGCATACTCGCCACGCTCGGTGATCATTTTTCCGTCGAGCTTGAATGTCCTCACATTGGCTCCGGTGGCAACATCCCACAGCCTTGCCGTGCGGTCCCCGGCGGAGGCGAGCTGTTTGCCATTGGGAGAAAAGGCCACGCTGAAGGCGCGAGCAGTGTGGCCCGTCAGCACGGTGAGCGGGGTCATCGTTTTCATGTCCCAGAGACGGACGGAACGGTCGTAGCTCGCCGAAGCCAGCAAACGGCCGTTCGGGGAAAACTGGACGGACATCACGGCTCCCAAATGCCCGCGCAGAACACCGGCTTCATTCCCGGCCTTGAGATTCCAGACCCGGATCGTCTGGTCGCGACTGCCGCTGGCGATGAACCGGCCATCCGGACTCAGCGTCACGGTGGATATCTGCCTTTCGTGGCCCCGGAGGACATGGAGCGTCTGCGCGCTGTTCGCGTTCCACACCCGGACCGTTTTATCGTCGCTCGATGACACCAGGGTCGCGCCATTCGCCGTGATGGCGACGGCATGAACGTCGGCCTCGTGACCGCTCAAGGTCTTCAACAGCCGGGCGGGATCGGCGGAGTCGCGGATGCCTATCAGGCGATCCTTTCCCCCGGTGGCGAAGCGTTTGCCGTCGGAAAACCACGCTATGCTGAACACCCAGCCCTCATGAGCCTTGACGGTCGCGCGCAGCGCGCCCTTGGCGGTGTCCCATAAACGCAAGTTCCCGTAGCCGTCCCCACTCGCCAGCGTCCGCCCATTTGGACTGAACGCGATTGACTGCACGGCGAATCGATAGATGGGCACCGGCATGAGGTCTGATGCCACTGGGTCAGGCTTGAGGCCCAATGCGGAGACGGGTTCTGATGTCAGCGAAACCTCGTCCGCACGGGCCGCTTGGCAGGCGAGCGCCACTCCCGTCAGCAGGAGACAGTGAATGCGACCAATCGTTGTCATAACATTTCCCGGTGCTCAATCAAACGGACCGCCGCGAACCCTGACGCGCCGCCGACGAGATGGCCAGCGCAAACGCGCCCCCGTTTCCGCCCCGCCATCGCCCTTGCCATCCCCGGCTGGTTCTGTTTGTTTGGGCGCAATCGGAAAGCTAATTTTTATGAACATGCCTTGCCTGCGCCTCGTTCCGTTGCTCCTCTTCGCCACCTTCACCGGCTTCCACCCCGCCGCCGCGCAGGTGCCCGGGACGTTGCTGCATTCGTTGTTCGATCCCGCCAACCACGCGCAGGCCGGCGCGCAGGAAGGGTTCAGCGTCGCGGTCGAGGGCAACCTCGCCGTGATCGGCGCGCCCTACGATGACCAGGGCGGCACCAACTCCGGCATCGTGAACCTCTATGACGCGACCACCGGCGTGCGCCTGCATTCGCTCACCAATCCCAGCCCCGCGCCGGACGACCGGTTCGGCTGGTCCGTGGCCATTTCTGGAACCCGCGTGGTCGTGGGCGCGTATCTGGACGACACCGGCGCGACCAATGCGGGCCGGGTCTATGTGTTTGATCTGGCCGGGGCCATCCCCACCGCGCCCGTGTTCACCCTGAACAATCCCAGTCCGGCGGTGGACGATTTGTTCGGCTGGGCGGTGGCCATTTCCGGAACGCGCGTGGTCGTGGGCGCGCAATCGGACGACGCCGGGGCGGAAGATGCGGGCAGCGCCTACATTTATGATCTGGCGGGCGCGACGCCCACCGTGCCCGTGCTGTTGTTGACCAAGCCCGGCGCGGTCCCGGACGACCGGTTCGGCGTCGCCGTGGGCATCTCCGGAACGCGCGTGATCGTCGGCGCGTATCGGGACGACACCGGGGCGATGGATGCGGGCAGCGCCTACATCTATGATGTGGCGGGAGCCACGCCGGCGGTGCCCGTTGCCATGCTTCCCAATCCCACCCCGGTGCTGCGCGACTTCTTCGGCATCACCGTGGCCATTTCGGGAACGCGCGCCGTGGTGGGGGCGTATCTGGATGACGCGGGCGCGCCCAGCGCGGGCAGCGCCTATGTGTTCGAGCTGGCGGGGGCCACGCCCACGGTGCCCGCGTTCACGCTCACCAATCCCAACCGGGGCGCGCTGGACTTTTTCGGATTCTCCGTGGCCATCTCCGGCGCGCGGGTGGTCGTGGGCGCGTATCGCGATGACACCGGCGCGGCCAACGCGGGCCGGGCCTACGTGTTCGATGTGACCAGCGCCACGCCCACCGTGCCCGTGGCCACCTTGAAGAACCCCACGCCGGCGGCGGAAGATTTGTTCGGCTGGTCCGTGGCCATTTCCGGCACGCGCGTCGTGGCGGGGGCGTATCAGGATGACACCGGGGCGATGGATGCGGGCAGTGCCTATGTGTTTGATCTCGCCACGGCGACGCCCGCCGCGCCGGTGGCGACGTTGAACAATTTCGGGCGGCGACCGGATCACGCGTTCGGCATCTCCGTGTCCGTGTCGGGAACGCGCGTCATCGCGGGCGCGCAGTTGGATGACGCCGGCGGGACCGATGCCGGTGCCGCCTACATCTATGATCTGGCCGGCGCCACGCCCACGGTGCCGGTGCTCACGCTGACCAATCCCCTCCCGGCGGCGTTCGCCTACTTCGGCAGTTCCGTGGCCATCTCGGGTCAACGGGCGGTGGTGGGCGCGTTTGGGGCCAGCGCGGGGGATTTGTTCTCCGGCACCGCCTATGTTTATGATCTGGGCGGCGTCACACCCGGAGTGCCCCTGTTCCCGCTGAATAATCCCAATCCGTCGCTCGGCGGTTTCTTTGGACGACCGGTGGCCATCGCGGGCGCGCGGGTCGTGGTGGGCGCGCCGTTCGACAGCACCACCGGGGCGAATGCGGGCATCGCCTATGTCTATGATCTCGCGGGGGCCACGCCGTCCGTGCCGGTGCTCACGCTGAACAATCCCAACCCGGCCACGGTGGATTACTTCGGCATCGCCCTGGCCATCTCCGGCACGCGGGTGGTGGTGGGCGCGTATCGCGATGAACCGGGAGCGGTTGATTCCGGCAGCGCCTATATCTATGAACTCACGAGCGCGACGCCGTCGGTGCCGCTCTTCACCCTGCTAAATCCCAGCCCGGCGGCGGGCGACAACTTCGGTAACGCCGTGGCCATCGCCGGGCCGCGCGTGGTGGTCGGGGCGTTGCTGGACGACACGGGAGCGAGCGACGCCGGCAGTGTCTATGTATATGATCTGGCCGGGGCCACGCCCACGATGCCGGTGACCACTTTGAACAATCCCAGTCCCGCGGCGGGCGATCACTTCGGCAATGCCGTGGCCATCACCGGCACGCGGGTGATGGTGGGCGCGCAGTTGGACGACACCGGGGCGATGAATGCGGGCAGCGCCTATATCTATGATCTGGCCGGTGCGACGCCGACTGTGCCGGTGGCGGTGTTGACCAATCCGAGTCCCGGCGCGGAGGATTCGTTTGGTCTCGCGGTCGCCATGGACGGCGCGACGATGGTCGCCGGCGCTCCAGGCGATGACAGCAACGCCACCGACCGCGGCGCCGCCTACATTTTTGACCTGCGTCCGGTGTTGAAGATCATTCCTGCCGCGCCGGGGCAGGCCACGATTTCGTGGTCGCCCGCGAGTCTGCCCGGTTTCGTGTTGCAAGGCGCGAACAGTCTCGCGCCCGGCAGTTGGAACAATGCGCCGAGCGGGGCGC
>JANNEF010000325.1:0-8009 GCA_031378375.1 Verrucomicrobiota bacterium | reverse complement strand
CACTTCCATGCAGGTTTGAGCGAGCGTTTCAACGAGCGCCGGTTCCAGCATGGCCATCTGTTCCAGGGTCACGCGATGAGCGCGGCTGACCGGCGCATACATGGCGGTGGAGACTTCGAGGCCGAGTGCGTAATAACTTTCGGCACCCCACATCAGCGCCACGACGATGCCTTGCTTGGCGGAGATGCCGCCGTAGAAATCACGGAACGCCGCCTCGGTCGGCTCCCAGTTGAACACGCTCGGATGGCACGGATGCGCGATGACGCAGCCGATGTCTTCGCGGCGCGGCAACTGGTCGTCGAGCGGTGCGGCCGGATCGAGCGTCATCAGGAGCGCGCCGGGCTTCATCAACGGCACCACGTCTCGCGCGACGGCACCGATGGCCACGTCCGGAACGGCGAGGATGACGACGTCCCCCGCCGGCACCGCCGTCGCCTGATCGGACAGCGTGACGCCGCGCTGCTTCAGGTTCTCGATGCCCTTGGGTGAGACCTCGAGGTAATGAACTTTGTAGTTCGTCTTGAGAAAGTTGTCGGTCAGGCGGCAGCCCATTTTGCCGCCGGCCCCGATGAGGGTGATGGTCTTCATTCGTTTGTGGTTCGTGGTCGGTTGTTCGTGGTCAGCGCGACGCGTGTTTCCAACTCGCGCGGCTCCCATCGATGGCCATTTGGAAACGGAGCGGCTCGATGAGTGTCGCCTCGCTGCCGTCCGGGCGTATGACCCAGACCGGGCGTTTGTCGGCGGGCTTCTCGGAATAAATCTTCAGCATCCGCTCCTTGTTGCTCCAGTAGCGCTCGTCGGTGCGACGGAAGGAAATCCATTTACCATCCGGCGACCACGCGCTCGGGGTGCAGACGCTGGTGCCGGCGAAGGTCGTGAGCTGGTGCTGGCCGGTGCCATCAAGATTGATGACGAAGAGTTCCAGCGCATCGCCAACGGGGAAGGAATAGACGATCTGCTTTGAGTCCGGGGACCAGTTCGGGAAGGTCGCACCCACCTTGCTGATTTCCTTCACCACCTGGCGCGTGTTGGAGCCGTCGTGATTCATCACGAACACCGTCACGCCGCCGCCTTCGTGGCCGGTGTAGGTGATGAGTTTGCCGTCGGGTGAAAGCGTCGGGTCATGGCCTTCGCCGAGGGCCTGCTCGTCGCTGCCATCGGGCTTGATGCTGGCCATCCCGGGCTTGTCACCGTGTTTGCCGAAGACAATGCGTTCGCCGCGCGGTGTCTTCTGCCAACTCGGCATGTAGCACACGTCGGGCGTGCGATTGAGCCGGCGCAACTTCGAGCCATCGGCGTTGCAGACCCAGAGATTCGTCGTGCCCTCGCGGTCGGACATGAAGCAAATCTGTTTCCCATCCGGCGACCAGCACGGATAGCGGTCCTCGGACTTGGGCGAGCGCGAGACGTTGAACATGTCGCCCGTGGTTGGATCGGCGATGAACACTTCGGTGTCACCGGTGCGGACGGAGGTGACGAGAAGTTTTTGGCCGATGAGGTCCGCACTCCGCACGAGAGGCGCGGCGCAAAGCAGAATGAGGGTGATTGTAGTGATGCGTTTCATAGTCAGTTCCTTAACTCACGACCGGCCATTTGAAGGTCGAGGTCAGCGCGATGCGCTTCCCCGTCGCGGACGATTCACGCGCGGCGGCCATGATTTCCACGACGTGCAGCGCGTGCTCCGGCGTGACGAGCGGCTCCTTGCCGGTGGCGAGGCACTCGGCGGCCAGAGAGGCACCATTTTGCCAGACGTAGTCGTGCTTTTCGCCGACGTGCCGTTTCCATTTGGGCTCAGCCTGCGTGCTCAGGTCCACGCCGTGCGGACCCCAGTCGTAACCCGCGAGTTTCATCACGCCTTTGCGCCCGGTGATGGTCAGCGTGGTGTGCTTTTGGCCCGCATATTGATGGTCGTCGGGATTGAAGAAGTTGAAGCTGCTCTCGATGTGGGAAATCACGCCGCCCGCGTGCGCCATGACGACGACGGCGTTGTCCTCCTCGCTCACGGTGATTTCGCCTTTGCCGCGGATGTCGCGCTTGGGCGTCACGATGCTGGTCATGGCCGTCACCGACTTCGCCGGGCCGAAGAGGCCGGTGAGGAAGCTTAGTTGATACACGCCGAGGTCGCACAGGCTGCCGCCATTTTTCTCGTAGAAAAAGGACGCCCAGTCCGGCCCGAGATGGCCGTAGCTGGCATGGGCGGTGCCAATGGCTCCGAGCGTTTTCTTCGCCAGCTCTTTGGCCATGAAGGCAAACTGCGGGCTCTGCACGACGGTTGGCGCTCCCCAGAGGCGCTGGCCGCCTTTGATGGCCATGGCGAGCAGTTCCTGACCGGCGGCGAGCGAATTGGCGATGGGCTTTTCACTCCACACATGTTTGCCGGCCTCGATGGCCTGGCGGTTCAGCCGCTCGTGCTCCTGCATGTCGGTCAGATTCACCAGGAGGTCGAACTTCGCCCCGGCCAGCATCGCGTCAATGTTGGGATATTGGTGCGGCACGCCGAATTTCTCCGCCGCCGTCCTCGCACGTTCCGGTCGGATGTCGCACGCGCTGACAATTTCCACGAAGCGGCTTTCCTTGAGGTTCGGGAAATACATGCGGGACACGCTGCCGCAGCCGATGACGCCGACCCGGATGCGCTTCGTGGACGCGTCTGCCGCCAACGAATGCAGCGCGCCCGATGCGACGGCGGCCCCGGCGAGCAAAGTGGTTTTGGTGAAGTCGCGACGAGTGAGTGAGGTTGATGTGTTCATGTGTTTGATTTGAGTGTTTGTGATTGATTCAATTCGTTCGGAAATTCCCGCCAAGCTTTCGCCGCCGCGCCGATCCAACCGGCGTCCACGCCCGTCGCAGCTCGCAGGATCGGCAGGTCGCGATGCAACTCGGACCAGATGTGGCGGCGGGTGGAAGCGATGAAGTGATCCCAATACGGCCCGTCGCTCATTCCCAGCCCGCCACCGATCACGACCGCTTCGGGATCCAGCACGTTAACGAGCAGTGCGACCTGCGACTCCAGCGCCTCGCCGGCACTTTGAACAATCTTTGCCGCCACCGAATGGCCAGCGGTGGCGGCAGCGAGCACTTCGCGGCCGGTCGCCGCATTGCCGTGAAGAGCGTTGAACCGCGTCACCAGCGCCGGCCCGGCGGCAATTTCCTCCAGAGTGCGCTGGCTGACATGGCCGCATTGCTCGCAAGGAATGCTCAGGGGACTGCTCCCCATCGTGCCCGTCGCTCCCCGCGCGCCGAGAAACGGTTTGCCCTCAAGCATGAGGCAACAACTGATGCCAGTCCCCACCGTGACGTAGAGGAAAGTCCTGAAGGGTTTCGCCGCGCCGAACAAGGATTCCGCGAGCGCCGCGGCACGCACGTCAGCTTCAATGACGGCGGGCGCAATCGCGCTCAGTTCCTCGCGCACCGGTTGGTCCTGCCAATGGATGCAATTCGAGCTCACGATTTTTCCGTCACGATCCACTAATTCGCAAAGGCCCAGGCCGATCGCATCGACGCGCTCCGTCGCGCTGGCCAGTTCGCGCGCCAGGCGCAGCGCATCCTCGAGCACGGGGCGGCCACCACGACTGGCCACCGTCGGCGTCAGGCGTTGGGCCAGCACGCGTCCCTCTGGGAACGCAATCAATCCGGCGGCAATCTTGGTTCCGCCAACATCAATGCCGATCGTGATGAACTCGGGTGCGCTCATGATTTCGAGGAAAGATTCGCGGCCGCTGCATCATCGAGGAACACCCGCGTGTCGGCATGACCTTGCAAAAGGGAGGCTGGGCAATGGGGTCCGCGCGGCCCATCGACCATCGCCTTCACCGCCGCAGTCTTGTGCGAACCGTAGGCCATGACGAGAACGTGCCGCGCCGCCAGAATGGTTTTCAAGCCCACGGTCACGCCCTTCGCGGGGGCGTAATCGCCGCCGAACCACTTCCGGTTTGCCTCGATGGAGACGGTTTCGAGATCCAGCAGACGGCCCACGGAATCCTCCGCGCTGCCCGGCTCGTTGAAACCGAGGTGCCCATTCTGGCCGAGTCCGAGGATGATGACGTCGAGCCCGCCCGCCTGAGTGATCTTGCGTTCGTGTTCCTGAACAATGGTGAGCGCGTCCGCTTCCAGCGAACTGACCGCGTGGAATTGTGCAGACGGAATCCCCCATGCCTGCTGCACGCAACGGCGCATCAGGTTCGCGCAGTTGCGCGGTTCGTCAAGCGGGACGCCCACGTATTCATCGAGCGCGAAGACGTTCAAGTGCGAAAGTTTCAGCCCGCGTTCGCCAATGCGCCGATAAAGCTCAATGGGCGTGTTGCCCGCCGCGACCATGACGTTGCGGGTCGTCGGCGCGGTGAGCCAGCCGGCGAGGCAATCGGTGGCCGCGACGTTGGCGACGTCCGCAGATGGATGGACGACCAGTTTCATTTCGCCTCTGCCACCCCGCGCGACAAAGCCCGGATGTAGGCGGCATTGCAACCGCAGCAACCGCCGAGGAAGCCAATGCCTTCCGTTTTCGCCACCTTGCCGAAGTCGATGAACTCCGTGCGCGACACCTGGATCGTCTCCAGATCATCGGGAAACGCGGGCAGACGGGTGAAGCTGTGGCAGGCGTCCGTGGTGTGGAACGCGGCCGGCTGCGCCGCGAGCGGCACGTTGGTGGCGGCCCGCATTTCGCGCAGCAGCGGCAGCATCCGCTTCGGATCCTGTTCGCAGTTCGCGCCGACGGCGATGGCACCGAGGTCGGCCATCACCTTTGCGCACTCGGCGGGCGTGTGGCCATCCGTGCATTGCGTGATGAGCGGGCGGAAGCTCATCGTCGCGACGGCGGGCAAGCCGGCGGCGGCGGCGCATTCGAGCGCGACCTTCATCTCGGCGAGATGGAAAAAGGTTTCGAGGATGAGGAAATCAACGCCGGCATCTTTCAGCAGACGGATTTGCTCGGCGATGTGATCGCGGGATTTGCCGAGCGATTCCATGCCTTCGCGCTCGGTGAGTTGCGTGCGCGAGACGCTACCGGCGACAAGCGCTTTTCCCCCCGCAACTTCCTTGGCGAGTTTCACGGCGGCGGCGTTGATGTTCTCGGTCTCCGCACCGTAACCCGCGCGATTGAGCTTCTCGCGCGTGCCGAAGAAGGTGAGCGCCTGGCTTTGCTCGGCGGTGAGCGCGGTGCCGAGCACTTTCGAGAGCACGGCCCAAACGCCCCAGGAGAGGAGCGCCGCCAGAGTCCATGTCAGCCAGGAAGGCATTTGCGTGAGTTTAGGGTGTGCCGAGATCTGTGCTGAGTTTCACCAGGCTGCCACTGATTCGCTCGTTCGAGCCTTTGCGGGTGATGAGAACTTTACCGTCCACCTTCTTGCGCTCGAATTGGTCGAGATTGGTAATCTTCACGCAGGCATCGTAGCGCGCCACGGCTTCCTGGCAGCCCATTTCGTGCGCGGATTCGGCGGTGCGATGGTAGAAATCCCGCGAGCCGCCGAGATACATGTCCGCGAGAAAATAACGGACGTTCACTTCGGGATAGGCGAGGTCGGAGTTGAGCCGGACGTGAGAACCTTCGGCCACCCGATCGGTGCCCTTGTAATATACCCGGCGCTCACTGCCGGCGCTTCGCATCTCGAACCAGTTCGTATTCAGCACGCGCCCGCCCGCCTTCCAGCGGCGAATCGCCTCGGCGGTGTTCACGTTATGTTTGCGGCCCTCGGATTCAGAGAGCGGCTTCCCCAGCGTGAAATGCAGGAGCGCCACGCGCATGGCCGAGTCTTGAAAGCCCAAGTCGCTGGTCAGCATCACTTCGTTGCCCGTGATGGTGCGGTCACTGCCGCGCTGCACAACGCGGAAGACGCGGCCGTCCTTGCCAAACTGGTTCGTGACCCACTTGCGCTCGAAGTCCGCCATGTTCACCACCCGCACCCCGGCGTCCCACAGACGGATGGCCTCGCGCGAGTCCGGATCCTTTTCTTCGGTGGCGTATTTCCGGTAGAGGTCGGTCTTGCCGCTGCCGGTCATGTCGGCGAGCAGGTAGCGCACTTGCGGCTCGCGCCAGATGACCTCGGTCCAGTCGGCGGATTGGCCAAGAACCCGGGTTACCAACAGCACCGAAGTCAGTGCGATAACGGCACTGGCAAGAAAGTTGGACGCTTGCTTCATTTGGATACCTTCGTGATACAGCCAGGATGCGGATAGAACAAGTGCATCCAAATCTAAAACGATTTATAGTCGTTGATTCCCGCCAGAAAATGAATCACACACGCTCAGAAGGATTAAAAATGGGAATTCAAACAACTGCCCCTCTTTACAAGTAAATCCGCGGCTTCGTTGAGCCAAGATTGGCGCTTGATGTTGCTTCGGTGCTTGGTGTTTGGTAGTTGACCGAATTGAGCCGTGACTATGAACGTGTGATGAATCCTGAAAATTTCCTCCTTCGCCAAACCCGGCGCTCGTTCCTCGAACACTCCCTGGCGGGCGTCGGTTCGTTCGCGCTCGCTTCGCTGCTTAACCCGGCCCTGCTGGCCGCCGCGAAGCCCGGTGCGCAGCAGGAGGAAAAGTGGCGCGGAATTCTCAAACAGCTTCATCATCCGCCGAAGGCCAGACGCATCATCTGGCTAACGATGGCAGGTGGCCCGTCCCACCTCGAAACCCTCGACTACAAGCCCCGGCTCGCCGAGATGCACGGCCAGCCGATGCCGGAGTCGTACACGAAAGGCCAGCCCATCGCGCAGCTTCAAGGCGCGAAGCTCACCTGCTTCGCGCCCCAGTTTCCGTTCGAGCGGTTCGGCAAGTCAGGGCAGCACATCAGCTCGGCATTGCCGCATATCGGCAGACTCGCCGACGACATCTGCATCATCCGCTCGATGCATACCGAGCAGATCAATCACGACCCGGCGCAGGCGTTCATGAACACCGGCACGCAGATCTCCGGGCGGCCGAGCGCGGGTTCCTGGCTGCTCTACGGCCTGGGTTGTGAGTGTGAAAACCTGCCGGGCTTCGTTGTGCTGATCTCTTCCGGCGGCGGCCAGGACCAACCGGTGGCCGCCCGCCAGTGGCATAGCGGTTTCCTCCCAAGCCGATTTCAGGGCGTGCATTTCCGCTCCAAGGGCGAGCCGGTCCATTACGTGAACCGGCCCGCCGGCGTCACGGCGGACGACCAGCAGCGGATTGTAGCCACGGTCAATTCGTTAAACCAAAAGTTTAACCACGCCGTGGATGATCCGGAAATTGCCACGCGCATCAGTCAGTACGAAATGGCGTTCAAGATGCAGACCAGCGTGCCGGATCTGATGGACCTTGCCGACGAGCCGCAGGCAATCCTGGAGATGTACGGCACGAAGGGCGCCGACGGTTCCTACGCGGCCAATTGCCTGCTCGCCCGGCGCATGGCCGAGCGGGGTGTGCGGTTCATCCAGCTTTATCATCGCGGCTGGGACCACCACGGCGGCGTCAAGAACGGGGTGAAAACCACGGCGGGATTGATTGACCGCGCGACCTGGGCGCTCGTCACCGACCTCAAACAGCGCGGAATGCTGGAGGACACGCTGGTGGTCTGGGGCGGCGAGTTTGGGCGCACCCCGATGGCGCAGGGCGACGGGCGCGATCATCACATCAAGGGTTTTTCGCTCTGGATGGCCGGCGCGGGCGTCAAGGGTGGCATCAGTTACGGCAACACGGATGAGCTGGGTTACAACGCGGTCGAGAACCGCGTGGCGGTCCACGATTTTCACGCGACGCTGCTGCACCTCTTCGGCATTGAACACACGAAGTTGGCGTTCCGGTTTCAAGGCCGTGACTTCCGGCTGACGGACGTGAGCGGCGAAGTCGTGAAGGAGATTTTGGCCTGAGCCTTTGCAGGAACGAGGCCCATACCTGACGTGATGGCAATGACCGGGTGTGAGACAAAATTCTTCCAATTTAAGATTTGCGGCTTGTTTTTCGAGTGGGTGTGCCTAGTGTTCTAGGTACTTTATGAATCCACCCGACAAAACACATCTTCTGGAACAAATCGCGGCCATTCCCACCATGGAGCG
>JANNEF010000003.1:0-26981 GCA_031378375.1 Verrucomicrobiota bacterium | reverse complement strand
CACGTCCACGTCGTCGTCCACCACGATGATGTATTTGGTGAACATCATTTGGCCCATGCCCCAGAGGCCGTGCATGATTTTGTAGGCTTGCATCGGGTAGGTCTTGCGGATGCTCACGAAGACGAGGTTGTGGAAGACGCCCTCCGCCGGCAGCGCGATGTCCACGATCTCGGGGAAGTTCATTTTGAAGATGGGCAGGAAGAGTTTCACGCTCGCGCCGCCGATGTAGAAGTCTTCCATCGGCGGGATGCCGACGATGGTGGCGGGATAAACGGCGTCTTTGCGGTGCGTGATGGCGGTGACGTGGAAGACGGGATACGGCTCGGGCAACGTGTAATAGCCGGTGTGGTCGCCGAACGGGCCTTCATCGCGGAGCGGTTCGGTGGGATCGATGTAGCCTTCGATGACGAAGTCGGAGTTCGCGGGGACTTCGAGGTCGTTGGTCTCGCACTTCACCAGCTCCACCGACTTCTTGCGGAGGTAACCGGCGAGGAGGAATTCATCGAGACCATCCGGCATGGGCGCGGTGGCGGCGAAGGGATACATCGGGTCGCCGCCGAGGAAAATCGCGACAGGCATCCGCTCGCCCTTCTCGTAGTAGCGGCGTCCGTGGCGCGCGGCCACCTTCTGCAACTGCCAGTGCATCCCCGTGGTCTGGTCGTCGTAGATCTGCACGCGATACATGCCCACGTTGCGCTCGCCGGTGTCCGGGTCTTTGGTGACGACGCAGGGGAGCGTGAGGAAGCGCCCGCCGTCGAGCGGCCAGCATTTCAAGATTGGAATGTTCAGGAGCGATGGCGCTGTCGCTGATGTCCCCTTCTGCCAATCGGGAGCGGGTGGCCAACTGGCTGCGGACGCGGGTGCATCAAACTTGTGGATGACTTCCTTGCACGGGCCGTCCTTCACGATCTTCGGCTTGGCGTGGCGGAGATCGATGGCGAGGGAGAGGAGCTTCATCGCCTCACGCATGGAGGTCGGCGGCTTGGCCTTCATGAGCGCGCCGAGTTCGGCGGCGACTTCATCCACCGTGTTGGCACCCATGCTCATGGCCATGCGCTTGTGGGAGCCAAGCGTATTGATGGCGACGGGGAACGGTGAGACGACGCCGTTGACGGTGGGCTTCTCGATGAGCAGCGCCTTGCCGCCGCCGGGCTTCTTCATCTCGCGGTCGGCGAGTTCGGTGATTTCCAGCTCGGTGGCGAGCGGCTGGGTAACACGCACCAGTTCCCCGGCGCGGTCGAGGTGTTGCACAAATTCCAGGAACGATTCGAAAGCCATAGCGCCGTCAGGTTATCAGACTGCGACGCGCTGGCAACGAACGGCTGCGGCGCGGTGGTTTTCCGCCACCGGGAACCGGATTTATCACCGCGAGGAAGGGTTGCATAACTTCCGCGCCAACCGTTAAGCTCCGCTCGATCTGAAGATGCACTCGACGACTGATAACTCCGACCGCCGGTTGGTTCGTTCAACGCGATGAAGTTCCGCCTATGCTGACTGGCAAAGAATGGTCGCTGATATTGGCCAGCTACGTGGCAGGCTGTTTCACGGCCGGCTACTACTACGTCCGCTGGCGCACGGGGCGGGACATCCGCGAGCTGGGCAGCGGCAGCGTGGGCGCGCGCAACGTCGGGCGCGCGGTCGGGTGGGGTGGATTCGTGGTGACGTTCCTCGCGGACTTCGGCAAGGGGGCGCTGGTCGCCGGCACAGGGCTGCACTTCGGATTTCGCGCGGAAGTCATCGTCGCGGCGATGCTGGCGGTGGTGGTGGGCCACAACTGGCCGATGCAACTGCGCTTCCACGGCGGCAAGGGCATCGCCACCTCGTTCGGCGCGGTGATTGCGTATGACCCGTTCGTCGCGCTGGTGCTGGTGGGGTTGTTCGCGCCGGTGTATTTGGTGTTGCGCAGTTTCACTCTGAGCGGGTTGCTCGCGTTCGCGCTGTCGCCGCTGGTGGTGTTCCTGTGGGGGGCGGAGAACGCGGAGGTCGCGGCACTTTCCTTCCTGGCCATCCTCGCGCTGGTGTCCCACCGGAAAAATATTCGTGAAGAGATTGCTCGAAGTTTTCCGCACCGTCCGGTAAAAGAAGCCCCGATGCATACGGATCAGGAACCGAGACCATGAGCGCGGAGTCGTCGCTGGTATTCAAGATTGCGGACGAGGCGTGGGAGTTCGAGGCGATTCACCGCCTCAACTACAAGACGTTCGTGGAGGAAATTCCCCAGCACACGCACAACCCGGAGCAGCGGCTGGTGGACAAGTTCCACGCGGAAAACACCTACGCCATCTGCCTGCACGGCAACCAGCTCGTGGGCATGGTGGCCGGACGCAGCACCCGCCCCTTCTCGCTCGACGCGAAGCTGCCCGACCTGGATGCGCATCTGCCGGCCGGGCGCCGGGCAATCGAGGCACGGCTGTTGTCGGTGGAGAAGGAGTTTCGCAACGGCTTCGTGTTTTCGCGGATGGTGGGGCTGCTGGCGGAACATTTTCGCGACCGGGGCTTTGACCTGGCACTCATCTCCGGCACCACGCGGCAACTGAAGCTTTACCAGCATCTCGGTTTCGTGCCGTTCGGGCCGTTGGTCGGCACGGGCGAGGCGCAGTTCCAGCCGATGTTCCTGACGCTGGAAACCTTCATCCAGATCGCCAAGACACTTACCCCAACCTCCGCCGCCGTGGATCGGATTCTCGCCAGCTACCTGCCCGGCCCGGTGGACGTGCATGAGGAGGTGCGGCAGGCGTTTGAACGCGGGCCGGTGTCGCATCGCTCGGACGTGTTCATGGCGAACTTTCGTTCGACGAAGCGGCTGCTGTGTGAACTGACGGGCGCGGAGCACGTGGAGATTTTGCTCGGTTCCGGCAGCCTGGCGAACGACGCGGTGTGCGCGCAGCTTTCGCTGTTGAACGAGCCGGGCCTGATCTTGAGCAACGGCGAGTTTGGCGACCGACTGGTGGACCACGCGACGCGGCAGGGGTTGCAGTTTGAATTGTATCAAATGGGCTGGGGCGAGCCGTTCGATTACGGCGAGATTGGCCGGCGGCTGGAAGCCAACCCCAAGATCCGCTGGGTGTGGGCGGTGCATTGCGAAACCTCCACCGGCGTGCTGAACAATCTGGCGGCGTTGAAAGCGCTGGCTGCCGGGTGGGATCTCAAGTTGTGCCTGGACTGCATCAGTTCCATCGGCACGGTGCCGGTGAATTTGCGCGGCGTGCATCTGGCGTCGTGCGTCAGCGGCAAGGCGTTGGCGAGCTACCCCGGTCTCTCGATGGTGTTTTACAACCACGAGCTGGCGCCCGCGCCCCGGGCCTTGCCGCGCTATCTGGACCTTGGCTACTACGCGGCACAGGCGGGCATTCCCTTCACGCACTCGTCGAACCTCGTCTATGCGCTGGAAGCGGCGCTCAAACGGATTAGCTGGCCGGAAAAATTCGCGCAGATTGCGGAAATCGCCCGCTGGCTGCGCCCGCGTTTGCGCGAAGTGGGCGGCGCGATTGTCGCTCCGGATGAACACGCCTCGCCCGCCGTGGTGACAATCGCGCTGCCCGGTGAAATTGGTTCCAAGAGCGTCGGCTGGCAGTTGAAGAAAGCCGGCTTCCTCCTGAGCTACCAGAGCGAGTATCTGCTCCGGCGCAACTGGATTCAGGTCTGCCTGATGGGCGAGTGGTCGCGCGAGCATGTGGCGGCCCTGCCGGACGTGCTGGCCCAACTCCTCGCGCAACGACGCGGGCGCAAGGTCCGGCCGCAGCTCCAACCCGTTGCCAGCGCCTGAGAGGCCGCCATGTTCCGAACTGTCTGCCTGGCTGGTCTGATGGTTTTCGCGCAGTATGCCGGACGGGCGGCTGCCGCACCGACCAAGCCCCGTCCCCGCCCCACGCCCGGAGCCGCACTGTTCACCAACGACCTCCTGCGCACCTTCAAGATCGAGGTGGCCGAACCCGCCCTGGGCACGCTCAAAAAAGACAACCGCAGTTACGTCCGCGCGACGGTGACGGAAGGGGGCCGTGTGTTCAAAGACGTGGGCGTGCATCTCAAGGGCAACGGCAGCTTCCAACCGCTCGACCAGAAGCCGAGCTTCGCCGTGAAGTTCGACAAGTACACGCCCGACCAGGACTACCTCGGCCTGACGAAGATCATGCTCAACAATTCTTCACAGGACGGCACGCGCCTGGGCGAGTTGATGGCCACGCAGATGTTCCGTGACGCGGGCGTGCCGGCGGCGAGGGTGACGCACGCCTTCGTTGAGTTCAACGGCCGGCCCCTCGGCGTTTACGTGCTCATCGAGGCGATGAACAAGGAGTTTCTCAAACAATATTTCAAAAGCCCCAAGGGCAACCTTTACGAAACCTACCTCGCCGACATTGATTCGCGCATGGACCAGGACGGCGGCACGGACACCAGCCAGGCTGACGTGAAAAAGCTCCTCGAAGTCTGCCGCCTCGCCGATCCTGCCGAGCGCTGGCAGCGCCTCCCCTCCGTGCTCGACGTGGACCGCTACCTGTCGCACGCCGTCGTCGAAATTTTCACCTCCCACACCGACGGCTACGCGATGAACCGGAACAATTTCCGCCTCTATCACGACCCGGACACGGACAAGTTCACCTTCATCACGCACGGGCTGGATTGGGCTTTTCAAAACACCGGCATCTCCATCCGCCCGCCGATGAACAGCATCGTCACGCGCGCCGTGCTGCAAACGCCCGACGGCCGCCGCCGCTTCAAGGAACGCTTCGCGCAGTTGTTCACGAACATCTTTCAGGTGGACGTGCTGACCAACCGCGTCAACGCCGTCGTGGCCCGGCTCAAGGCCGCCGCGCCCGACGCGAAGCGGGCGAAGGAATTTGAAGGCTGGGCCGCCGAAATGCGCCAGCGCCTCGCCGCCCGCCACCAGAACATCGCCGAGCAACTCGCCGCGCCGGAGCCGGTGCCGCTGAAGTTTGGCGCCGACGGTATCGCGCGGCTGGAGGGCTGGCGGACGAAACTTGATTCGGGCAATCCGAAACACGAGCAAGTCAAAGACGGGGAGCGGCCCACGCTTCGCATCCAGTCCGGCGGCGCACCGTGCATCGCCTCATGGCGCACGCGCGTGGCCTTGAACGCGGGCAAGTATCGTTTCACCGGCCAGGCGCGCTGCGCCGGGGTGGACCCGCAGAGCAACGAGACCGGCAGCGGCGCGGGGCTGCGCATCTCCGGCGGCAAACGCCGGAACAAACTCACCGGCGACGCGGACTGGACGGCGCTGGAGGATGAGTTTGTGGTTGAGATTGACGGCGACGAAGTCGAACTGGTCTGCGAACTGCGCGCCAACCGGGGCGAAGTCTGGTTCGATGCGCCGTCGCTTCGGCTCCTGCGCAAGTAGGTGATCCCTTCCTGCGCCATCACCGGGCTGTTCTGTCTGGCGGGCCTGTTGGCGAGCGGTCCGGCTCGTGCCGCGATCGTCTGGCAGACCGGCCCCGGCATTCGCAGCGCGCAACTTGCCCTGCCCGCAACCGGCAAAACCGGCTTTACCACGTTGAATCAGTCGCAAACTGGCATCGCCTTCACCAACCACCTGCCGGACGTACTCGCGGCGGAAAACCAAATCCGCCTCATCGGCTCTGGCGTCGCGCTTGGCGACGTGGATGGCGACGGCCGCTGCGACATTTATCTGTGCCGCCTCGACGGTCCCAATGCGCTCTATCGCAATCTGGGCGGCTGGAAATTCGAGGACATCACCGCCCGCGCGGGCGTCGCCTGCGCCGGGCAATTCTCCACCGGCGCCGCGCTGGCCGATCTCGACGGCGACGGCGATCTGGACTTGCTGGTCAATTCCATCGGCGGCGGCACGCGCGGCTTCTTCAACGATGGCAAAGGCGGGTTCACCGAAACCATTGCAGGCGGGTTGCTCAAAAAGAATTGCGCCACCTCGCTGGCCCTGGCGGACGTGGACGGTGACGGCGATCTCGATCTCTACGTGTGTAATTACCGCACCACGACCGTGCGCAGTACCGGCATGAAGATCTTCAACGTCGGCGGACGGCGCGTCATTCGTCCCGAAGACCGTGACCAATACGAGTTCACCGCCGACGGCTTCCTGCTGGAGCATGGTGAGCCGGACGCCTTCTATCTCAACGACGGCAAGGGAAATTTCACCGCCGTGCCGTGGACGGGCGGACACTTCCTCGACGAGGATGGCCAGCGGCTGGCGAAAAGCCCGAAAGACTGGGGTCTCTCGGTGATGTTCCGCGACATGAACGGCGACGGGGCGCCGGACCTCTACGTGTGCAATGATTTTTGGAGCGTGGACCGCGTGTGGCTCAACGACGGCGCGGGAAAGTTCCGCGCCGCGCCGCGCCTGACGCTGCGCGGCACGAGCACGTTTTCGATGGGCGTGGACTTTGCCGACGTGGATCGCGACGGGCTGGACGATTTTCTGGTGCTCGACATGTTGAGCCGCGATCACCCGCGCCGGATGCGGCAGCGGGCGCTGATGGGGCAAAACTTCGCCAACAACATCGGGAAGATTGACGACCGCCCGCAGACCGAACGCAACACGCTATTCCTCAATCGCGGCGACGGCACCTACGCAGAGATCGCGCAGTTCGCCGGCCTGCACGCCTCCGAGTGGTCGTGGGCCGTGGTCTTTCTCGATGTGGACTTCGACGGCTTCGAGGACGTGCTCATCACCACCGGCCACGGCTTCGACACGCAGGATGCCGATACGGACGCACGGCTGCAGGCGCGCGGTTCGGTGGCGGGCGAAAAATTCGGTGACCGGCTGCTGGCGTTCCCCCATCTCAACGTACCGAACAGTGCCTTCCGCAATCGCGGTGACCGGACGTTCGAGGAGGTCGGCGCGCAGTGGGGCTTCGACACCGTGGGCGTCGCGCACGGCCTGGCGCTGGCGGACCTGGACCTCGACGGCGACCTCGACGCCGTGGTGAACAGCCTGAACGGCCCGGTGGGAATTTTCCGCAACGACAGCGTCGCCCCGCGCTTGGCCGTGCGGCTCAAGGGTAAAGCGCCCAACACCCAAGGCATCGGCGCGCGGATCAATTTTCTCGGTGGCCCCGTGCCGCAAAGCCAGGAAGTGATCGCGGGCGGACGCTACCTTTCCGGCGACGACCCGATGCGCGTGTTTGCCGCCGGCAACAACACGAACAGCTTCTCCATCGAAGTCACCTGGCGCAATGGCACGCGCAGCCTCGTAACGAACGCGCAGCCAAACCATGTTTACGAAGTTGCCCAAACCGGCGCCACCGTTCCCACGCCCCACGCCCCACGCCCTGCGCTTGCTCCGCACTTTGCGGACGTCAGCGACTTGCTTGGCCACACGCACCACGAACCGCCATTCGACGACTTCGCCCGCCAGCCTTTGCTCGCGCGGCGGTTGAGCCAGGCGGGGCCGGGCGTGGCGTGGTTCGATTTCGACGGAGATGGGCGCGAGGATATAATCATCGGCGCGGGTCGTGGCGGTGAACCGGCGCTGTATCGCAATCGTGGCGATGGCAAGTTCGAGCGCGCCGCTTTGGCCGGCGCGCCGGGCCGGGCGACGGATGATCAAACCACCATTCTCGGCTGGGCCACTGGTGCCGGGAGCAGCGCGTTGCTGGTGGGCCAGGCGAATTACGAAACCGGCGACACGAACTCGCCCGCCGCGCGGCTCCACGAAATCCGGGCGGGCGGGATCGCGGTGAAGGAAAGTTTTCCCGGCGGCGTTGCGAGCGCCGGTCCGTTGGCCGTGGCCGACGTGGACGGCGACGGCGATTTGGATTTGTTCATCGGCGGTCGGGTGGTGCCGGGTCGTTATCCGGAGCCGGCCGCGTCGCGGTGGTTCCGCAACGACGGCGGGAAATTCCAGTTGGCCGCCGAGTGGCCCGCGCTGGGCCTCGTCAGCGGCGCGGTGTTCAGCGATCTCGACGGCGACGGCCTGCCGGAGTTGATCGTGGCCTGCGAGTGGGGGCCGTTGAAGATTTTCCGCAACGAGCAGGGGCGGCTCTCTCCCTGGAATCCGCCCGTGACGGGCGCTTCACTCAACTCTCAACTTTCAACTCTCAACCAGCTTCAAGGCTGGTGGAACGGCGTCACCACTGGGGACTTTGATGGCGACGGCCGGCTCGACATCGTGGCCTCGAACTGGGGCCGCAATCATCCCTGGCGGGATCACGTTCGGGACGGGTTGCGTTTGTTCCATGGCGACTTTGCCGGACGCGGCGGCATCGATCCGGTGGAGGCGATCTTCGACTCCAAGTACGGCCGCGTCGTCCCGTGGCGCGATCTCGACAAGCTGGCCGCGTCGCTCCCGTGGGTGCGCGAGCGGTTCACCACCTGCGCGGCCTACGGTGACGCCAGCCTGGAACAAATCCTTGGCGATCGGTTGAAGGACGCGCGCAACCTGCGGGCGAACTGGATGGACTCGACTGTCTTCCTCAACCGTGGCGATCGCTTTGAAGCGAGTCCGCTGCCCGCCGAGGCGCAGTTTGCCCCCGCCTTCGCAACGTGCGTCGGCGACTACGACGGCGATGGCAGCGAGGATGTTTTTCTCAGCCAGAATTTTTTCACCGTTGAAGAACAGACCTCACGCTTCGACGCGGGTCTGGGCTTGTGGCTGCGCGGCGATGGCCGCGGCAACTTCAAGGCGGTGAGCGGTCGGGAAAGCGGCGTGAAAGTATATGGCGAGCAACGCGGCGCAGCCCTCTGCGACTACGACGCCGACGGGCGCCTGGACCTCGCGGTCACACAAAATGGCGCGGCGACGAAGCTGTTTCACAACGCGGCCGCCCGGCCCGGCTTGCGCGTGCGATTGGCGGGGCCGCCGGGCAATCCCGCCGGCATTGGCGCGGTGGTGCGGCTGCATTTCGGCGCGCGCGCGGGCGCGGCGCGGGAGGTTCACGCCGGCTCCGGCTATTGGTCGCAGGACAGCGCGGTGCTGGTGCTGGCGGCACCAGAGGCGCCGGCGCAAATCTCCGTCCGCTGGCCGGGTGGCAAAACCATTACCAACGACGTGCCGAAAGGAGCGCGGGAAGTCGCGGTGGCTCCGGGTGGTGCCCTGAAAGTGACGCGCTGAAGCAGCCGGCACTTCCGCCCGGCAGAATCGCCCGTTGAATTCGAGGGGGGAGTATGATTATGTAGCTTCAATCTCAGAAGATGAATGGCCCCGGCAATTATGTATCGCATTGACGCAAGAATTTTCGTTCTCGCCCTGGCCGTGCTGACCCTGTTCTACGCGGTCTTCCCCGCGTCGGCTCAGCGCATTACGCTCGTCCCGATCACCAACGCCTGGCGTTACGACGCCACGACCAACGACTACGGCTCGGCGTGGAAAGACTTTAACTACCCTGACGGCTCCTGGGCGGGGCCGTCGAACGCGCTCTTCTTCAACGACAGTGCCGTGATCCCCGCGCCGACCAACACGTTCGTGCCGCTCACCTTTGTCAACAGCAGCACGCGCATCCTCGGCTACTACTACCGGACGCATTTCAACTTCCCGACCAATCCCGTCGGCGTCACGCTCATCGCTTCCAATCTCGTGGATGACGGCGCGGTGTTCTGGATCAACGGGATGATCGCCGGACGGTTGCGCATGACCAACACCGTGGTTGTCCGCACCAACGTGGCCTCCGCCACACCGCCGGGTGGCGACGCGACGACTTTTGAAACGCTCACCCTCACCAACCACCTGGTCGAAGGCGACAACGTGCTTGCGGTGGAAGTGCATCAGAACAGCCGCACCAGCACCGACACGATCTTCGGCATGAGGCTTGATGCGATCCTGCCGGAGCCTCCCGTGATCACCAATCCCGTTGAACCCGCTGACCGCGTGGTGCAACAGGGGCGTTCAACAACCTTGACGGCATCGGCGACCGGCCAGCCGCCGCCGGATTATCAGTGGTTTCATTCGAACGCGGTGAGTGGAGCTTTCGTCGCCATCCCTGGCGCGACGGGTCCGGCTTACGCGATCACGAACATGCTGGAAAGCGACGGCGGGGAATACTACTGCCAGGTCACGAATGCCGTGGGGATAACCAAGTCCCGCACGGCGATGGTGGACTATCTGGCCGACGTGTTTCCGCCGGTGTTCGCCTATGCACTGGGCCATCCCAACCGCAGCAACATCACCGTCCATTTCTCGGAACCGGTTGACCCAGCCTCGATCGATCCAACGTTTGGAAACATGACCGTGACTCCCGTGCTCGGGGGCGACGACCTCGGGGTCGAGGTCGGCTGGACGCTGGCCAACGGCACCAACCTCGCACTCACGACGGCAATCCCGCGCGCGATCGGCGTCGGCTACCTGCTCGCCATCAATGGCGTGGTGCTCGATTTTTTTGGGAACGAAATCGCCAACCCCAGCATCCTGCCCATCGCGGAAGTCGTGGTGGCGGGCGACAACCAGGTCTGGGCCTACTTCCAGTCGGACACCGATCCGGGCGCGGGCTGGCAGCAGCCGGGATTCAACGATACCGTTGCCCCGTGGGCGTTCGCGCAGGCGGCGTTTTACGCCAAGCGCGGCACGCCCGTAACGACCGTGCCGCTGCGCACGCAGTTGAACCTGACCAACCCTCCCGCCGCGCCCATCGCCACGCACGCCTATTATTTCCGGACGCATTTCAATTCCACCGGACTGGTGACACGGCTCCAGCTTCGTTCGCTCGTGGACGACGGCGCGGTGGTTTACGTCAACGGTCATGAAGTCCACCGCATCCGCATGGCCGCGGCACCCGCGCCGATCAGTTTCACCAACTTCGCCAATCACACCGTCACCGATCCGGAAGTCGTCTATGAACTGGCGGACATCCCGGCGGACTACTTGGAAGACGGTGATAATGTGCTGGCCGTGGAAGTTCACCAGGTGAACCTGGGCAGTTCGGACA
The DNA here is from genome assembly GCA_031378375.1 of Verrucomicrobiota bacterium. Classification (GTDB taxonomy): domain Bacteria; phylum Verrucomicrobiota; class Verrucomicrobiia; order Limisphaerales; family JANNEF01; genus JANNEF01. The sequence goes on along the minus strand of JANNEF010000003.1, from coordinate 16,134 downwards.
TGTACTTCGCCGCCGAACTGATTACGAGCGTCACTGGTGCGCGCCCGGTGCGTCCGCAACTCACGGTGACTTACTCGGGTGGCGGCGTGATCATCTCCTGGGCGGGCGAAGGCTACGTGCTGCTGGCAGCCGATGATCCCGCCGGGCCGTGGAACGACGTGATGGACCCCGGTTTGATCACGGCCAACCCCTACACGAAGGTGGCACCCGCCGGTCACAAGTTTTACGCACTCCGCCAGGGGCCGTAGGGCGGACAACATTCCCGGCACCAAAGCCCGAAACTTTTCCTAGGGTTTTCTTCCGCCCACCGCCAGCCGTTGCCGGGCCTTGGCCAACCCTTTGACCGCCGGCGCAAAATTGGGGTCGAGGCGCAACACGTTGTCAAATTCAAGGGCGGCTTCCTCCGCCTTGCCCAGCACCAGAAAGGCGTTGGCCAGGTTGAAGCGCGCTTCAAGGTGGGCGGGTTGGAGCCGCGTCGCCTCGCCGAAGTTGGCAATGGCTTCCTGCGTCCGGCCCTGCTCGGCCAGTGAGCGGCCCAGATTGTTGAGCGCCGACGCGTTGTCCGGCGCGATCTTCAGCGCGGCGGAAAAATGTTTCATCGCCGCCTCGTGATCGCGGTGGTTGAGGTAGATGTTTCCCAGGTTGTTGTGGGCCTCCGCATATTCGGGAAACAGTCGCAACGCCTCGTTGTATTCCTTGATGGCCTCGCTGACGCGGCGGGCGCGCGCATAGGCGAAGGCGAGGTTAAAATGCGTTTCCTCATCCTCCGGTGCGAGCTTGCGCGCCTGCTCATAAAGCTCGATAGCCTCGGTCAGCTTGTTCTGGTTGAGCAATTCGGTGGCCCGGATAATCAAGCTGGTGGACTCTTCCGGTGTGGTCGCCCCGGTCATTTCATCCGTCGCGTTGGTGGAGAAATTCCGTGATGACCCGGTCAGGGGCGGGTTGGTGCCGCCCGTTTGAGCAGGATTCACATTGGGCCGGGTTGGCGGCGGGCGCAGAAAGAAGACTGCCGCCCATCCGGTCAAGGCGACCACGACCGCAACGAGCGCCAATTTCAGGGCCGACCGGTCTGGCTTCGGGCAGGCCGGTTTCGCCGTGGGTTGTTTCTTATTTTTCATGCGAGCTGATTGGTTCAATGCCCAGATCCAGGCATTCTGCGTCGGAGAAGCTAACGCGCCTGATCAATCACGGTCACGCCGTCCAGTCGCACTTGGGCGACTTTCTGTTTTTCGCCGCCGGGCCAAACGATTTCCAATTCGTCGAACCGCTCCGACTTGCCCAGGCCGATGGTCACCGGCAGTTCGGATTGCGACAGGTAGCTGCGCGTCGGCATCACCTGGCGGGAAAGCGTTCGCCCGCCAAGTCGCACGTTGATCCACGCGCCGGTGGCGCTGCGATTGCATTTTGTCCCGACGAGTTTCAAGCGCAGCCAATGATGACCGAGCGACTGGTCGTTCCGCAACAGCAGGGGTGGGCCGCCAATCTGGGTCAGCACCACGTCGAGATCGCCGTCGCCGTCAATGTCCGCGAAGGCGCAGCCGCGGCCAACGATGGGTTTGAAAATGTCGCCACCGCTCTTCTCCGGCGGCACCACCATGAAACTCGCCGCGCTGGCCGCGCCGCAGTTCCAAAAGAGTTGGGCCGGTTGCGCGTAACGCTGGCTCGCCTGGATTTTTGAAATCTCCTCCTCCAGGTGCCCGTTGGAGGTGAGCAGGTCCAGCCGTCCGTCGAGGTCGTAGTCGAAGAAAAAAACGCCGAACTTGAGCAGCAGCCGGCTGGCGGGGCCGACGCCTTCGGGGATCGCCTCGTCGGTGAACAGCAGCGGGTTCCTGCCGGACACGTAGAGCGCGGTCATCTCGTTGGCGAAGTTGCCGATGGCGATGCCCAACGCGGCATCGTTGCGGTAGCGCGCGGCGTCAATGCCCATCGCGCCGCGCGTGTTGCCGTTGCTGTCGAAGGCGACACCGGAGAGCGCGCCGACTTCCTTGAACGTCCCGTTCCGTTCGTTGTGGAAAACAAAATTTTGCACCGTGTCGTTGGCTACGATGAGATCGATCCAACCATCCCCGTCCAAATCTACCGGGGCGACGCCGAGCGCCTTGGCTACGGGCACACCCGTCGCAGGATTTTTCACCTGCACGCCGCTGGTCGCCGAAATGTCGGCGAACTTCCCGCCACCGTCGTTGCGATACAGATAAGTGAACGCGCCCTCGAAGTTCATCGGCTGCCCGTATGCGCGCCCGACCCCGACCAGCTTGTAGCCGACCTCGAAATCAATTTCCTTGGACCACTTGACGTAATTGCCGACGAACAGGTCGAGGTCGCCGTCGTTGTCCACGTCCACGAATGCCGCGCAGGTGCTCCACTGCACCGGCAGGCCCGCCACGCCGGCCTCCTTGGCGACGTCGGCAAATTTTCCATTGCCGAGGTTATGGAAGAGCCGGTTCTCGCCGACGGCCGTGAGGAACACATCGTCCCGGCCATCGTTGTCGAAATCACCAACCGCCACGCCCATCCCGTAAAAACTCGTGTCGAGACCGGAACCGGCGGTCACGTCTTCAAAATGGCCCTTGCCGTCGTTGCGGTAGAGCGCCGGAGTGGTGGGCGTTTTGCCGGCGGGTATTTTGCCCGGCCAATACGCGCAGTTTACGAACAGCAAATCCTGATCACCGTCGTTGTCGAAATCGAGGAACGCCACCCCGCCGCCCATCGTTTCAGGGAGCAGTTTGTCGCCATACGCGCCGTTGTTGTGGACAAACTTGATGCCCGCCGCCGCCGTGACATCGGTGAATTTAGCCGTCGGGATTTCAGCGGTCGCGCGCGTCGCGGCTGCCGGCGCGGTAAGCGTGGTTTGCTGGACGGGAGGCGGCGCGGGCTTGCGCTTGTAGAACCAATACGCCGCGCCCGCCGCCGCGACGAGTGCGATAAAGGCGGCCAGTGACCAGCGAAAAGCACGGCCAATGACCGCGTCGTCCAGGTGCGCGATTTCTTCTCCCGGGCCTTCCGGCGGGCGTTGAGCGTTATGGTCAGCCATACGATTCAGTTGTTGCCTGACTTGTGAAAATCACGATGGCAGTGGAGTGACCGGGAAGCCGATTAGCTCTGCCGCGTCGCGCATTCGCTTGTCGCCGCTGGCGAGCGGCCAGTCCTGCGTCTGATCCGCGCTGGCGAGGTGTAACGCGTCGAGCGAGCGCAATGCCACCTTCGGGTGACAGGCTTCCATGATCCGATTCGCCCGCTTGAATATCGCCGGCCCCATCGGCAGCAATTCAATGGTTTCCCCCGTGACGTTGCGTTCAAACGCGGCCCATGCGCGCCGCCGTTGTTCGGGCGTAAGGCCGCCGGCGCGTTCCTTGCCCAGCATCGCCGACCACACTTCCGTATACGCCAGAACGGACGAGCAGAGCGTCTGCCCGTCCGTCAGTTTGCCGTAGAACTCGCTGTCCGGCTCGCGCACGAAAAGCTTCACGAGGATCGAAGTGTCCAGATACATGGCTACGGACGCCCGTCCCGATCTTCCCGCACGAGTTCCTCCGCCGTGGGCGTCCCGCGTTTGAGCGGCATCCCACGCAACAGTTCCCAATCCACCCGGAACGGCTGCCGCCGCTGCCGGATCGGGACGAGCTTGGCCTTCGGCAACCCATTGCTGGTTATGATCACTTCGTTTCCCATCGCTGCCTGTTCGAGCAGGCTCGAAAGCTGGTCTTTCGCGGCCCGCACATTCACGATCAATTCTGTTTCTTCCAACGCCAACGCCGCCTCTTTCAGCGCCATCGGCTCCGTCCTGGTCAGCGCGTATTTGAAGGTTTTTCTTTTCACGGGGCGAGTGTGGCCTCATGTGGCTACATTGTCAAGTTCGCAGCTAAATAATCTATTCTCCTCCTGCGGGACCGCTGCCAGCCGCGCCGGCCCGCTGGTCCGTCCGCCCCAGTTCCGGAGCGCCAGCGCGCTGGAGCGGATAGATGACGATGGCTTGCGCGGCGTGATCGGCGGCGGGATTGGCGCGACGCGCGATGGTCACGGCGCGGTCGCGGGCGTTGTCATCGGGACGGTAACGTTCGTGGAGCTTCTGGTGATGCTCGGCGAGTGTGTCATCGCCGAGTTGCTTGTAAATGAGCGCAAGGTTGTAGTGGGCGGCGAGGTTCTCGGAGTCGAGCGCGAGGCTTTTCTTGAATTGTTCGGCGGCTTGTTGAATGAAAGCTCGCCGCGCCTGCTCGTCGGCACGTTCGAGCTTGGAACGCTCGAACAAGGTCTGGCCCAGTTCGTTGATCACTTCGTAGTCCTTGCTGAAGTCGAATCCGCGCTGGTCCAGTTCCGGGTAGCGGTCTTCGAGTATGCTGCGAAACTCGGTGATGGCCTTGTCGAGGTAGCCGTTCTGCTTGTTCACCAGTCCGTTGAACCACGCCACCGTCCAGCGCGGCGCGGGCGGGTCGGACTTCGCGCCGCGTTGCAAGGCGGCGACGGCATCGTCGAGCCGGCCTTCTTTGAAATAAACCCGCGCGAGATTCACCGGGCCATCGGCGCGGCCGAGTTTCTCGACTTCAGTGAAGGCCTGCGCAGCCTGAATCAACTCGCCCTTTTCGCTACCGCGGTCGCCTTCGAGGAGCAGGCCGATGCCGTAGTCGTTCCAGCGCTGCCAGTCTGGGATTTGAGATTTGGGATTTGAAATTTCAGATGATGCGCCCTCGACGGGAAAAGTGATCGTATCCGTCGCGATGACCGTAATCGGCAGGTCATTTGTGATCTGGAACGGCGTGCCGTTGGTGTAGCCCTTGCCAAACACGTAGTTCATGTAAATCGTGTCGAACTTGCGGTAATTCAACTTCACCTCGACCGTCAACGGGCCGGTGGCGTCCGGCGGCACGGTGAACTCGTAGTGGACGACCTGCGCGGCGCCAGGCGGGATTTGATGATTGTAGAGCGGCGTGAAAATATCCTGCGGGTTGCGGCGATCCACGCGGTTCCCGTCGCGGTCGAGCATGAAGACGTTGATGAAGTGCGCCCACGGGTCCACTTCACGGTGCGGACCGAGGCCGCCGTTGCGACCGAGCACGCGCCAACCGCTGGTCACCCGGGCGTCCACCCAAACTTCGTTCGAGTCCACGGTACCTTGTGTGAACGGGTGGCCCACGCGCAGGGTGCGGACGACCGTTTCGAGCAAATACTTCTGGCCACGCTTGAGGGCGGGCACCTGCGGGCGAAGCGGGGCGAGAAGCTTGCCGTCAATTTCACCACCTTCCTTCACGCCGAAGATGTCCACGCGAACCGAGCCTTTCAAAAATTCCTGGTGGCGCTTCACGATGTCCGGCTCGCCGCGAATGTGCGCGACGCCCGTGTTCGCAGCCGGGAACAGATGGTCGTGGATGCTGAGAACCTTGTTCGTCGGATTGAAAAAATTCGCGCCAAAATCCGCCGAGGCTTTGAGCGGCATGTGACAGCCGGCGCAGTTGGGCTGCGCCTTCTCCGGGTAATAAAAACTGCGCGCATTGTGGCCGGAGACGCCGCTCAAAAGGTAGGTGTCGTAATGATTCTGTCCGCGCAGGAAGTCCTTGTACTTCGTCACCTCCACCGGCAGGCTCACCTTGTGGCAGGTGGAGCAGAACTCCGCCGTGCGCATGAACGGCTTGAGGAAAGTTTTCTTGTGGAAATCCGGCTTGGCCTTGACGAGCTGCTGGTTGATGAACTGCAAGGCCGCGTTGGAACTGTAGGCGAACGGGTAATGGATCGGCTCGTCAATCGTGTAGTCGCCGTTGCCAATGGTGCTGTTGACGTGCGTGATGGCGTGGCAGGCGGTGCAGGTGATGCCGGCGTGCGCGGTGGGATCCTTCTCGATGTCGAAGTGCGGGTCGTCGAATGCGCCGCTGAAGAACGGCACCACGTCGTGACAGCCCGCGCACCAGCGCGACGCCTTCACATTACCGTCCTTCTGCATCCCCACCGCGCGCGTCTCGCGCACGCTGAACATGTAGGGTTTGTTGTTGAACGAGCTGAAATGATGCGCGCTGTGGAACCACCCTTTGTAGGCGTCTTCGTGACACTTCATGCAATAGTCGTCCATCATCAAAGTGCGCGCGGGGATGAATTTCCCCGACGCCGTGCGTGCCTGCGACGGTTCGAAATATTTTTTTCCTTCCGCAGAGCCGATTTCGTTTTTCTTCGGGTGTCGCGAATGGAGGAACACCGTCGCGAGCACTGCCACGCCCACGGCGGCGGCCCAACGCGCCCCCACCCGCCACTGGATGCGCGGCCCGGCCAGTCGGTGCAGCACGTACAGCCACACGGCCAGCACCGGTGTGATGACGTGCGCCCAGTAGAGCGGCGAGCGCACGCGCGGGTCTTTGATGACAAAGAAGTCGAAGCGCATCAGCACGACGCCGGTGAAGAGCGCGACCAGACTCACGGCGAAGAGCAGGTAGCCCACGCGCACGGCGCGGCGGTTCGGGCGGTCGTGCGCGTTCTTGATATGCACGAGGCCGAACACGACGAACGGCACGACCAGCAGCAACCCCAGCACGAGGTGCGCGAGGAACATGAACTGGTAAAAATAATTCTGGTAGGACAGCCCCTTGACCCATTCGAGAAACGTGATGCTCGCGAGGTAAATCGAGTTGACCCCCAGCAGCGCGACCAGGCCGAAGATGAAATAAAGCAGCACGCGCAAACGCGGCCCGACGGCGCGGACGTATTTCTTCCGGGCCGGCGCGTTTTCCGGGTTGGTTCCCGGGCTGTTGTCGGTGTTCACGTTGTCTGCCATTCAAACGGCGAGAATTGGTGCGGTCAATCTTATGACAGCAAAGCTAAGGCTATGCCGCCGGAAAAAATTTATCCACTGCGGCGTGGTGAAGCGTGCTTTCCGGGTGGCGAGACGCGACATTTTTGTGGCTGGCGCGCGGTTGGTCCTTGGGCGGCTGTGGTTCGCCACGGAAATCTGGCGGGTTGCCCCCGGAGCATTGTGCCCGCGTCCGGTTCCGCGTAAAAACTCGCGCCACGCAATCAAGCCTCCGTTCAACCAAGCACTTCTGGCGAAATTCCACCTTGACTCGGCGACCGCAAGATCAAGTAATCGCCCACGTGTGATTGACTGCTAACTCTTGCCGCCTATGACTACGACACATAAAAAACTTTCACTGGCAATTCTGCTGGCCCTTCTCGCCGCCTGCCCACCGGCCGTCCACGCATCCGGCAGCTACGGTGCCCGCCCACCCCGCCCGCCGGCGGATCAGGCTGGCGCGATGGACAGCGACAAATATTCGACGGGCAAAAAAATCTTCACCGACAAGGCGGAGCGCAAAATCCATTCCGGCGCGGACGCCAACAGCCAGAAGGCCCGTCTGGCCGAGTTGCAGGGCAAGTTGCCCAAGTCTGCCAAGGAAGCACAGGATCTCCCCGCGCTGGCCGGCAAACTCAGCGCCAGGGAGATGGAGTCGTTGGAGTATTATTTGGAGAAGCGGTTCAAAGTGAAATAACTCAACCGAGGAGCATACCTTGAAAAAAAATTTATTATCCTTCGTCATGTTCGTGTCAGCCGGCGGCGCGTGCGCTTTCGGCCAGTCCGCCTGGCTGCCGGCGGCCAACCAGTTGCAGGTGACGCCCGGCTATGTTTACCAGAGCTTTGATCGGTTCTGGATGGGCAAGACTCCGGTGAGCCTCAAGCCGAATGACTTGCAGCAGCACACGATGTTTCTGGGGTTTGACTACGGCATGACCGAGTTTCTCGCGCTGGATTTTAACACGGGCTACACATGGACGCACAGCAAGGCATTCGGCGGCCCGATGAACGACGACGGACTGGCCGACACGACCTTGGGCATGCGCTGGCGCTTTTTGGATGAAAAGAAGGCCAACTGCCCTTGGGCGCCCACGCTGACCCTGCGGGCCGGCGGAATCGTCGAGGGAACCTACAACGAAAACCAGCCATTCTCGCCCGGCGACGGCGCGTCGGGTTATGAGGCATCGCTGTTGTTTGGCAAAGCGTTTTGTTCGAGGTTCGGCGCTTACGGGGACATCGGTTACCGCAACCGCAACCATCAGGTGCCGGATGATTTGTTCGGCAGCGTCGGAGTTTACACGGCGTACAAATCGTTCAATGCCAGCTTGGGCTATCGGCATGTGCAGAGCCTGAGCGGGTTGGATATCGGAGCGACAGGATTCACCCCGGGTGGCTCGCCGGGCTTCCCCCAAGTGAGGGAGATCAACCAGAGCGTCGAAGTGAGCCTCGGCTACACCTGCTCCCACTCCGTTTACTACCAGGTATTCTTCGCCCGCACGATTGACGGACGGAACACCGGCGAGAAAAACGTCGTCGGGCTATCGATCACGATTCCGTTCGGCGGCCGTCCGTAACCGGCGCCGCCAGTCCCAACCTGCCGCCAGCAAAATGGCGGCGAACTCCGCCGGGCGCACCCAGCCCGGATGCTCGAAAGCGCCCAGACTTTGCGTTCCGAGATTCAGCCCGTGGGCGTAGCTCAGGCTCACCGCGATGAGCGCAGTGACACCCGCCGCTGACGGGAACACAGCGACAAACGGCAACAACCAAAGCAAGTACCACGGGTTCACCACAGCGGCGAGGAGGAAGAACACGCCGTAGAGCAGATCACCGCGCGGGATGGGGTGGTGCCTGGTGTGTGGTGCGTGGAAGCGCATGACAAACCACACGTAGAAAACGCCGAAGATTATTCCACACAGGAGTCGGGCGCTCTGGCTTCCAAACCACGCCGAGAACACTGCAAACGCCGTCGAGTTGAATTCCCACTGGCCGAGGAAGGCGATCAGCCCGGCGAAATCCCCCGCTGTTCCTTGCACCCAGAACGGCAGATAAAGCGCCGTCCACACGCCGCCGTAGAGCAGCCAATATTTTTTCGGCGCACGCCACAGCAACAGCGGCACAAGCGGCGCGGCGAAGATTTTCGCGCCCATCGCCAGCGCGCAGAACACGGCCACGCGCGCCGGCTTGTTTTTCGTGAAGCCATGGACCGCCGCCACGAGAAACAATATCCCCAGCGTGTCCGGATGCGCGGTGAATGCAGTTTCTTTGATCAACAGCGGGCACCAGGCGTAGAGCAGAACATTCCCCGGCTTCGCCATGCCGAGCAGGAGGCGAAGCGTCAGCAAGTCCGCCAGCAAGAGGAATATTTTCAACGGCCACAATTCGCCCGGCGCGATCCAGTAGCCCGCCAGAAAAACGAACTGGCAGACCGGCGCGTAGATCGTGGGCACATCCGGGTGGTTGATGGCGTCGAGCACGGCGCGGAAGTTCGCCGGCATGTTCGCGTCGGCGAAGTGATCGCCGGGCGCGGTTGAGTATGGGTTGCCCGTGAGCGCGAACATCCGCCCGTCCCACAGGTAGCGGAAATAGTCGTCCTCCAGGATCGGAGCGCCCAGCAGACCCGCCAGGCGAAACAGGATTCCCCAGAACCAAATCCGCCGGATCAGGAATTTCTCCGTCTCCTGGCGTTGCGCGAAGAAGGCCCACAACACCGCCCCCCAGGCGATGGCCAGCAGCAGGAGGAAAGGCCAGAGGCCTGCGCCGCCGGGCTTTCGCGACAAGACGGCAAGGCACCCGAAGGCCGCCAGCGCCAGCGCTCCAGCCAGATCGATCATGCGGATGCCAGGCGGGCGCCCGGCCGGGCTTCGTTGGGATTGGCGCGACGGACAGTCATCACAGGCGTTACGGTTCGCAGCTTACGCGGGACGGGATGAGATGACACCAAAAACCCCGGCCCGCCACGCGCGGACACCGGGCACAATGTCTGCTAGACAGGGTAACAGAGAAAGTATGCACATGAGCCGAGTAAGTTTTTCGCACCGCCTGACCATTTTTGCCATGTCCCTGGTGGTGGTTTCGGTCTGCATCTACGCGTTGATCTCCTATCAACTGCGCAAGCAGTCGCTCGAGAAAAGCCTCGGCACAGAACTGCTCGCCATCGTTAATTCCATCGCCCCCTTGCTCGATGGCGACTTGCACAACCTGATCTCCCTCGATGCGGGCGGCAAAGTGGCGGCGGCCGACGAGTTTGGCATGTTTCGCGAACTGCTGGCGAAGGTGAAAAAGAGCAACGGCCTGGGAGGCGGCGGCAGTCCCATCTACACGATGCGCAAGGCGCATGACTTTGCCACCACGCGCGAACTGGAGTTCGTGGTGATGACGGATCGCGACGCGACCGGCAATTTTTTCACGGGCAACCGTTACCACGCCCGTCCGCACAACCTGGCGGCGCTGGCCGGCACGCCGGCGGTGACCGGCGTTTACCGCGACTCGGAGGGTGTGTGGCTCTCCGCCGCCGCGCCGATTCTGGATGGCGCGGGCAAGGTGGTGGGAGTCGTGCAGGCGGATCGGCCCGTCAATTTTTTTTACGCGGAGGCGCGCAAGCAGGCGTGGGCCACCTTGCTGGGCGGTTTGGTATGCGTGGCCATCGCCCTGACGCTGGCGCCCATCTTTGCCCGCAGCCTGACCAAGCCGATCAAACGGCTGGCCCGCGCCACGCAGGCCATCGCGGCGCACAATTTCACCCATCGCGTGCCCCTGGATCGCAACGACGAGTTCGGCGATCTGGCCGCGAGTTTTAATCGCATGGCCGAGCACCTGCGCCTGGCGGACGAAAGCAACCGCGAGCACGAGGCTGAATTGATTGAAGCCCGCCGTCGCGCCGAGGCGGGCAGCCGCGCCAAGAGCGAATTCCTGGCGAACATGAGCCACGAAATTCGCACGCCCATGAACGGCATCCTCGGCATGAACCAGCTTCTGCTCGACACGCCGCTCACTGACGAGCAGCGTGATTGTGCCAAGACGGTTCAGCAAAGTGCCGAGGCCCTGCTCACCGTCATCAACGACATCCTGGACTTCTCCAAGATCGAGGCGGGCAAGATGATCTTCGAGACGGTGGACTTCGACATGCGGGAACTCGTGGAGGGCGCGCTCGACACGTTTGCCGCGCCGGCGCACGCCAAAAAACTGGAACTGGCCGTTGATTTTCCCGACACGCTGCCCACGCGCCTGCGCGGGGATCCCGGCCGGCTGCGGCAGGTGCTTTGCAACCTCGTCGGCAACGCCATCAAGTTCACCAGGCAGGGCGAAGTGCTCGTCTCGGTCCACCTTCAAAGCCAGACCGACGCGGACGCGGAACTGCGTTTTGCCATCAAGGACACCGGCATCGGCATCGCCGCCGACACGATCGAGAATCTCTTCCAGTCTTTCACTCAAGCCGACAGTTCGACGACCCGTCACTACGGCGGCACGGGCCTGGGCCTGGTGATCAGCAAAAATCTTGTTGAACACATGAACGGGAGCATCGGTGTCGAAAGCCAGCCGGGGCGTGGCTCCACGTTTTGGTTCACCGTGCGGCTGCCGCGGCAGGCCGGTGGCACCGCGAGCGTTTCGCCCGCGGAGATCAACCTGCGCGACATGCGTGTGCTCGTCGTGGATGACAACCCGACCAACCGGAAACTCCTGGGCCAGCAACTCAACGCCTGGAGGCTGCGCCACGAACTGGCCGCCAACGGTGAGGAAGCCCTGATGTTCCTCCGGCGCGAGACCACCGCCGGTTCGCCTTTCGACGTGGCATTGCTGGACATGAACATGCCGGGGATGGACGGCCTGGCGCTGGCCCACGCCATCCAGGCGGATCCGGTCGTTTCGCAAACCCGTCTCGTGATGCTCAGTTCGCTGGGCGAACGGCTTGATGGCGAAATCCTCGCCGGTGCCGGCATCCACGCTTCGCTGCTCAAGCCGATCAAGCAATCGCAACTCTTCAACTGCCTGGCTGGTGCGGTGGCCGAAACCCAACCGGGTGAACGTCGGCAGTCCTCTCCCGCTCCGTCTGCCATTCCGGCACCGATGCACACGACGCGGGTCTTGCTGGCGGAGGACAACCGCGTGAACCAGAAGCTCGCGCAGCGGCTCATGGAAAACATGGGTTACACGGTGGAGTTGGTGAACAATGGCAAGGAAGCCTTGGAAGCCTTCGACCGGTGCCCGCACGGAGTGGTGGTGATGGATTGCCAGATGCCCGTGCTCGACGGTTACGAGGCCACCCGCTTCTTCCGCCTGCGCGAGACGGGCAAGGCCGCCTACATCATCGCGCTCACCGCCAACGCCATGGAAGGCGACCGCGAAAAGTGCCTGGCGGCCGGCATGGATGATTACGTCAGCAAGCCCATCGATCCCGAAGCGCTCGCCGCCGCCTTCGCACGCGCGGAGGAATTTCTCAAGGCCAGGGAGCTCGCAGCCTGACCGCCATTCGCTCTGCGCAAAAAAACGGGCTGTGCCGCGTTGCCGCCGCCCAGCCCGTGTTTTGATCTTACGGAATGCTTCTTAAGCCGTCGCTTATTTGGCGTGGCCCGGCCATTTGCCGTGCCGCTTCTTGAGGAAGTTGTCCATCACATGCTGGCCGATGTTGCCACCCGAGTGCAGGCCCTGGAAATTGGCCGACATGAAGTGGATGCCGCCATAAATGCGGCTCAAGCCCGCTTCATCCGCTGCGGAGGAGAACGAAGGGAAACTGCGCGAGACTCCCGGCAGATCTTCCGACGTGGTGGTGAAGGCGATCTCGTCCGTCCCGAAGTAATCCGCCAGCACCGTGGCTGCCGCACCGCTGAAGGTGCTATGGCCGGAAGTGTATTCGGGAAACGGCGGCGTCACCAGGAGCGGCGTCCACGTCGGGTCCGCCTCGGTCGCGGCGTTGCCGTCCAGGTCGGCGTTGCGGATCGCCGTGATCGGGCGCCAGAAGTCGTACGCGTACTTGGCGTCCCACGAACAAATCGCCGCGTCGGCGGTGGCGATGTTGAGCAGCGCGAACAAGCGCGCGTTCTCAGCGAGCTTCAAACCCTCTTGGGCGGAGATGTCCTGAGCGATGACGTTCCAGTGGCCCGGCGGGGTCACCGTGCCGCCACCGTCGGCCCAGAACCGGGCGATGTCCGTCTGTTCTGCCGTGCGGGTGACGCTGCCAATCGAGCCGTACGCCTTGGTGATGTTGAATTCTGTCGCCCACTGTGCGGTGTCCATTGCCGGCGGAGCGGGCGGGCGGAACTGCGACCCGCTGGTCATGCAAAACGGAGTGACGTTGGGCCATTGAGGCAGCAAGGCATTGGCGAATGCCGGCGGGGTGTTGGTCCAGTCGCCGGGATCCGTGCCCGGCGTGTAGGGCACGACGTTGGTCGAGCCGTCATTGGCGCGCGAAGCGAGGATCTGAGCAGCTACGTACTCACCCCAAACGACGCCCTTGTCCTTGGCTTTGCCTTTCTTGATGGCGGCGAGGGACGTGGCATACGCGGTGCCCAAATCTACGGCACGTGCCGGGTAGAGCGCCACGAGCACCTTGTGGCCGGCGGCAGCGGCGGCGGCTTCTTCCGAGGTGCCGCCGGGGGCCTTGCCGGTGACGAGATAAGGAGTGTGTTTGTTGTTGATGCCGTTGACCGCGTCGTAAATGGCGGTGTGCAGGATCGCGAGGTTGCGCGAAGCGCGGGGCGGGGGGGTGCCGGAGGCCTTGATGGCCAGCAGGCCCTGTTGATTCCAGTCGGTCACCACGTCCGCACGGGCGGAGAGGCTGGCACCCAACACGGCGAGCATGATGGCTTGGAGGATAGTTTGAATTTTCATGTGTATGGTCTTGATGGTTTGCGGCCTCCGTGCCTCGTTGTTTTTAGTTCGGACGGCTGACCGCGCGACGGGCGCGGAATAAAGGATAAGGGCCGCGGACGGGCATTCGCACGCCTGGCAGGTTCCCCAACGAGCCACAACCCGGACGCCGGTTGGCGTGGCAGATTGCGCAGCCCTTACGAAAAATCATGGAATGGGTCACGGGCATCTTCTAGCGCATACCCCGCCATTCTGAAACGAGCTGGTGGCGAGATGTCGGATCGCCGGGGTGAATTGCCCACTGGCTGGGATGGCCCAGGGGCGCGGGGCACCGTGGATTTTCGGATGGAGCCATCGGAGTTCTACTGGGTCTTTGGGGAAGTTCGGGCGTCACCCGGCGCGGACGATCAACTCCGCGACTTTGGCGCGAATGTCGCCGTGCTTCACCAACGCTTCACCCACCAGAATCGCCTGCGCGCCGCACCGTGCCAACTGCTCGACGTCTGCGCGCGTGTGGATGCCGCTCTCGGCGACGAGCAATGCCGCGCTGCCTGCGCGCCGCAACCGTTCCGCCAGCCGCTCCGTCGTCGCGAGGTCCACCTTGAAGGTTTTCAAGTCGCGATTGTTGACGCCAATGAGCCGCGCCCCCGCCGCCATCGCGCGGTCCAACTCCGCTTCGTCGTGGGCTTCGACCAGCGCCGCCAGTCCCGCCGCGTCCGCGAGCGCCAGGTAATCCCGCAACTGCGCGTCGTCCAGGATCGCCACGATCAGCAGAATCGCGTCAGCGCCCCACTCGATGGCTTCCAGGATTTGCCGCGCATCAATGATGAAGTCCTTTCGCAGCAGCGGCAGGTTCACGGCGTCGCGGATTTGTCTCAGATATTCGAGCGAGCCTTGGAAAAATTTCTCGTCCGTCAACACCGACAGGCAGCTTGCCCCCGCCGCCTCGTAATCGCGCGCGATGCGCACCGGGTCAAAGTCCGCGCAGATGACGCCGGCCGACGGCGAGGCTTTCTTCACCTCGGCAATCAGAGCGACCGCTCCGCTCCCGTGGCTTCGCAACGCTTCCATGAAATCGCGCCTCGCGCCCTGCTGCTCCCGCGCGACCTTCAACATGTCGCCCGTGATCACGCTCCGGGGCAGCCGGGCGATTTCGACTTTTTTCTGGGCGACGATTTTATCGAGAATGTTCATCGGTCAGTGAACCAGTAATCAGTGAGTCAGTAATCAGCAGGTCAGTAGGCGGTGGCGATGGTGCGGGACTGATTCACTGCCCCACTGATTACTGGTTCACTGATCACCGGCCTACTCCCCCTCATCCTTCACTCCCTGCATTCGCTTGAGCGGGCAACCCGCGCGCAGCCAGCCGTTGACAAACGGGTCGAGGTCGCCGTCCATCACGCCCTGGACATCGCTCGTTTCCACGCCGGTCCGCAGATCCTTCACCATCCGGTAGGGCTGGAAGACGTAGCTGCGAATCTGGTTGCCCCAGGAGATGGATCCTTTGTCGCCGTAGAAACGCTCCAGCTCGGCTTTCTGCGCGTCGAGCCGTTGCGCGTAAATGCGAGAGAGCAACAGCTTCATCGCCGTGGCGCGGTTTTGAATCTGCGACCGCTGCGCCTGGGACGCGACCACGAGGTCCGTCGGGATGTGCGTGATGCGCACGGCGGTTTCCACCTTGTTCACGTTTTGTCCGCCTTTGCCGCCGGAACGGAAGGTGTCCACCCGCAGGTCGCCTGGCGGCACGACGATGTCCGACGACGTCTCCTCAATTTCCGCGATCGCGTCCACGCTGGAGAAGCTGGTGTGCCGGCGCTTGTTCGAGTCGAACGGCGAGATGCGCACCAACCGGTGGACACCGCGCTCGGCCTTGCAAAACCCGTAGGCGTTCTCGCCCCGCAGCAGGAAGGTGACGCTCTTGAGCCCCGCAGTTTCGCCCGGCAGCGCGTCGGTGACTTCCACCTCCCACCCGCGCGACTCGGCCCAGCGCGTGTACATCCGCGAAAGCATCTCGGCCCAGTCCTGCGCCTCGGTGCCGCCAGCGCCGGCGTTGATGCTGAGGATGCAGTTGCTCCGGTCGTGCGGGCCGGCGAGCAGCACACGCAGTTCGAGTTGGTCAAGTTCCTGGATGAACTTCGTCGTGTCCCGCTCCAGTTCACGGTAATGCGCCACCTGCTTTTCCGCCGGCTCGGCTTCGCACAACTCGGTCATCACCTGGAGATCCTCGATCTTTTTCTCGGCGGCGATCAAGGGGTCAATCTTCCGGCGGAGCGCGCCGGCTTCGTCAATGAGTTGCTGGGCCTTCTCGCGATTGTTCCAGAAGGACTCCACCGCCATCAACGCGTCCAGTTCGCCCTGCCGCTTCTTGATTGGGGCGACGTCAAAGAAACCTCCGCAAGTGAGCTAACTTCTCCGCGCCGGTGGTCAACTGTGCTTTGATGACGTCGAACATATCACGCAGATGCTAGTCTGCTGTCCTTGAAGTGTCTGCCATTATTTCTTCGAGTTTAGCGCGTGCGCGGGTGATTTTTTCCAGGATGGCGGCACCTTCGGCACGCCAG
>JANNEF010000457.1:0-4711 GCA_031378375.1 Verrucomicrobiota bacterium | reverse complement strand
ATCACGCCGGTGGCCATCACCCTCCAGCCGACCAACCGCGTAGTGGACGCCGGCAGCAAAGACACCTTCAACGCCGCCGCCAGCGGCACCGCGCCCATCGGCTACCAGTGGTGGTTCAAAGGCACCAACCGCCTGGCCAACGCCACCAACACCAGCCTGAACCTGACCAACGTGCAACTGAGCAATGACGGCGCGTACACGCTGGTGGCAACCAACGCAGGCAGTGCGGCCACCAGCCAGGTGGCGTATCTGACAATCCTTGTGCCGGCGTCCATCGTGACGCAGCCGACAAACCAGACGACGACGCTCTGCTCCAACGCCGCGCTCTACGTCGAGGCGACGGGCGGCGGGCCGTTGCGCTACCAGTGGTATTTCAACGAAACCAACGCACTGTTGGGCGCGACGAACAATTGTTTGCTGATCGCGCCGCCGGGACTGGCCAGCGCCGGGGGCTACCGCGTGGTGGTGAGCAACGTCCTCAACGCGGTGACGAGCCAGGTGGCGACGCTGACGGTGACGCTGGGCGATTGCGACGGCGACGGGATGCCCGACGAGTGGGAACTGGCCAACGGGCTGAACCCGCGCGACGGCGGCGACCGCGACACCGATGCGGACAACGACGGCCTGAAGAACTGGCAGGAGCACGTGGCGGGGACCAATCCGCAGGACGCGGGGAGCTATCTGAAGATTGATCAGATCACGGCGGGTGGCAGCGCGACGATCTGGTTCAACGCGGTGTCGAACAAGACCTACACGGTGCAGTATAACGACACGCTGCCGTCGGTGGACTGGCACAAGTTGGGCGATGTGGAAGCCGCGCCGACGAACCGTCCGGCGGCGAGTGTCTTTGACCCGACGCCGTCCACGAGCCGCGCCTACCGGCTCGTGACACCCAAGCAGTAGCCACGTCACCCTGCCGGCTGACAGCGGAACAACCGCGCGGCGTGCGCCGGCAGGTCGAGGTGAAGGCCGCGTTGATCCAGTTCATCACCGCGCCGGATGAACGTCTCTTCTCCGATCAAATCGGTGAACCGCCAGGCGTGTTGACGCACGCCGGCGATCTCCAGCCTCGCGATGCACTGGCCGGGATGCGGCGCGAGGTTCACCACCACCAGGTCAAACTCCGGCGCCGCGGACTGCCATTGCACAACGACAATATTCTCCGCCGTCGGATTTCCATCCCACGCGGGCAACGTCTGGAGCAACTCACCCCTGCCCCGTCCGACGGCGGTGGCGGCGAGCGCCGCGAGCAGAGACTCGTAAAGCGCGCCGGCCTCCCGTTGCGGCGCTTCACGCGGACGGCGGGCCAGATGCACGCTCGCCGGCTGGCTCGCGCCGGTGAGCTGGCCTTCGTGCAGCAGCCGCATTCCCGGCAACCCCAGCGTCAATAACGCCGCCGCCCGATGTTCCGCCGGCGAAAGCCGCGACGCGACGCGCGGCTCATCGTGGTTCTCCAGGAAGTGAACACTGGCGCGCAGAAATTCCGGCGTGACGTCGCGCAGCCGTCGCGTGAGTTCGCGCGGCCGGCCCTCCATCAAGTGATCCAGCACCCGCTTGTCGTAGGTGAAATCAAAACCGAGCGACTGCAGCCGCTCCTCCATGTCCCAGTAAACTTCCGCCACGAACAGGAACCCTGGCGCGGCCTGTCTCGCCGCCGGGATCGCCTCCGCCCAGAATTCCGTCATGGGCGTAGCGTGTTCGCATGGAAACGCCGCCCAGTTGCGCGCGAAGACTTCGTTCAGCGCCAGCATCGCCATGTCGCAACGGACACCGTCGCAAAGCCGGGCGACCGATTGCAGTTCCGCGATCATCGCGGCGCGGGTGGCGGTGTTGCGGTAATCAAGCTGCGCCGTGTCGGCCCAGGGCGGAAAATACGGGTCCTTGCCGTGCGCGATCCGGCGCGGGCCGCGCGACGTTTGCCGTTGAAAAGTTCCCGCTGCCCGGCTGCGGCTTTGCACAAACAATTCCGGCCACTCGTTCAGCCAGGGATGATCGAGGCCGCAGTGGTTGGGGATAAAATCCAGAATGAGTTTCAGGCCGTGAGCAGCGAGCCGTTCACGAAATTCCCGCAACGCAGTTTCGCCGCCCAGCGCATCTGCCACGTTGTAGCCAGCAATGGCGTAGGGCGAGCCGGCGATGTCCTCCTCACGCAAATCCGGCAACGTCGCGGCCCAGGCTGCGCGCATGGCCGCATTCCGCCGGCTGAACTCGCGGGCGAGCGGGCCGTTTTCCCAAACGCCCATGAGCCAGATGTGCGTGAAGCCCAAATGCCGCCACGCAGCGAATTCGCAGGCTGGAACATTGGCCAGCGTGACGGCCGTCGCGTGCGTTTCCGAAAGTTCGCGCAGCCAGCAGCGCGTGTTAATCTCGTAGAGCAGCGGGTAAGTCATCGCTGGCGTCCGCGCGCCGGCTCCCGGTCGAAGTTACGGTTTGGCCGGTGCTTCGTAGCCCGGCTTCACCTTGCCGCTGTCGTCCAGCTTGCCGCACGACCACAGCAGGCCGCGCGTGACGAGATCCAGGTAGCGCGCGTCGCCCACGGTGGCGTTGTTGTGGCCGACCGTAGTACTGAAGACGCGGGCCTTGCCGTAATCATTGGCCCACGCCACTACCGTTTCCACGGTCTTCTCGGTGCCGTCCTTTTGTTTGACGATCTGTTTGCCGCGCGCGAGCGGACGGGCGGTGGGGAAAACTTTGACGTTGTTGTACAACTCCTCCTTGACGGTGGTCCAATCGGTGAGGCCGCGCGTGGCGGGATGATCCTTGTCCACGAAGGAGAGGGCAATCGGCTCCTGCGGACCGTGGCCGGTGGATTGAATGCCGATGAACTGGAACCAGTCGTCCGTGCCGGTGCGGTAGCAGTGCATCGCGCAATGAAGGTTCACGGCGGCGACGCCGTCGCGGTGCGCGCCGAGGATGTTTTGCACGTAGGGCATGTCCTTAACGTCGGCGGAGCATTCGTCGTGGATGACCACGTCGAAGCCCTTCGCCCAGTCGGCCTTTTCATACATCTCGAAACGCGCCTTGGTGCTGGTGTCGGCGGTGTGGACCTGGACGACTTCGATGTTGGCGCGCTCCTCGATGCCCTTTTTGAGAATGTCCTTTTGCTTGCCGTAATCGTGGCAGCAACCGCCGGTGATCAGGAGGGCGCGCAAGGGTTTGATTCGCTCCGCCGCACCAGCGGGCAGGGCATTGGCACAAAGAAGGGCGAGCGTGAGGAATACGATTTTTTGCATAATGGTTTTTAGTTTTGTAACGCGCGTGGTTGGACGAACACAATCCCCAAACTTCGCAAAAAACTTTTCGACAGGCCGGTTTCCCGACCGCACGCCGCTTGACACACTTGGAGCCGCGTCTCATCCTTTCATCATCACAGGGGAGCCAACCGGCCGTCCGAAGCGACGACGAAGGCTGAGAGTTCGGCGCGGAACGCCGAAGACCCGTAGAACCTGAACCAGATAATGCTGGCGTAGGAAGCGCAGTGGGTGGCGGTCGCCTTTCTTCCGGCATTTCTCTTGGTTCATCACGAAATAAAACTATGATCGCGACCAAAGATTCCTTCGAACCGCATAGCAGCGAACAACTGCCCGCCAGCAAACGTGTCTATCTGCCCGGCCAACTTCACGCCGATCTGCGGGTCCCGGTGCGAGAGATCGAAGTGTCGCCCACGAAGTCCTACACCGGCGCGGTCACGAAGAACGCGCCCGTGCGCGTGTATGACTGCTCGGGGCCGTGGGGTGATCCGGCTTTCACCGGCACTTCCGAGCAGGGTCTGCCTACCATGCGCCGCGACTGGATTCTCAAGCGCGGCGACGTGGAGGAGATTGACGGCCGCGAGGTGAAGCCGATGGACAATGGATACCTGTCCGGCAAGCACGCGGAGTTCGCCAGCAAGGCGGAGAATAACCGCCTGGTGGAATTCCCCGGCCTGCTCGGTCAGCGCCGCAAGCCGCTCCGCGCGAGCAAAGGGAATCCCGTCACGCAGCTTTGGTATGCGAAGCAGGGCATCATCACGCCCGAGATGGAGTTCATCGCCATCCGCGAAAACATGGGCCGGGCCAATTTACGACTGACGATTGACGATTTACGCGACGACAACAGACGCAACGATCTCGACAAGCAGCACGCCGGCAGCAGCCAGCTCGTAAATCGTAAATCTGAAATCTTAAATTCATACACACCTTCCGTGTTCTCCCGCTTTCCGCAAAGAATTCCAGAAGAGATCACAGCGGATTTCGTGAGAAGCGAGGTCGCCGCTGGCCGCGCCATCATCCCGAACAACATCAATCACCCCGAGTCCGAGCCAATGATCATCGGCCGCAACTTCTTCGTGAAGATCAACGCCAACATCGGCAACAGCGCCGTCGCGTCGAGCATCGAGGAGGAAGTCGAGAAGATGCGCTGGGCCACCAAGTGGGGCGCGGACACGGTGATGGATTTGTCTACGGGAAAAAACATTCACGCCACGCGCGAATGGATTCTCCGCAACTCCCCCGTGCCCATCGGCACCGTGCCGATTTATCAAGCGCTCGAAAAAGTCGGCGGCAAAGCCGAGGACCTCACCTGGGAACTCTTCCGCGACACCCTCATCGAACAAGCCGAGCAAGGCGTGGATTACTTCACCATTCACGCCGGCGTGTTGCTGCGCTTCGTGCCGCTCACCGCGAACCGCATGACCGGCATCGTCAGCCGCGGCGGCAGCATCATGGCGAAG
>JANNEF010000452.1:0-3685 GCA_031378375.1 Verrucomicrobiota bacterium | reverse complement strand
ATGCTCGCGCGCATCGTGCAGATGGTCGCCGAGGCGCAGCGCAGTCGTGCGCCCATCCAGGCGCTTGCCGATCGCGTGGCGGGATGGTTCGTGCCCGCCGTGCTCGGCATCGCCGTGCTCACGGCGGCGCTGTGGTTTTTTCTCGGCCCCGAGCCGCGTCTCGCGCACGCGCTCGTGAATGCCGTCGCCGTGCTCATCATCGCGTGCCCGTGCGCGCTCGGTCTGGCCACACCCATGAGCGTGATGGTCGGCATCGGTCGCGGCGCGCAAGTGGGCGTGCTCATTCGTAATGCCGAGGCCATCGAGAATCTCGCCAAACTCGACACTCTCGCCGTGGACAAAACGGGCACGCTCACGGAAGGGAAGCCGAAGCTCGCTGAGTTGCTGCCGGTCGCCGGCTTTGATGAGAAGGATCTGCTTCGCCTCGCCGCTTCGCTTGAACAGGGCAGCGAGCATCCGCTGGCGCACGCGGTCGTGGTGGCGGCACAAGAGCGGCAGCTTCCGCTCGAAGCCGCGAAGGATTTTCAGTCCACCACCGCAGGAGGAGTGGCGGGCGCTGTCGCTGGACGCAGGGTGTTGATTGGCAAACCTGACTTCCTCCGCGAGAACGGAGTGGCCGACATCGCAGTACTCGAAACGCTCGCCGCTCCGCACCAGGCCGAAGGCGCGACCGCCATCTTCGTGGCGATTGATGGCCGCGCCGCAGGAGTTCTCACGGTCGCCGACCCCGTGAAGTCCACCACGCCGCAAGCACTCGCGGAACTGCGCGAACTCGGCGTGAACGTGATTATGCTCACCGGGGACAATCCGCGCACCGCCGAAGCCGTCGCACACAAGCTCGGCATTGCGGACTTCCAGGCCGGTGTCACGCCGCACGACAAGCACGAGAAGGTGAAGTCACTCAAGGCGGCGGGCCGCATCGTGGGCATGGTTGGCGACGGCATCAATGACGCGCCTGCTCTCGCCGCCGCCGACGTGGGCATCGCGATGGGCACTGGCACGGACATCGCAATGGAGAGCGCGGGCGTAACGCTCGTGAAAGGCGATCTGCGCGGTATCGTGCGCGCGATTCGACTCGGTCGCGCGATGATGCGGAACATCCGGCAGAACCTTTTCTTCGCCTTCGTCTATAACGCCCTCGGCATCCCGGTCGCGGCGGGCGTCCTGTATCCATTCTTTGGCGCGCTGCTTAGTCCCATCATCGCCGGCGCGGCCATGAGTTTCAGTTCTGTTTCCGTCATTGCCAACGCGCTACGATTGCGCGGCACGAAATTATGAACCGCGGCCTTCCACAAAGTCCTGCGACCGAACTCGCCGAGTTTAAGGCGGCACTCGACGAACACGCCATCGTCGCCATCACGGACGCGCAGGGCAAAATCACCTACGTGAACGACAAGTTCTGCGCGATTTCAAAATACTCGCGTGAGGAATTGCTGGGGCAGGATCACCGCATCATCAATTCGGGCCATCATTCCAAGGAATTCATCCGGGATCTGTGGACGACGATTGGCCGTGGCCAGGTGTGGCACGGCGAAATCAAGAATCGAGCGAAAGACGGCTCGCACTATTGGGTGAACACGACCCTCGTCCCGTTCCTCGACGCAGCGGGCAAACCCCGCCAATACATCGCGATTCGCGCCGACATCACGGAGCGCAAGCGGGTGGAAGAGTCG
Source organism: Verrucomicrobiota bacterium (assembly GCA_031378375.1). Taxonomy (GTDB): domain Bacteria; phylum Verrucomicrobiota; class Verrucomicrobiia; order Limisphaerales; family JANNEF01; genus JANNEF01. The sequence goes on along the minus strand of JANNEF010000452.1, from coordinate 2,012 downwards.
CTGCGCGACAGCGAACAACGTCTCCGGGCCATCCTCGAAACGGCCGTCGAGGGCATCATCACCATGGATGACGGCGGCCTCGTCGAGTCCATCAACCCGGCGGCTTGCCGCATGTTCGGTTACACGCCGGAGGAAATCCTCGGACGAAGCGTAGGCGTTCTCATGCTTTCATCGGATCAGAAGACTCACGACGTCGATCTGGCCAACTACCTTCGCACCGGGCAGGCGAAGATCATCGGCATCGGTCGCGAAATGGAGGGGCAGCGCAAGGGTGGGACGGTGTTCCCGATGGAGTTGTCGGTCAGTGAAGTTCGGCTCGGTGACCGGAGATTGTTCACCGGATTGATCCGCGACATTTCCGAACGCCGGGAATTGGAGCAAGCGGTGGCGACGGCGACTGAGCAGGAGCGAACGCGCATTGCGCGGGAGTTGCACGACGGACTCGGCCAGCAAATCGGCGCGCTTCTCTTCTTGATGAACGGGCTGCACCGCGACTTGCAGTCCGCTAAAGTCGCTCAGGCTGATACCGTCGGCCAACTCTGCACCGAACTCAACACGGCACTCGCGCAGGCACGCCGTCTCGCTCACGATCTTTACGCCGTGCAAGCGACGCCGGAGGGATTGGTGGAGGCGTTGGAAAATATGACCGAGCGGGTGAACGCGGAGCGCGGCATCGCCTGCGCGTTCGCGGGCGAGAAGACCGTTTTGGTGCAGAACCAGGCGGCGGCCAGTCACCTTTACCGCATCGCGCAGGAGGCGATGCACAACGCACTCAAACACAGCCGCGCCACGCGAATTGACATCGAACTGCGCCGTTTGCCTCCCGGCCTGGAATTGCGAGTGCGCGACAACGGCATCGGATTTCTCAAACAGTCCGAGTCGCGCGGACTCGGCCTGCGCACGATGGAACAACGCGCGAGATTGATCGGGGGACGGCTGGAGGTGCAAACTCACGCCGATGGCGGCGTCGAGGTGCTTTGCACCGTGCCGAGAGCCGTCGTCGAAAGAGTTAATGCCGGATGATGCCGCGAACTACAACGCCCTCCGAGTGAGAGCCGCACAACGATGCCACGCAAAGAGCCAGCAACCAACCCAGCCAAGCGGAAAAAGATTCTGTTGGTTGATGACCATCCGCTGATGCGGCGCGGACAAGCCGACTTGCTGAATCGCGAACCGGATTTCGCGGTGTGTGGGGAGGCGGGCACGGCACGCGAGGCGATGGAGGCGATTGCGAAACTGAAACCGGACTTGGTGCTGGTGGACATGGCGCTGCCGGACAAGGACGGCTTGGAACTCATCAAGGATATTCAATCGCTCCATCCCGGCCTGCCCGTGCTGGCGATGTCCATGCAGGACGAATCGCTTTACGCCCCGCGTGTCCTGCGCGCGGGCGGGCGCGGTTACGTGATGAAGCAGGAAGGACCGGAACTGCTCGCCGGCGCCATCCGCACCGTGTTGAGCGGCCAGGTCGCGCTCAGTCCGCGCATGTCGGCGAAACTTCTGGAGTCCATGGTTGGCCTGGCAGGCCAGGCGAGCGGCGGGCCGGAAGCAAAGCTGACCGACCGCGAACTGGAAGTGTTGCGCCACTTCGGCGAAGGCTGGAGCACGGATGAGATTGCCGGGCGTCTTCACCTCAGCCCGAAGACCGTCGATGTGCATCGGGGACACATCAAAGAGAAGCTCGGATTCAAGACTACGCCGGAGTTCACCCGCTTCGCCATCCGCTGGGTCGCCTCGCAGGGCGGGTCGAAGGCCTAGCAACGTCTCGCTCGGTCAGTCTTTCGTCGGCACTTCACCCGCGAATCTGATGCGCCGTTCTGGGTGCGGAGGAAATTCTACTACCGCTCACCTATCGTATTCGCTTCGGTAGTGGCTTATACCAACTACGTTAATTGGCTGGTAGAAGTTAAGCGGCGGGGATAGCCTTTGGGCATGGCCAGACCCCGAGCAAAATTAGATCGTTGCGGTGAGGCGGACCTCGTCACCCGCCGCCTCCACACCGAACCTCCCGG
>JANNEF010000451.1:0-2341 GCA_031378375.1 Verrucomicrobiota bacterium | reverse complement strand
AAGCCTGGCTGGCCGAACGCAACCGCCAACCGCAGCGCTACGTCTGGCGTGCCGAAGGTGCCGCCATCCTGGAAAAAATCACCCGCGCACGCGCTAAACTCGAAGAAATAATGGCAGACACTTCAAGGACAGCAGACTAGTGCGGCCCGCCCCGTCGTCAAGTGAGGAAATCGCGTTAAAAACGCACCGAAAGTTTTCCTGTTGGCGCGCGGGAAAATGCCGATGTAACCTTCAACCGGCGGCGATTCTCCCAGGTTTGCAGGGCGCCCGACCGTAAACCGATGCCGAGCCAAAACAAATCCGCGCCAGACGAAATCGCCGAATTGCTCGGCGACTCTCATCCGCTGCTTTACCAGCTCGGTTCGGTGGACAGCCTCGTCACTCTCGCCGCCGCCGCCACCACGCTGCAAATGCAGCGCGTGGACAGCCAGCCGGCGCTGGCGCGCTTCCTCGCCGCCTACCGCGCGCAACTGCTCCTGCCGCTGGAGCTGCCCGCAATCTACCGCGCCCACCAGCACGCCAGCCGCAACGAAACCAGCGAACTGCTCGCGCTCGACGGCGAGCTCGCCCGTCACCCCGGGCAACAGGACTTCGCCGCCGCCAGCCGGCGCGTCGGCCAATGCCAGTTGCAACGGCTGCGTCCACTGCGCGATGAGCGGATCGTCCAGCGTTACCTGCGGGCCGTCGAGGCGGATGGCGCCCAGGCGTGGCACACACTGGTTTACGGATTGACCCTCGCCCTTTATTCACTCCCGGTACGCCAGGGCTTGCTCAACTACGCGCATCAGACGCTGCGCGGCTTCATTGAGGTCGCGGCGCACCCCTTGCGTCTTTCGGACGGCGGCTGCCGGGACTTGCTGGAAGACGCCTGTGCCGGCCTGCCGTGCGAGGTGGAAAAACTGATCGCCGCTCCCGCCGCCCCCCGCACCCGCTGATATCTGCGGAGAACAACCCATGCCTTTGAGGTTGGAAGTTTTTCCTCAGCTTTGAGCTTTTAACTTCGACCCTCCATCCGGTATTCAAGTGCGGAAATGAAGAATTCGTCCGCTCATCCCCACCATGCCCCACACCGCTGCTGACATCGCCCGACATCTCGGTGGCATCGTCCAGGGCGACGGCTCCGTGCCACTGACCGGTTTCGCGCCCGCCGCCGGCTCCAAACCCGGCGACCTCACTTTCGCCGAGAACGAAACCTACTTCGCCCGCGCCGAACAGAGCGCCGCCGCCGCCATTCTCGTGGATGGCGAATTCACGTCCGCGAAGAAAGTCATCATCCGCGTGCCCAATGCGCGCATTGCCTTCGCGAAGGTGCTGCCGCTGTTTTTTCCGCCGCCAATGTTCGCGCCCGGGGTTCACCCTTCGGCAGTCGTCGCCGCGTCCGCGCACATCGATCCCACCGCGCACGTCGGACCGCTCTGCGTCATCGGCGAGCAGGCGCGCATCGGGGCACGGGTGGTTTTGCAAGGCGGCGATCACGTCGGCACCGGCTGCCAGCTTGGCGAGGACACGCACCTCTTCCCGAACGTCACCGTCTATCCCCGCTCCCAACTCGGCCGGCGCGTGAGCATCCACGCCGGCACGGTGATCGGTTCCGACGGCTTCGGCTACGTGCTGGACGAGGGCGCGCACCGCAAGGTGCCGCAGATCGGCCACGTCATCATCCACGACGACGTGGAGATCGGCGCAAACGTCACGATTGATCGCGGCGCGCTCGGGGCAACCGTCATTGGCAAGGGCACGAAAATCGACAACCTCGTGCAGATCGCCCACAACGTCGTCATTGGCGAACACTGTCTGATCGTCGCGCAGGCCGGAGTGGCGGGCAGCACCAAGCTGGGCAGCCACGTCACGCTCGCCGGCCAGGTCGGGCTGGCGGGTCACTTGAAGATCGGGCACGGCGTCACCATCGCCGCGCAATCCGGCGTGATGCACGACATTCCCGACGGCGAGAAATGGTTCGGCTACCCCGCGCAACCCGACCGCAAAGCCAAGCGCCAGATGATCGCCGCGCAGCAATTGCCGGAACTGATCCGCCGCGTGGGCGAATTGGAGAAACGACTCCCGCCACCGTAGTGGGGCAGGCGCCCCGCCTGCCTTCGTCCGGCGGGCGCCCCGCCCGGCGGTTGTCTGCGGACGAGGCGTCCGCAGGACTTCCGCTGGCGAGGGCGCCAGCGCCACTTCCAAAACCGGCTCCAACGTCGGCTTATACCAACTACGTTAATTGGCTGGTAGAAGTTAAGCGGCGGGGATAGCCTTTGGGCATGGCCAGACCCCGAGCAAAATTAGATCGTTGCGGTGAGGCGGACCTCGTCACCCGCCGCCTCCACACCGAACCTCCCGG
>JANNEF010000450.1:0-22870 GCA_031378375.1 Verrucomicrobiota bacterium | reverse complement strand
GTTGGTGACGCACTCGCTGCTGCTGCCGATCATCCGAAGCATCTGCTGTCCGCCGCCGGGCAAGGACGCTTCCCGCTCCGCCCGCGTCTTGGTCGCCGCCGCTCGCCGCTCCGCATCTTCCTCTGGCGTGATCGGCCCCAGCCCGGACCACGGGTGGTAGAAACTGAAGTGCGGAAGAATATCGCGCGGGAGCAGGGGACGATTGTAAGTCCCCAGTTCGTCAAACTCGCCTTGTGCCAGATTTTCCCCCGCCCCATCGCTGCCCACGCAAAAGCCCTCCGCCCGCACGTTCGCCGCCGGCCCCACCCACACCCCCGGCCCGTCGGCGGCCAGTTCGCCATCCACGTACAGCACCGAAGCCTTCGCCGAGTACGTCAGTATCAATTCATGCCATTCACCCGCCAGCCAGCCGATGGGCGCGGCCAGAAAATCCACCTGCTGCCCACCGCCCTGCGTGCTGAATTGAATCGCGTCACCATCGGGACTCACATAGAGCGACCACCAGCCGTAGCGCGCGTCCTCCGCCCACGCGCCCACCTCGATGAGCCGCGCCGACGCCCCCGGTCCGACACCGCCCGCCTGGGCGCTGCTCCAATTAGGCCGGAACCAAAAGCGAACCGAGCCGACGTCGCAAGTGATGTTCGTCTGACCGCTGGCGTCGAATTCCGGGAACCGCAACAAACGGGGCTGGTCGCCGTCCATGCGCAGCGCGTGCCCGTTCCAACTCTCGGCGAACTCGACGTTGTGTTGAACGCTGGGCGCGCGAAACGGCCCGAACGCCCACGGCGCCTGATCAAACCGCCAGACAAACAACTCGCCCCGCATCGGCAGCGGCGGCAACGGCGGGCGCGGACGGGCCATCGAAGTTTCTGGCAGGAGTGCGCAAGCAAGTAATAGGCAGCCGAAAAGAAGAACCGCCGCCCGGCTGGAGGGCAAAATGGGTTTCATCGCTTCAATCTGGGTTTCGACATTGGGGCGAGCATTGCTATTTCCGCAGCGTTGTCAACACCATATATTCCGCAAATGGAATGAAAGCCGGGCCAGCGTTTTCGCGTGTCCGGCGCGCTGGAAAAACAACTTGCGATCTTTCTCCGTCGAAAGCGGGGCCGTTTGACCTATGCCGAGTTTTCCAGGAAAGTTGGTTTGCCGCCCTCAACGCTGCATCGGCTCGAAATGTGTGTTCAGAGCATCACGCTTCGTAATCTGCAACAAATCAAGCACCGGTTGAAATGCACACTGGGGGACATTTTCCCAAATGAGTTTTAGCCGCCGATCCGAATCAATGCCTGCTGGTTTTGCGCGCCGGGGACCATGAATCCCAAAGGGACGCGACCGTCTCTCGGACGGGATCACCCTTCACCAGTGTGGCTCAGGAACCAGGCGGCTTGGGCGGTTCGGGCTTCTTCTCCGGCTTCTTCTCCCGTTGCGGGGCGCGCTCGACGTGGCTGGCGCTTTGCCACGCGCGCAGTTTCTCCGGCTGGCGAGTGTATTTGTTGTACATGATGGCGTCGAGTTCCGTGACATCGTCGCTTGCCCGCCCCAGCAGTTGCCCGATGAGTTCGGTGTTTTCGACGCCTTCCTGATTCTCGGCCCGATTGACCTGATTGGCGTCGGTGATGGCTTTACGGTCAGCGCGCAGGTCGGCCACGAAATCGCCGGGCAGTTCGTAAGCGATGAAGCGGGCGCGCAAGGCGGCTTTGGCGGTTTTTGTCGCGGCGGAATCAGCGGGCTGATCTTCAAGGCGCACGAGCAGCGCATCGGCGTGGGTCGTGATGGCGGATTCGCTGGGATTGTCCGGGATGCGGTAGGGCGCGGCGAAGCCGGTTTCCTTGAGTTCGATGGCGCGGGCAGTGCGGGCGATGTTTTGGAAATCGAGGGCAAGCGCGTCGAGCAGGGTTTGTTTGCTGACGCGCGCCGGGGTCTGGCCGGCCTTGGCGTCATCGAGTTGCGTGATGAGACCATCAATGTTTGCAAAGTGCGTTTTGGCTTTGCTGCCGGCGGCGAAGTCAGCGGCGTTTTCGACGCCGAAGGTTTGGACGCGAAGCAGACGGTCGTAGCGGCGTTGGTCACGGTCATTCATTTTTCGAACCCTTTCTTTTCCGGTTGTTTTTCGAACCGCGAAAAAAGTGGCGGTTTGCGCCGAGAATGCCAAGCGGAAAAAACTTGCGGCAAGGCACCCGGAACGGGAACCCAGGCAGGCCGAAAGAACGGACGGTGGAGATGTGGCGTTTCCTTAGAGCATTCTGTTGAGAATAAATCGTAAACCACTAATTTTCAGAGGCTAACACGCACGCTCCCGGGCGGAGCCACCACGACCCAGAAGTCGTCTCGCACACACCCAGACCTCGATTGGCGCACACCCAGACCTCCGCTGCCATCGCCCAGAGTGGTGCTGTCATGGGCCAGACCCCGACACGCCATGACCCAGCCCCCGACTGACCGGGGTTCGACCTCGTCATGCACATACCCAGAGCGAGACGCGCAAGGGCTGGGGGGCGGCTTACCATTACCCAGAGGCGTGCTCGCACACGCCCAGACCTCAGCACGCCGACGCCAGAGCGGCGCTGCCATCGGCCAGAGTGCGGCTGCCGCGTCACGGCGCTTCCCCTACGCCAGCCCCTTCCACCGCCGCAGTCCCCACTCGGCGAGGAAACAGGCGAGGGCGAAGATGAACACGCTGGCCTGATGCCAGAGTGGGTAGCTCCAGTTCTCCGTGATGGGCACCTGGCGGTGCGGCAGGCTTTTCGCAAATTCCTCCAGCTTGTTCGCCGCGATGATTTCGCCGCCGGTCTTTTGGGCGATGGCTTCGAGCAGGGCGCGGCTCGGTTTCAGCGAGCGGAATTCCTCGGCGGCCAGGTCGGTGGTCCAGCCGGTTTCCGCGCGGCCCGCCTCGGCGCCGACGTTGTTGGTGACGACGGCTTCCGCGTGATAACCGCCGGTGTCGCGCGGAACGTAGGTGGCCTGATAAAGACCCGGCTCGGCCAGCGAAGGCTCGGCGGTGAGACGGATGGAGCGCGGGGCGGGCGAAACGCCGGCATCGGAAAGCGCGTTGGTCGCCGACGCCGTCGGGCGCGACGCCGGTCCCACGGGCTGCACGGTCACGCTGACGGCGGCGTTGTCGAGCGGCTGGAATTTCTGGTCGCGCACGCGGACTTGCAGCAGCACGGGCTGGTTGGGATCGCCGCGCCTTTGCTCGGCCTGAAGTTCGACGCGCCGGGGCACGTCGGCGACAAGCCAGCGGACGAGTTGCCGCCAGGCCTTGTCCATGTCGCGGTGGTTGTCCTCGTCGTGCAATCCCCAATGCCACAGGTCGCCGATGGTCAGCGCGGCGGCGCGGCCGTTGCCAAAGCGTTGCACGACGACGGCGGGGTATTGATTCGCGCGCCCATCGGCAACGGTGGCGATGACGCTGGCACCGGGCTTGACGCCGTGGACGTGATTGAGCACACCGAAGGGCGGCACGGCGGTCAGGCGGGCTTGTTCATCGCTCTCGTTGTTGCGGAGGCGTGCCCACGGCTGGAGCCAGCCTTCGCGCGTGAGCGCCAGGCGCAGTTCGCCGGGCGGCGGGCGGCCGGCGGGTTGATCAAGATAGACGGGCAGCAAGTCACCGATGGGTGTGCGGTGAAACCCGCCTTGCTGAAACGATTCCGCGCCGCCGAGCATGAGGAACCCACCACCCCGCTCGGAAACAAATTTTTGGAGCAGCGTCATCTGGTCGGAGGTGAAGAAGGCAGCTTCGAGATCGTCGAGGATGACGGCGTGGTAGGCGTAGAGATCCTCGGCGGTCTTGGGGAAGCCGCCGCGCAACTCGAATTCGTCGCGCGTGTTCAGGCGCACCAGCACGGGCTGGTCGTAGCGTTCGATTTCCTCGCGGGACTGGTTGCTGAAGCCACGGAAGAGCGGGTTGCTTGACTCGCCCGCGCGTCCGCGAAAGGTGAATTTCGGCTCGGCCCGCGCGACGCGGATGAGGCCGACGAGTTGCACCTGTGCGTCTTCCTCCAGCGCGCGGCGGAGGAATTTGAATTCCCAATTGGGCCGGCCCGCAACGTAAAGCACCCGGTAAGGCCCCTGGCCGCGATCCACGACGAGCACGCGGCTGTTATTGGCGAGCGTGGCTTCGGTGGTGGTTTCCGGCCTGGCAAACTGCTCCAGTTCGTTCCGCGCGGACACTTGCAGGCGATAGAACAGCACGCCGCCTTTTTCCGGTCGCATCTGGAAACGGAACGGCAGCACTTCACCGTCGCGGGCCGCTTTCAGCGTTTGTTCAGCGATGATCTTCGGCGGCGCGGCGGCGGCCGGTGGAACTTCATTCGTCGCGCGGGACGGGCGGGAAACTTGTCCGGCGTCGAAAAGTTGCGCCACGATGCTCGCACCGGAATAACCGGCGGTCACCACGTCCGCCTGAATGGACACGGGCGCGTCCTCAAAGGCGGTCTGACTGGCGGTGACCTGGTGGACGGCGATGTCTTTGATCGGCGCGTCGCCGCCCACAACCACCGGATAGATGGGCGGCAGGCCCGCCAGGTCAGGCGTGGCGGCGAGGTCGGTGGCATTCCCGTCGGTGAAGAGCAGCACGCCGGCGAGCGGCTGGCCCCGGTAGCGCTCCGCAAGCGTTCGCAGCGCCGCGCCAATGGACGACGCGCGCCCGTCGAACAGCAGTTCACTGAAGTCCTTCGTGGATTGCAGACGCGAATCAAAAAGATAGCGGCGGACCTGGAAATTTTCGTCGAGGCGGGCCTGCCACCCGGCGCGGTCGTCGGTGAGGGTCGCGCGCAGCCGTTCGCCCCGGCTGCGGGTTTCGCCGCGATCCTTGATTTGCATTCCCTGGCTGTTGTCGGCGGCGATGGCGAAGAAATTCGCGCCTGGCCGCGCGCGTTGCCCGCTCCAGAGCGGTTCGAGCAAACAGGCCGCCAGCGCAAGGATGCCAAGCAACTTGAGGCCGAGACATGCCGCGCGCACGGCTCCATCGGCCGGCGCATGGCGATACGCCCGAAAAACCACCAGCAGCGCGACGGCCAGCAAGCCAGCCGCCGGCACCAGCCAGGCGCTTCCAGAGATGAGCAGCGTCGCCAGGAACATCGCGCGCAAGCTTGCCCCGCGCGGGGGACGAGGGCGAATCTTTTCGGTTGGGGCAGGCGATCGCGGCGGTGCGCCCGGATGACGCCCTTCAGTCTTGCCTCGGCGGCTTCGATAAGAATAGAGTCATGCACTCACTGATTCGATTGGCAGTGGAAATACGGTATCTGTGGGGGCGATTAGTTTTGAACGTTTTGAGCGGAAACCCACTCTATAACTTGCCTAATCACCCGAAACCGGCCGGTTGCTGGCGTTTTTACTTTGGGTGCGGGCGCGGTTGCGAAAGGTCTTAAAGATGAAATGTATGGCTGGAAATTGGTGGCGGAGACGTTGTCTGGCTGTGGCGACGGGAGTGGTGCTGGGCGGGTCAGTAGCGATGCTTTCAGCAGGTGAGGCGATAATTTTTTCCGGCGACAAGGGCAAGACGGAGCCAACTTCAGTCTCCCCAGAAAGGGCGGGATTGCTCAAATCCAAAAACCGATTGTCCGATCTCGGACCGGGCGATCCGCAGAGTGAGTCCGGCATCCGCCGTCCGCCACAGTCTGAACCCAGGAAAGGCAAGCAGCAGCAAAACGCCGAAGACGAGCGGCGCAACTGGCTGCTGCTCGCGCCGGGCGAATTGCAAGGCACCGACAAGGACAAAGCCAGCTTCGGCGTGCGCGACTACAACCTGAACGACCTCGAAAAACCTGACAACGGCCGCGATTACACGTTCAAGAATCTGGGCAAATCACCCGCGCAAGGGCAGTCCCAGAACCCGGCCAAAGGAAACAGCGATGACGCAATCGCGGCAGGAGTCGGCAAACGGGAACCGCGCGGCTTGCAGAATAACCTGCTGGGCGGTTCAGACCAACCGGGCGCGCATACCGCCAAAGAGTTGGATTTCAGCGGGATGTTTGGCCCCGGCAGTTCTGCCGCCGGCGGCAATGGTGAAAAACTGGAGCTGACCTTGAGTGATGTGCTCAACTCCGGCGGCCAGATCTCCGCCCGTGCGCGCGAACAACAACAGACGCGCCGCGAAGATTTCAAACAGTTCCTGGATGCGAAACCGCCCTCGGGTTCGCAGGCTGGATCCGGCAACGCCATCAATTTTTCCACCGACTTTTCGCGCCGGTCATCGAACCCGCTGCTGGACAAGCCTGCGGACACTTCCGCCAGAAACAGGGACGACCGCGGGTTCGGCCCCTCCGGTGATTTAGGCCGCGCGCCCAACCGCAGCAGTTCCCCCGGGTTGCCAGAGATGGGCGGGGCGCGGATGTCGGGATTTTCCAGCCTGCCGCTGCCTTCCCTCCGGCCCGCCGAACCGACTGCCGCGCAGCGGTTCTGGGGCACCGGCACGGTGGATCCGCCGCGGCGTAAATTCTAACGGGCGAGATTTTTTGCGCGACGCCGATCCGCGCTTTAGAATTCCCACCGCAGCACCGGCACCACCAATCCCACTGTCAGTTGGCTCCGAGGAGGGACATCCACCAGTCCGTTGGCCCGCGCCAGCGAACCGAGAATGTGGGACGCTTGTGGGCCGGCGGAGCGCACGGCTCCCGAATCGTCAACGTAAACCCGGACGAAGTGACGGCGGTCGCCGGAATTGGCGAGCGTTTCGGCCAACACGCCCGGATGCGCCGGAAGATTCCACCGAGTCGCGCCCTGCCAGCGTCGCAGGGCGGGACGCACGAGCAAAAGAAACGTCACAAACGCCGAAACTGGATTGCCCGGCAGACCGAACAAAAACTTCCCGCGCCACCGGCCAAACACGAAGGGCTTGCCCGGTTTGATCGCAACCTTCCAAAAGCCCGTCTCCCCGCCCAGTTGCGCAAAGGCATCTTTGACATGGTCGTGCTCGCCGACGGAAACCCCGCCGCTGGTCACCACGCCGTCACAGTCCACGAACGCGGTTTCCAGCGCGGCGCGAGTGGCGGCGCGAGTGTCTGGCACGAGCGGAAAAACTCGGGGCACTCCACCGGCACGGGCGATCAACGCCGCGAGGCCGACACGATTGCTTTCGTAAATCTTTCCCGGCGCGAGCGGCTGACCGGCCTCGATCAACTCACTGCCAGTCGCCAGCAAACCAATTTGAGGCCGCCGGCCAACGCTGATTTCACTCAAGCCCAACGCCGCGAACAACGCGGCGGCACCGGCGTTCACGTCATCCCCGGCGACGAGCAACGGCGTGCCGCGTTTTACATCTTCGCCGCGCAAGCGGAGATTTTCCAAAGGCTTGGCACGATCCAGGAATGACACTGTATCCGGTTGTTCCGGAGCAAGGCGCGTGTCTTCCTGCATCACCACCGCATCGGCACCCGGTGGGAGCGGTGAGCCGGTGAAAATTCGCACGCAAGTCCCGGGTTCAACCGGGCTGGTGAAAATCTCCCCGGCCGGCACGCGCCCAGCCAATTTCAACGCCACCGGCGTCTCCGCGCCCGCGCCGACCAAATCGCTCGCGCGCACGGCGTAGCCATCCATTGCCGAGTTGTCGAAAGGCGGTAAGTCGAGCGGCGCGTGGACCGCCGCCGCCGCCACCCGGCCAACGGCAGCGCTGACGGGGATGCATTCGGGCGGCAAGGGTTGAATGGCGGCAAGGATAAGCTCACGGGCGGCTTCCAGTTCGAGCATGGCGGCGAGTGTTGAATGACGACTGTCGAATGTCGAACAAAACCTCCCGTGCCGACCACATTGAATGCCGGCGTCAGCGTCCTGCCGTCATCAACCCGCAAACCTGGTTCAGTGGCCGGAGGTCACAACCAGCGTTTGCTCCAGAGTGGTGAGACCCTCGCGCACTTTGTCCAATGCGACCAGGCGCAGCGTCTTCATGCCCTGGCTGATGGCAACGCGGGAGATTTCCATCGCACTGCTGCGGGCGATGACCAGCTTGCGGATTTCGTCGGTGACGGTCATGGCTTCCACGATGGCCGACCGGCCGGAGTAGCCGCTGTTGTTGCACCGCTCACAGCCGCGTCCGCGGAAGATCTGGACGTCGTCGAAGTGGTTTGGCGGAATGCCCAGATCGCGGAACATGGTGGCCGGGTAGCTGACCGGCTCTTTGCAACTCGGGCAAATCTTGCGCACCAGCCGTTGTGCGCAGGCGAGGATGACGGAGGAGGAAATGAGGAACGGCGCGATGCCCATGTCGTCCAGGCGCGCGATGGCGCCGGCGGCGTCGTTGCAGTGCATGGTGCTCAACACCTGGTGGCCGGTGAGCGCGGCTTCGACGGCGATCTCGGCGGTCTCGGCGTCACGGATTTCGCCGATCATCACGATGTCCGGATCCTGGCGCAGAATGGAACGCAGGGCATTGGCGAAACTGAGACCGATCTCCTTGCGCATCGGCACCTGGTTGATGCCGGGCACCTGGAACTCGACCGGGTCTTCGACGGTCACGATGTTGTATTCCGGGTTGTTAAGTTCGTTCAGCGCGGAATAAAGCGTGGTGGTCTTGCCGGAACCCGTCGGGCCGGTGACAAGCAGTAGTCCATGCGGCGCGTCCACTGCGGCACGGAATCGCCGGTGCGTGTCCGGGTCCATGCCGATTTTCTCGATGGAGCCAGCCAGATTGCTTTTATCAAGCACACGCAGCACGGTCTTTTCACCGTGGCAGGTGGGCAGGAAGGAGACGCGCAAATCGAAATCACGTCCCGCAACTTTGACGCGCATGCGTCCGTCCTGTGGCAACCGGCGCTCGGCAATATCCAGGCAACTCATGATCTTGAGCCGGGAAATGAGCGCGAGTTGGAGATTCTTGGGCGGCGGCGTCTTGTCAATCAGCACACCGTCAACGCGGTAGCGCAATCGGACCATTTTCTCGAACGGCTCGATGTGAATGTCGCTGGCGCGGTCCTTGATGGCCTGCACGAGGATGAGGTTGGCCAACTTGATGACGGGAGCCTCTTCGGTGGAGGCGGTGAGTTGGTCGAGGTTGACCTCTTCGGTGGCCTCCTTGACGGTCTGGAGGTTGTCCGCGTCGGCCTCCATTTCCGCCTGTTTTTCGGCGTCCTGGATGATGTCTTCCATCGTACCGGCCTTGCCGGTATCCAGTTGGTGGAGCTTTTCGAGGATCGCCTTCTCGGAAGCGATCATGGGCGCGACCTCCATGCGCGTGATGCGGCGCACGTCGTCAATGGCGAGCACGTTCAGCGGATCGGCCATCGCCAGGAAGAGTTTGTTTTCCAGGCGGGAGACGGGAACGACCTTGTGATTCTGGCAAACGTCCCGGGGCAGCAGATCGGCCACGTCCACACCGATGCCCAGCCGGGCCAGATTCACGGGCGGCGTGTTGAGCACACGCCCGATGGAGACGGTCATGTCCTGCTCGGTGACGTAGGACTTATCGACGATGATCTTGAGGAGCCGGGTGCCTTCCTTTTTCTGCTGTTCAAGAAGTTCCTCGACCTGCTTGCGGAAGAGCAGGCCGTCTTCCACCAGCGCGTCAGCGATGCGTTCGCCAAATGTTTTGATCGGTGGCATGAGATGGCAGGTTATCCGCGGAAAACTTTGCGCAGCGACTTGATCAGGTCGGGCGGCGGCACCAGGTACCACAGCAGGCGCATTTTGGCGACGGCTTCGAGTTCGGCGACGGCCTGGCGGTTGAAGGGATTGGTGGTGGCGACGAGAATGGACTTGCTCAACCGGTCAAATGGCAGCACGCACCAACGGAGACAGATTTCCGCCGGAAACTGGCGCGCCAGTTCCATGTCCACATCATAGCGATCCAGCGGCAGGTAGCCCATGCGTGCCTTGTCAGAAAGGAGCCGCAAAGATTTGTCCAGGGGCGACAGCCCTTTGTCCGCCAACAGTTGGATGAAAGGCTCGACAACCTTGGTCGGTGGCGTGGAGAAGTCCTGTTTGACCCAGCACAACTCGAAGTCGCCGTTGGTGATGGCCTTGCTCTCCACGAAGATTTTGTGCATCACGGCCCGGCCATCGTCGGCCTCGGTGGGCACGGGTTTGGCACCGGCGGCTTTGGGTTTGGCGGGAACCGCTCTCGGGGACGCCGAGGCCAGTTTGGAAGCTTCGGCGACTTCGCCCAGTGCGGGCTGGGTGCTCAGGCTGTTGGCCTTGCTTTCGATTTCACCCAGCGCGGCCAGCACGTCCGGGTCGTCCGGGAATCGTTGGAGGACGCTCTCGTATTCCAGGATGGCCGATGAGAGTTGCCCCATCAGGACGTAAGCCTGGGCTATGCGCTTGGACGTTTTGACCACGTCCAGGTCACGACTCAGCTTGGCATAGGCTTCCTTGAGGATTTCGAGGGACTGATAATCCTGCGGCTGCGATTGAGTGATCACCTCGAACATCTCAATCGTCTGAGTAAGTTGCGATTCTTCGCTGGCGGTTAAGGACCCGGCTGACATCTTTTTTCGTTTTACAATCCGTGCAACTGGCAGTTTTTTCCGATTTCGATGCCGATTCGCGGTGGCATCGTGGCCAAGCCTTTCTAAGCAAACTCAAGGCCAACCGGGAAAAACATCTTCGCCCCTCGCCCGCCGCCCCTCCGGTTGGCCCGATTCGGAAACCACCCGCCAGCCGGGAACACTCCCGTCGCGCTGAAAACCCGCAAAATAACCATTGGCATCGGATTCCCGCCCATGCTACAAACTCAGCCCGCTTTCCAGTGGGGAACGCGGCAAACATTTTATTGGTCCAACTCAAACTTTATGTCACAGCACTCCAGCCTGCGCGGCGCCGGCATGACCGGCGCGAAACGCAACGTCCTTAAACGCTACGAGCGCGTCGAGTTGCTCAAGAAACGCGGCCAGTGGAAAACTGGCGAGCGCGTCACCGGTCTGCGCAAAACCAAGCCCGAAGCCTAGCCGAACTCCGCATGGCGAGTGATCTACGCCGAGCTTGACGGCCCATTCGTCGTTCGGAATTCGCCCTCCGCCACTGCCGTGCTACGCCTCCAAAAATTTCTGGCCGATGCCGGCGTCGCTTCCCGGCGGGCCGGCGAGGAGATCATTCTGGCCGGCCGCATCACCGTCAACGGCGAGGTGATCCGGCTGCTCGGCACCAAAGTCCACCCTGTCCGCGATGAAGTGGCCGTGGATGGCCAGCCGGTCCGGCCCCGCCGCAAAATCCACGTCGCCCTCCACAAACCGCCCGGCTTCCTCTGCACCCGCAGCGACCCGGAGCGACGCCGCACCATCGGCGACCTATTGCCCAAGGAATGGCAGCATTTGCACTCGGTCGGCCGCCTGGATCGTGACAGTGAAGGATTAATCTTCCTCACCAACGACGGGGATTTTTCCCTTCACCTCACGCACCCCCGCTACGGTGCCCGGAAAATTTACGAAGTCACCGTGGAAGGGCGCGTCGCGCCACCCATGCTCGGGAAGATGATCAAAGGCGTCGTCAACGAAGGCGAGACACTCAAGGCGAACAAGGCGCAAATCCTCTCCGCCAGCAACTCGAAAAGCACCGTCGAACTGGAACTGACCGAAGGCAAGAACCGCGAAATCCGCCGCCTGTTCATCGTGCTCGGCCTGACCATCACCCGTCTAGTCCGCACCCAGATTGGCCGCATCAAACTCGGCGAACTGCCCGCCGGCAAATGGCGGACATTGACAGAACCGGAGATTAAATCTCTACTTGGCCCGCTATGAAATTGAAACACTGGTTGCCACTGACACTCGCTCTCGCCACGGGCCTCGTCGCCCAGCACGTTTTTGCCGATGCTCCGGCGGCTCCACCCAAATCCGCCGCGAATAAAAAATCGACCGCCGCCGACAAACCCGCCGCGCCGCCCAGCGCGCCCGAACCCGCCGTGGTGAAGGAAAAAGTCGCGAACGTTCGCGGTCAGGCCGCCATCAACAGCGAAATCGTCTCGCGCCTCAAACGCGGCGACAAAGTCACCATCCTCGAAGAGATCACTCTCAAGAAACCCAAGGCCGATGAACCCGCCAAATGGGCACGCATCGCCCTACCGTCCGGCTCCGGCGTGTGGGTGCATTCCTCCTTCATTGATGCGACCACCAAGGCCGTCCGGCCAAAACGCCTCAATCTGCGCAGCGGCCCCGGCGAAAATTACAGCATCCTTGGGCGCCTTGACCGCGGTGTTGTCGTCAAAGAAATCGAAGCCAAAGGCGAATGGTTGAAAATCGAATCTCCCGCCGAATCCTACGCCTTCGTCGCTGCGCATCTGTTGGCCAAGGAACCCGCCACGCCGCCACCACCCGTTGTCGCCGCCATCGAACCGCCCAAGCCCGTCGCGCCCGTGGAAGTCGTCGCCGTCCCGCCCGCGACGCCGCCACCGGTTCCGCCTCCGAGTCCGGTGGTCGCCACGCCGCCGGCCACACCGCCCCCGGCAGAAACTCCAATCGCGCCACCGACGGCGACATCGCCGGCTCCTAATATCCTCACCCCTGTTCCTGCGTCACCGGCCGGCACTGCGCCGGTGGACATCGAACTGGTCAAGCGCGTCGTCAGTCGCGAAGGCATCGTGCGTCGCAGCGTCAGCATTCAGGCGCCCACTTACTTCGTCCTCGAAAGCCTCGATAACGGCAAAACAATTAACTACCTCCACAGTTCCTCGACGAACATCCTGCTCAAGAGCCTCGCCGGCAAACGCATCCTCGTGACCGGCGAGGAAGCCCTCGACGAACGCTGGTCCAACACGCCCGTCATCACCGTCGAAACACTCCAGACCGTGCCGTAATGGCAGGCGCCAATCTCATCGACGGCCGGGCCATCGCCGAACAACTCCACACCGAAACGGCCCACCGCATCGCGGCGTTAAAGGTGCGCGGCGTTCAGCCCGGTCTGGTGTTCGTGCGTGTCGGCGAGGATCCCGCGTCGAAAGTTTATGTCGGCATGAAGGAGCGCACGAGCCAGCGCCTGGGCCTCTGGACAGAAACACGCGTTCTCCCCTCCGCCACTACCGAAACCGAACTGCTCGCGCTGCTCGCGAGACTCAACGCCGACCCGCGCGTGCATGGCATCCTCGTCCAGGCTCCCCTGCCCTCGCACATCCGCGCCGCCCATGTTTTCGCCGCCGTCTCGCCGCACAAAGACGTGGACGGCTTTAATCCGTTAAACGTCGGCAAGCTGTTGCTCGGCGACGACACCGGTTTCAAACCCTGCACGCCCGCCGGCATCCAGGAACTGCTCACCCGCAGCGGCGTGGTTACCGATGGCGCGGAAGTCGTCGTCCTCGGTCGCGGCGACATCGTCGGCAAACCGATGGCGGCGATACTTTGCCAGAAGTCGAGGCACGCCAACGCGACCGTCACGCTCTGCCATTCGCGCACGCGCGACCTCGCCGCGCACTGCCGCCGGGCCGACATCCTCATCGCCGCGATGGGCGTTGCGGAATTCGTCAAGGCGGACATGGTCAAACCCGGCGCGGTGGTGATTGATGTCGGCGTCAATCGCCTCCCCGACGCCTCAGCTAAGGACGGCACACGCCTCGTCGGCGATATCGACTTCGCGTCCGTTCAGCCCATCGCCGGAAGGATCACGCCGAACCCCGGTGGCGTTGGCCCGATGACCATCGCCATGCTCATGCAAAACACCGTCCGTGCTGCCGAACTGGCGGTTCCAATCTGAAATCTCAACCCCGAACATTCAAATCCCCATGACTCCTTCCCGCATTCTCCCCGACCTCCAATGCTCGCTGCTCTGCGAAGATGTGCGCCAGGAAGTCAACGGTAACTTCATCCTGGTCGGCGTCATCAATTTCATCCGCGTGCCGCAATTGCCCGTCACGGCGGCGCGACTGTTGATCTTCAACCGCTGGACGGCCGGCTTTGGCGACTTTACACAAAGCGTGCGCCTCGTTGCGCCCGACCAGCAAACCGTGCTCGGGAAGCATGATCTCAAGTTCAACCTGGCCGACCCCAACGGCCACGCGATCAATGTGGCCGTCTTCGGCAACATCACCTTCACCACCGGCGGTGTTTACTTCGTCGAAGTGCTCGTGGACGACGTGATGAAAATCCGTTACCCCGTGCCGGTCGCCTTGCCGCCGCCACAATCGGCACCCACGCCAACGGCCAATCCGGAACCACCGACAGCCACATGACGGATGGCGAACGACGAATCCAACCAGCCGGAAGCAGTTGGAAACGCGCGTCGTAGTGGGGCAGGTTCGCCGTCCGCCCCATCCCCGCCTGAGCCGCCGGCGGCTCCCTTCGCCTGGCAACCGCTCACCCCGCGCGGTGTGGCCGCCTTCGCTTCCGCGACGATCGGGCGCCTGTTGCTGATTCAACTGATCGTTGCACTCCTCGCCGCCGGCGCCACGGTTTGCGCTCTACGCCTGGCGTGGTTCCCGTCCATCCGCGCAGCTATCCGCCAACTGCCCGAGCAGGGCGTGATCCGCCATGGCAAACTGAACCTGTCCCACGCCCCCGTTGCGCCGCTCGCGGAAAACCGTTTCCTCGCCGTCGCGGTGAACCTGGAAAACCAGCGCGCCGCCAGTTCCATCGCGGATGTGAGCGTGGAATTTCACCAAGCCAATTTCCAGGTCTGTGCGCTGCTCGGCTGTCTGGTTTTCGACTACCCAAAGAACTGGCAGGTTGAATTCAACCGCCCGGAGTTGGAGCCGCTTTGGGGCGCGTGGGAGCCGAACATTCTCTGGCTGGCTGCGCTCGGGATGATCGTGCTGCTCCTGCTGAGCTGGGCGTTGCTGGCAACCCTCTACTTTGGCTGCGCGCGGGTAGTCGCCTTCTACGCCAACCGCGCACTCACCACAGGCGCGGGCTGGCGGCTGGCCGGAGCTGCGCTGATGCCGGGTGCGCTGATCCTGGCACTGGGGATTTTGGGCTACGGACTGGGCGTGGTGGATTTGCTGAGACTGGGGGTCCTGTTCGCACTGCACTTTATCGTTGGCTGGATTTACCTGATCGTCAGCCCGCTGTTCCTGCCACGCCTGTCAGTCGTTGCGCCGCTTTCAGTGAACCCGTTCTCTGCTCCGCCTGCTCCGTAGCGGCGGGCGTTACCGCAGTTTCTTTTTCATCTCCCGCTCCCGCAGCCACGCGAAGATCACCGGCGTCACAATGAGAATGTGGACCAGGCTGCTCACCATGCCGCCGATAACGGGTGTGGCCAGCGGCTTCATTACTTCCGAGCCAGTGCGCGTGCTCCACATGATCGGCAGCAGACTGGCGACAATGGTGGCCACGGTCATCACTTTCGGACGCAGACGCAGCCGCGCGCCGTCCTTGATCGCCTGGATCAAGTCGGCTTGCGTGAAAGCCGCGCCAAGTTGCTCCTGCTTCTTCTTCAACTGCTCTTCGAGGTAAACCACCATCACCACGCCCGTCTGAATCGCCGTGCCGAACAGCGCGATGTAACCGACCCACACCGCCACGCTGAAGTTGTAACCCAGCGCGTATTGCAAAAACACCCCGCCCGTCAGCGCGAACGGCACGGCCAGAATGACGTGCGCCGCCTCCTTCGCCGAATGGTAAACCACGTAGAGCAGCAGGAAGATGATGACCATCACCGTCGGCACGATGACGGAGAGCGTGCGCTGGGCGCGAATCTGATTCTCATACTGGCCGCTGTATTCAATGGTCATGCCCTTGTCGAGGGTCACCTCGCGGGCCAGGCGCTCCTTGAGTTCGTTCACGAAGCCGCCGAGATCGCGGTCCTGCACGTTGGCCTGCACATACACGCGCAACCGCCCGTTCTCGCTGGCGATCTCGCTCGGACCGGTGACGCGCTTGATCTTCGCAAGCTGGCCGAGCGGGATGTACTTGCCTGACGGCGTAGCGACGAGCACTTCGCCTAGCCGCTCGATGTCGTCGCGCTCATCGCGCGCGAGTCGCACCTGGATGGGAAACCGCTGGCGGCCCTCAATGGTGGTCGTGAGATTCTTCCCGCCGAGACCAGCCTCGACCACGTCGAGCACGTCCTGCGCGCGCAGGCCGAAGCGCGCCATCGCCACGCGGTCCACTTCGATTTCCAGATACGGTTTGCCCTGAACGCGCGAAGGCGCGACGCCAATGGCGCCGGCGGTTTCGCGCACGACGCGCTCGACTTCAAACGCCTTGCGCTGGAGCGCGTCGAGATTGTCGCCGAGAATTTTCACGCCCACCTGCGCGCGGATGCCGGTACTCAACATCAGGATGCGGTTCTCGATGGGCTGAAGGAAACCGGGCACGTAGCCGGGAACTTGTGTGAGCTTCTCCGTCAACTCGGCGATGAGTTTGGAACTGGTCATGCCGTCGCGCCAGACGGGATTGCGCACAACGCGCGGCAGCTTGATGAAGCCGAACCATGTGCGGTTGGTGGAGATGTATTCGGGGTGGAGAATGATCGTCGTCTCGATCATCTCGACGGGCGCGGGATCGGTGGCGGTTTCCGCGCGGCCCAGTTTGCCGCCGACCGACGCGACTTCCGGCAACTGGCTGATGACGCGGTCCTGCCAGGACATGATGCGCTTCACTTCCGTGAGCGAGGTGCTCGGCAGCAACACCGGCATGAAGAGCAGCGAGCCTTCGTTGAGCGGTGGCATGAACTCAGTGCCGATGCCGGCGAAAACACGAGTGGCTTGTTTCAGATTCCAGGTCTCCAGTTGGCGAAGCACCGGCTTCGGCAATCCCAGCGCCAGCGCCAGCGCCAGTGCCAGCAGCAGCCCCGCGCCGCCCATCACGGTCTTGCGATGGCCGAGCGCCCAGTTGAGCACCGGATCATAGATGGCCAGAAGGCGGCGCATCAGCCAGTTCTTGTCCTCGGGATGAAACGGCCCGCGCACCAGCACGGCGCACAGGGCGGGCACGATGGTCACCGCCAGCAGCGTCGAGCCGATCATCGCGAACGTCTTGGTGAACGCCAGCGGATGAAACAGCTTCCCTTCCTGCCCGGTCAGGGCGAACACCGGGATGAACGCGAGGATGATGATCGTCATCGCAAAAAAGATCGGCCGGCCGACCTGTCGGGAGGCTTCGAGGGTGACGCGCAGCGTCTCGGCGGCGGTGAGGCGAACGGGTGAAGTAATCAGTGAACCAGTATTCAGTGAATCAGTATTCGGTGTGGGCGTCGCACCACCGCCGGCCACTGATTCACTGATTACTGACCTACTGGTTACTGAAACCCGCTTCTCCTCCTCCGCCCGTTCACAGTGCCGAATGACGTTCTCCGTCATCACAATCGCCGCGTCCACGAGCACGCCGATGGCGATGGCGATGCCGGAGAGCGACATGATGTTCGAGGTGATGCCGAACTCCTTCATCAGGATGAACGAGATCAAGATCGACACCGGCAGCGGAAACGTCACGATGAGGATGCTGCGGAAGTGCCAGAGAAAAATGATGTGCGCCAGCGTCACCAGAATGATTTCCTCCCAGAGCGCGTGCTTGAGCGTATCAATCGTGCGTTCGATGAGTTCGCTCCGGTCGTAAAACGGTTTGATGGTCACGCCCGGCGGCAGGCTCGACGTGATCTGCGCGATCTTTTCTTTGACGCGGTTGATCACAGCCAGGCCGTTCTCACCCGTGCGCATCACGACGGTCCCGCCCACAACCTCGCGGCCATTTACGTCGAGCGCGCCGCGCCGGAAATCACCGCCGATCTGCACCGTCGCCACGTCGCGCAGGTAGATGGGCGTGCCCTCGCGCTCCATCAGGACGACGTTTTCCAAGTCGGCGGCGGATTGCACCAACCCGATGCCGCGCACGACGAATTCCATCCCGTTCTCCTCGATCACCTTGCCACCGACATTAAGGTTGCTCTCGGCGACGGCCTTCATGACTTCCGACAGCGGGACTTTGGCGGCGCGCATCTTCGCGGATGACACTTCGATCTGATATTGCCGGACGAAACCGCCGATGCTGCCAACCTCTGCGACGCCTTGCACGGCGTTGAGTTGGTAACGGATGAACCAGTCCTGCAACGCGCGCAACTGGCCGAGGTCGTAGCCGCCCTGCGGCGATTGGGCGGGGTCCACGTCGAGGTAATACTGGTAAACCCAGCCGAGGCCAGTGGCGTCCGGGCCAAGCTGCGGCGTGACGCCAGCAGGCAGAATGTTGCCGAGATAATTCAGCCGCTCCAGCACCCGCGTCCGTGCGAAGTAATTATCAATCTTGTCCTCGAAGATGATCGTAATGAGCGAGAAGCCGAACATCGAGTTGGCGCGCACGGTTTTCACACCGGCCAATCCCTGCAAGTTGACCGAGAGCGGATACGTGACTTGATCCTCGACCTCCTGCGGGCTGCGCCCCGCCCAATCGGCGAACACGATGACCTGGTTCTCGCTCAAGTCGGGGATGGCATCCACCGGCGTGCGATACACCGCGCGCACGCCCCAACCGATGACGAACAGGATGCCGCAGGCGACCAGGAACCGGTTGCGCAGCGACCATTCGATGATGCGGTTGATCACGGCTTCACCTCGCTTCCACAGTCGAGCATCTCCGCGCCGAAATAGGGATTGCGGATCGGCGTGGCGAACTGAATCCATTCGGCGGTACGCGGAGCGCCGGGAAAAGCGTCCTTGGTCATGGGGCAGCGAAAGATCTTCAGCGATTTGAATTCCGACTCCCGCTGGCGGAGCGCCTTCGTGAACTCGACCACTGCCTGACTGAGCGGATGGAAATTCTTCCGCGCCGTCTTGAGGTCGCCGGCGCTGGCGACATGGCCGGCGGTTTGGATTCCGGCGACGAGGGAACGCCACGGACTGTCCGGCGGGAACGGCGCGGCCAGCGCGGGAACGGCGGTGTGGGTCTTGTCGGCGTGCGTGGTGAACTCTTTCAGATCGTCGGCGGCCAGCGCGGTTGTGATCGCACCTGCCAGCGCGAGAAATTCCTTCACCCCGGCCTGCTGCGCTTCGGTTAGCGGCGGCAACGCGGGCGTGGTGTTGGTGGAATCGGAGCCAGCCGGAGCGCCATGTTGATGGCCAACCGCACCTTGCCCCGCGCTGGCATTGAGTTGCGCCTGCGCATCTATGAGCATGTTGCCGGTGGTGACAACGCGTTCGCCTTCGTTCAGGCCGCCGAGCACTTCCCACAGTTCATCGCCGAGCCGGCCCAGCTTGAGCGGGCGCTGCTCGAAGCTGCCGCCGCCCTTGTCCACGTAAACGACCGGCTGCCCGCCTGGTGAGAGCACGGCGCTGCGCGGCACCGCCAGCACTTCGGGAATTTCCAGTTTCACCGCGCCATCGGCGTAGAGCCGGTGAAACAACTCGCGCCGCTTTTGACCGTTTGCTTCGACAAGCGGGTTCTCCAATTCCACGCGCACTTTGGCGCTGCGGGTCATCTCCTTGAGGTTCGGATCAACGAACGCGATGGCGCCGGTGAAAACTTTTCCGGGCACCGCCGGAGTGGTCACGTCCACTTTCTGGCCGGGCTTGAGCCAGACGAGATCGCGCTCGTAGGCGTCGAACTGGAACCACATCGTCGCGAAGTCGGCCAACTCAAAAAGCTTTTCGCCTTCTTTCACGTATTGGCCCTCATACACGAAGCGCGCGACGACCGTGCCGTTGCCCGGCGCGAGGATTTCCGTGTGCAGTTCCGCTTCCGGCTTTTGCGACAGCGCGACGATCTGCGCGTCAGCGAGGCCGAGCCGCGTCAAACGCTGCGCGGCGGCGGCGAGCATACGCTCCTGTTCCGCCACGCGTCCGGCCAAACCGGCCGGCTGGCCCGGCTTCAACAACGCCACGTACTCGCGCTCCGCCGTCAACAGCGGCGGACTGTAAAACGTGGCGAGCGGCTGGCCGGCGACGACTTCCGCGCCAACGAAATTCACGGCCAGCTTGTCAATGCGCCCATCCACGTAGGCGGAGACGATCCGATGCCGCGCGTCGTTATCCTCAATCATGCCGGCCACGCGCAACGTGCGCTGGAGCGGACGCCGCTTCACTTCGTCGGTCTGGACGTTGATGACTTGGATGGCGTTCGACCCGAGCGTGATGATGCCTTCGCCGGCTTCAATACCCTTCTCGCCTTCAAACACGGGTGTCAGTTCCATTCCACAAATGGTGCAGCGCCCCGGCTTGTCGGACTTGATCCACGGGTGCATGGCGCTTTGGTAGAAAAGGATTTTGCGTTCGCTGCCACCCGCTCCGGAGGAAGCAGAGTGATGTGCCGGCCAATGGCGTGCCGCGAACCAACCGCCTGCGGCGGCCAGAGCGACGGCACCGAATATCAGAACGAAGTGTCTGGCTTTCATAAATTCTTTCTCACGGTTTGGTTGTCGGCTCCGACGGGGCGGTTAACGTCTCCAGAGCCTCCAAACTGTCCAGCCCGCAGGCCTGCACCAGTTCGGACATCTGCTGGTATTGCCCGGCGACGGCGCGGGCGTGCATGAGGTGCGCATCGAGCAACATCCGCCGCGCATCAAGCAGATCGCGGAAGGGACTGCGCCCGTTTTCCCACGCGGCGCGCGCGCTGGCCAGCGCCTGCTCCGAGCGCGGGATGATCTGCTCGCGGTAGAGCAACGCCTCGCGCCGCGCGGCGTCAATCCTCACCGTCAATTGATGGACCTCCTGTTGCACGGACAACTCGTAATCGGTGAGTCCCAGTTGTGTCGCCTGGAGCCGCGCGGTGTCGCGCGCGATGTCGCTGCGATACCGGCCGGCGTTGCCCCACGGCAGATTCACGCTGAACAGCAGCGTGCCCTGGCGAAAACTGCTGTCGCCCGTGTAATTGCGGCCTTCCAAGCCCACGCTCACGTCGGGCAACCGCTGGCGCTTGGTCAGCTGCACGGTGGCTTCGGCTTGCTTGATCTCTTCGCGCATCATTTTAATTTTCGGTTCGTGCCTCAACGCCACGTCCACGAGGCGCGGTTGATAGGCCAGCGGCGCGGCCAGCGGCGGCAACTCAAATCCCGGCCAGGCAGCGTCGAACTCGCGATTGAGCAGGCGATTCAGCGCCAGTCGGTCGTGAGCGAGATCGTTGCGGTCAGTGCGGAGTTGATCGATGCGCTTGGACTGCTCGTTCTGCAGTTGAAGCAACTCGACGAGGCTGGCCTGACCAGCGCGATACTTGGCATCCGTCGCGGCAACCATGGTTTCGAGCCACGCGAGGTCTTGCACACCGACCTCCACAATGCGGTCGGCGAGCGCATTGTTAAACAAGGTTTTTGCCAGTTCGCGGCGCAGCAGTTGGAACTGGTAAGTGGTGTTCGCCTGTTCCGTGGCAAGTTCGGCCTGGGCCACCTTGCGGGCCAGTTGCGGCTTGCCGAAGAGCGGGAGTTTTTGCTCCACGCCGTAAATCAAATCGCCGTCGTCCGCACGCGTTTCGCGCCGGGCACTCATGGCGCCGAGTTGGACCGTCGGATCATCCCACGCGCGCACCGAGCCGACGTTCGCGCGGGCGGCTTCCGTGCGCGCGCCAGCGGAGCGCAACGCGGGGTGGTTCGTGCGCATCTCCCCGGCGAGTTGATTGATGAAAGCGGGCGTGAGCCGCACCGGCCCGGGCGCGGGCGCTTCCGCCGCCCAACTCGTGGCGGCAACGGCTGAAAGGAGCAAAGTAAATGTTTTCATACTCACGGAAAAAGTTACGGCTGACGCAACCAAGACAGGAAACGTCCGCAGTGCGCTTGCGCGGTACACACTACGGGCGGGGAGCAGGAAAAATCAGATCAGCCAGGCGCAATTCCGCTGATAAAGCGGGAGGTCCTTCGCCCGGGCGGGCGACGGGAAAGGAGTGGCAACTTCAGAAATCGGGCAAACAGATACGGTCACCAACAAGGCCGTCGGTAAAAGTGAGAAAGAGTGATCCTGCGCGGCAGTGCGCGACGGCACCACCGGCAGCGGTTGGGAAACCGGAGCCGACCGGTCGAGGCAACAATTCCGTGGACAGGCCGCCTTACCGCAAGCGCAGCCGGCACATGCCCGCTGCGCCGCCGGAGCCGACGCGCCCGCCAGGAACTGGCTCTGCGTCAACACCAGCACCACACTGAACAGGATGGCAAACGCTCTTCTCACGGCGGCAATCTAGTCCGGCGGGCCGGACGTTCAAGCTACTTCTTGGCCTTCTCGGCCATTTCGATTTTCTTCAGATACGTGGCCGTGTCCTTCTTGAAATCCTTGAGGCACGACTTGCAGCACAGTTTAATCTCGCGGCCCTCGTGGACAAATTCGTGGAGCTTCATGCCGGGGTCGGCACCGAGTTTTTCACCGGACACCACGCAAGTGTCGAGCGGATAGGGCTTGGGCTTTTTCGCATCCTTGGCGTCGGCGGCAAACGCGGTCAACGGCGCGACGGCGAAGGCGGTGAGCAGAACGGCGGTGGCGAACGATTTGAGCATCTTCATAATCTTGTTATCAACTGACCCTGATCATTAAACGCCGGGCCGTGGGAAAACACTCAAACTATTTTCAGCCAGCCTGATCGGGCGCACCCGCAAGTTGTTGATTTGCGATGGCGGCGGACCCGCGCCCGCCCTGCTCACCTCCCTCGCGCCAGTGTGAGGTAAATCTGCTCCGGGCGGGCGGGGGGAGCGACCTGCCAGTCCAGCGCGCCATCCACCACGCGACGCATCTGGCTGAACCACCACTGGGCACGGCTGCGGCGCTGCTGGCGTCCGTGCGGGCGGCGAGCGGGCGCATTGCGGTCAAAACTCATTTCCATCTGTTGTTTGTTCATAATTCGACTTTTGTTTTCCCCCAAGACTAGCGAGGGGGGTGCGACAAAAGCCGTCCAACCAAAAAAGATTTTTGAAGGCGTAGATTCTGAGCCTCACCGGGGTTTCACGGCGGACTGAGTTTGGGGCGAGCAGCCCGTCGGACTTATACCAACTACGTTAATTGGCTGGTAGAAGTTAAGCGGCGGGGATAGCCTTTGGGCATGGCCAGACCCCGAGCAAAATTAGATCGTTGCGGTGAGGCGGACCTCGTCACCCGCCGCCTCCACACCGAACCTCCCGG
>JANNEF010000446.1:0-20700 GCA_031378375.1 Verrucomicrobiota bacterium | reverse complement strand
CCGGGAGGTTCGGTGTGGAGGCGGCGGGTGACGAGGTCCGCCTCACCGCAACGATCTAATTTTGCTCGGGGTCTGGCCATGCCCAAAGGCTATCCCCGCCGCTTAACTTCTACCAGCCAATTAACGTAGTTGGTATGATTCCCTTCGCGCTCGCGCCGCGCACGGAGGGAGCAGATCGGCTGTTCCCCCAGGCCATCCACCACGCCGAACACTTCGCCCACGAGGAAATTTCCATCGTTCACGTAGCCGTTGTGATACGGGTAAACGAAAATGCCCGAGTCCGCGTCGCCCAGTTGGACGGACACGCCGTAATGGCCGGAAGGCGACGAGGCGACGCCGGGTGCGTCCGCGTACGACCCGCCGGACGGAGTGACCGTGAGCACGCCGTTGGGGAAGGTGATGTTGGCGCCGCCGATGGGCGTGTTGGTGAGGCCGAAGGCAACCAGGGCACCCGCCACCGGCAGGGGCGCCGCCAACCACAAGAGGGCGGCAAAAGTGATCGAGGCGAACAGACGGGTTTGAATCGGTTTCATAAACAGGTTTCGCGCACCACCGCCGGTTGAATCTGAGCTTCGAGCAGACGATCCCACCGCCGATACGATTTGTCACATCTAAATAACCAGTCTGTTGGTGCAACCGGTGTGATTAAAAGGGGGTGAGGCGAACGGGGATTGAAGACAGCGCGCGGAGCGCCGCAATCCTTGCGGCGCTCCGGCCCTCACCCACTTTTAATCACACCCTCGTGGAACTTTCTACTTCCTGAATTGCTTTCGGCCCCGGCCTTGCTGAGTCTATCCGAGCGAAGATGCATAAACTGGTCATGTCTCCCGCGACGGGCGAGCGCGTGCTGCGATTCGTCGGGGACCGGGTGAGTTTCAATTTACGCCAGGCCGATGGCAGTCCCCTGCCCGACGGCTGGCGAGCTTTCCTGCGTACCAATCTCGGCCGCGGCGAAGTGCTCCGCCGCGAAATCATCCACGCCCACGCGGGCAAACTCAAAAGCATCGCCGCTTCCTGGCGCGATGTGCCGATGCGCCGGCACGATGGCGTGTGGTCGCTGGAGTTCCCGCTGGCCGAGATCGGCTATTTCCGCGCGAAGGCCTACGCGGTGGACGAGCGCGGCCGCCAGCATTGGCCCGGTGGCGCGGATGCGGGCGTGAGTGTGCATCCCGACGGCCACCGCACGTTCAACACGATTTATTGCGCATTCGTCCGGATGTTCGGCGAGACGCGCACGGCCATCACGACGAGGGACGAGAAGCTCGAAGCGCAGATGGCCGAACTGGATGCGCGCGGTTTCACCGTCATCCCGCCCTCCGGCAAGCTGCGCGACCTCATCCGCGAACTGCCGCACATCATCGGCACGCTTGGCTGCCGCATCCTGCACCTGCTGCCGGTCAATCCGACGCCGACGACGTATGCGCGGTTTGGGCGGTTCGGCAGTCCGTACGCGGTGCAGGACTTCACGGCGATTGACCCGGCGCTGGTGGAGTTCGACAAGCGCACGACGGGCGTGGACCAGTTCCGCGAACTCACCTACGCCACGCACTTGCGCGGGGGAAAAGTTTTTCTCGACGTGGTCGCCAATCACACCGGCTGGGGCGCGACGCTACAGGAGAAGCACCCGGAATGGTATGTGCGCGGGCCGGACGGAGCGTTCGTCAGCCCGGGCGCATGGGGCACGGTATGGGAAGACTTGAGCGAGCTGGATCACCGCAACCCGGCGTTGTGGGAAAATCTCGCGGATGTTTTTCTCATCTGGTGCCGGCGGGGCGTGGACGGCTTCCGGTGCGACGCGGGCTACAAGATTCCCGTGCCCGCCTGGCAATACATCACCGCGCGCGTGCTGGATGAATTTCCCGAAACCATTTTCCTGCTTGAAGGTCTCGGCGGCTCGTGGGAGGCGACGGAGAATCTCGTCACCGACGGCGGGATGCAGTGGGCGTATTCGGAACTGTTCCAGAATTATTCGGGACGCGAAGTGTCCGGCTATCTCGATTACGCGCTGCGCCAGAGCCGGGGCGTGGGGCTGTATGTCCATTACAGCGAGACGCACGACAACGAGCGGCTGGCGCGGCAGGGGCGCGAGTGGTCGCTGTTGCGCAACCGGCTGTGCGCGCTTACGAGCGTCAGCGGCGGCTACGGTTTCACCTGCGGGGTCGAATGGCTGGCGAGCGAGAAGTTGCAGGTTCACCAGAGCCGTGGCCTGGCGTGGGACAAACCGGACAATTTGCTGCCGGAGCTGGCCGCGCTGAACTGGTTGCTGGCCGCGCACCCATGCTTCTTCGACGGCGCGGTGCTGACGCGCCTGAGCGCGGACGATGCGCCGGTGTTCGCCTTGAGCCGCGTGTCGGCGGAAGGCCTGGACAAGCTGCTGGTGCTGGTGAACACGGACGTGAAGGCGGCGCATCCGCTCATCTTGAGCGCGGAGACTTTTCATCAACTGGGCCAGCCGGGATTTGATCTGCTGGGACGCGAGCAACTGCCGGTGGAAAGCGATGGCGAGGTGGTCTTCACGCTCGAACCGGGCGAGTGTCTCTGCCTCGCTGCGACGCCGACCCCGCGCGGCTTGAGCGGCGACGCCTACCGCACCGCCCGTGCCCGGGCGGCCTGGGCCGTCACCGCGCTGGCCCGTGTGCTGCCGGTGGAAATGATCGGCCCGCACGACTGGCGCGAACTGGCGCAGTTGGTGGACAACGATCCGAAACGGTTTCTCGCGCTGCTGGAGTCTCTGGACGCAGTCTTGGTACAGGCCGACCTGATCAAAGCCTTCGCGGACGCGGCGCGCAAAGACCTATTTCCCAAGGTCGTGAGTTGGCGTTTGCCCGACACCCGGCGCGTCACACCCGTGCCGCCGGGACACTGGTTGTTGCTCGAAGATGACGTGCCGTTCCGCGCCACGCTCCAGACCGGCCGGGCGGCGACCAACGTTCAATCCATCCGCGTGCGCGGCGGCCACATCGCCTGTTTCCCGCCGGGCCAGCCGGCGGGCGACGCGGAGTTGACGCTCGAACGCTTTGATGAAAAACAACCGAACACGCAGGCGCCGGTGCGTTTCCTCGCGCCAGAGCCGGACCTGAGGAAGCTGCAAATCCAACGCAACTTCGAGATGGCTGCGTCCGCGCTCGCCCGCGAACCGGGCCTGGTGCTGCTCACCAACGGCATCGGCGGCATGGCGCGCATGCAGGTGGACCTGGGCCGGGTGAAATCGAAATACGACTGCGTGCTCGGCGCGAACCTGCACGCGCGCGTGCCGGTGGACCGGCACATTTTTGTAAAGCGTGTCCGGGCGTGGGTCGTGGCGGACGGTTTCACTTCGCCGCTGAACCAGGAGAGTTTGATCCACTTCACGCCCGGACCGCCGGCCGGGTGGCGCTTCGTGGCGAGCGCCGGCGACTGCCGCGCGGTGGAGATTGAACTGGTCGCGGACATGTTGCCGGAGAAAAACATCACCGTGCTGCGGTTTCAACGTCCGCTCCGTCCGCCCGGCTTTGGCGAAGACCTCCCGCCGCAGGCGCGCGTGAACCTGGTGGTGCGCGTGGACATTCTGGATCGCAACTTCCACGCGGACACCCATCACAACGCCGGCACGGAGCACCACTTCACCGCGCACACGGAGGCGCTGACGGATCGGCCCGGCTTTGTGTTTGCGCCGGTGGCGGAGCGCACGCTGCGCGTGTTCGCCGACGCCGGAGTCTATCATCACGAGGCGGAATGGAGTCTGGGCGTGTCGCACCCGGTCGAGAAATCACGCGGCCAGGTGGAGCACGAAGACGCCTTCAGCCCCGGTTGGTTCGACGTGCCGATGCCGAAGGACGGAGATGTATCGCTTGTGCTGAGCGCGGAGCAAACCAACCCGTCGCCCGATGAACTAAAACAATTCGACACGAACCGCCGCGCAAGCGGCGATCACGCCGTCGCCCGCGCCGGGTTGGACACGGAGGACACTTTCGGCCGGCAACTGGCGCTGGCCGCGCAAGCATTTGTCGTCCGGCGGGACAAGGGCCGGACGGTGATCGCCGGCTACCCGTGGTTTTTGGATTGGGGCCGCGATTCGCTCATCTGCGCGCGTGGCCTGCTCGCCGCCGGCCTGGTGGATGAAGTGCGCCAGTTGCTCACCGTCTTCGGTCGCTTCGAGGAACATGGCACGTTGCCCAACATCATTCATGGCGAGGACGCTTCCAACCGTGACACCAGCGACGCGCCGCTCTGGTATGGGGTGGTCTGCGAGGAATGTGCCAGGTTTGAAGGTGCAAGTTTCAAGTCAGGGCCGGCGGGCAAGTCGCGAAGTTTCCATGACCTGACCGTGAATGAAAAAGGCCGCACCATCGCAGATGTGCTTCGCTCCATCGCGGCAGGATACGCGCGCGGCACGGCCAATGGCATCCGCATGGACGCGGCTTCCGGGTTGATTTGGAGTCCGAGTCATTTCACCTGGATGGACACGAATCACCCCGCCGGTACTCCGCGCGAAGGTTATCCAGTGGAGATTCAAGTCCTCTGGATTCGGTTGTTGCGCCAACTCGCGCGCCTTGACGTGAAGGCCGACGGCGAGAGCTGGCCAGAACTCGCGGATCGCGCCGAGGCATCGTTCCAAAAATATTTCTGGCTCGAAGATCGCGGTTACTTCGCGGACGTGTTGCTCGCTCCCGCCGGCAAGCCCGCGTCGGACGCCACGGTGGACAACGCGCTCCGCAGTAATTGTCTCCTGGCCGTGAGCCTCGGCCTCGCGACCGGTGATCGCGCACGGAGTTGCGTGGACGCGGCGTTGCGCCATCTCGTGGTGCCCGGCGCGCTGCGCAGCCTCGCGCCGCTGCCGGTGTCGCCACCGCTGCCAGTTTACGCGCATGGCCGGTTGCTCAACCAGCCGGACGAGCCGTATTGCGGCCGCTACGAGGGCGACGAGGACACATTGCGCAAGCCCGCCTACCACAACGGCACGGCCTGGACGTGGACGTTCCCGGTCTTCTGCGAAGCTCTGGCGCGGGCGTGGGAATTCGATCCTGGGGTCGTAGCCACCGCGCGCGCCTACCTTGCCAGCATGGACCGGCTGATGGCGGAAGGGAGCCTGGGGCAGCTTCCCGAAATCGTGGACGGCGACGCGCCGCACACCCAGCGCGGCTGTGACGCGCAGGCGTGGGGCGTCACCGAGGCGCTGCGGGTTTGGAAGCTGCTGAACGCCGCGCCGTAGGGCCGGCGTCACGCTCCGCCAATCCTGTTTGGCTCGCCGCTGCTCCGCTTGTGAAAAAATTCACAAATCCACTTGCCTGACTTTTTTCGGCTGTTTAGTTTGCCGGCAAATACGGGCGCTCAAGCCCGTCGCCGCTAATGCAAACCAACACCGAAATCGGCTACAACTCGAAGATCGAAGGCGACGTCATCGTCACCCGCGTGGATGCCGCGCTCAACTGGTTTCGCAAAAACTCCGTCTGGCCGATGCCGATGGGGCTGGCGTGTTGCGCGATCGAACTGATGGCCGCCGGAGCGAGCCGCTACGACATCTCCCGATTTGGCGCCGAGGTGATGCGCTTTTCCCCGCGCCAGTCGGACGTGATGATCGTCGCGGGCACCGTCACTTACAAAATGGCCCTCGCTGTGAAACGCATTTACGACCAGATGGCGGAGCCGAAATGGGTCATCGCGATGGGCGCGTGCGCATCCACCGGCGGCATGTACCGCAGCTACGCGGTGCTGCAAGGCGTGGATAACGTCATCCCGGTGGACGTTTACGTGGCCGGCTGCCCGCCGCGACCGGAGGCGCTGCTGGATGCGTTCATCAAGTTGCAAAACAAAGTCGTCGCCAAGGCGCCGGTCGTCTCGACGCTGACGATTGCCAACCTGAAGAACTGATCAGCGTTCTTCGGGTCATAATTTTACACAGAGAACATTGAACTGAATTTCATGTCCGCCCTCGAACTAGCTCAGAAGCTCGGCGCGCAGTTTGGCGAGTTGCTCGCCGCGCCGGTGGAGTTTCGCGGCGAGGTGACGCTGGCCGTCCAGGACGCCGAGCGCATCGCGGAAGTGTGCATCTTCGCCAAGACGACGCTCGGCTTCGACTATCTCGTGGACATCAGCAGCGTGGACAACTACGGCGTGGACCCGCGCTGGACAGTGGTTTACGAGCTTTGCGGGTTGGCGCATCGCTGCCATTTGCGCCTCAAGACGGACGTGGGCGAGGAAAAGTCGGAACTACCGACGGTGACAGGCGTGTGGCGCACGGCGGATTGGCACGAGCGCGAAATTTACGACATGATGGGCATCCGCTTTCGCGGCCATCCGGACTTGCGACGGATTCTGATGTGGGAAGGCTATCCGTATTTTCCGCTGCGGAAGGATTTCCCGCTCGCGGGCAAGCCGAGTGAAATGCCGGACATCGCCTTCAGCCGTCCCGCGCCTCTGGAAGGCGGGCCATTTGTGACAATGGCTGGAGCCGAACACGCGACCACTCGTGAACCACGCGTCCGGACGCCGGAGAATGGATAAGCATGGCCTCTGTTCAAGACATTGAATTTCGCGACCCGGCGGCCCGTGCGGCGGCGGGTGTCGGGTTCTTGCCTC
This sequence comes from Verrucomicrobiota bacterium, assembly GCA_031378375.1. Taxonomy (GTDB): domain Bacteria; phylum Verrucomicrobiota; class Verrucomicrobiia; order Limisphaerales; family JANNEF01; genus JANNEF01. The sequence continues at coordinate 14,142 of JANNEF010000446.1, read as the reverse complement.
CAGAAATGACGGAGGGGTTGCAAGACCTGCAGGGCGAGAAAATGGTCCTGAACATGGGGCCGTCGCATCCGTCCACGCATGGCGTGTTGCGCATCATCCTCGAACTCGACGGCGAGATCATCACCAAGGCGGTGCCGGACATCGGCTACCTCCATCGCGGCGACGAGAAGATCGCCGAGAACATGACTTACACCCAGTTCATCCCTTACACGGATCGGCTGGATTACCTCGCGCCGCTGGCCAACAACGTCGCCTACGCGCTGGCGGTTGAGAAGCTCATGGGCATCGAGAAGCAACTGCCGCCGCGCTGCCAATACATCCGCGTAATCTGCTGCGAACTGGCGCGCATCTCCGCGCATTTGCTCGGCGTCGGCTGCTTCGCGATGGATGTGGGGGCGCTGACGGTCTTCCTGTTCACGTTCACGGAGCGGGAGAAGATTTACAATTTAATCGAGGCGCTGACGGGCGCGCGGTTCACGACGACTTACACGCGCATCGGCGGGTTGGCGCGCGATCTGCCGCCAGGGTGGGTGGCGCAGTGCCGAAAGTTTTTGAACGAGGTCGTTGTCAACATTGACGAGACGGAGAAGTTGCTGACGCGCAACCGCATCTGGGTGGACCGCACGCGCGACGTGGGCGTCATCTCGCGGGAGATGGCGATTGACTACGGACTGAGCGGCCCGAACCTCCGCGCCAGCGGCGTGGATTACGATTTGCGGAAGGCCACGCCGTATTTGGTTTACGACCAGTTGCAGTTCGACGTGCCGGTCGGATCGGTGGGCGATTGTTACGACCGCTACCTCGTCCGCATGGAGGAAATGCGCCAGAGCGTGCGCCTGCTGCATCAGTGCTTCGACAAGCTGCCGGGCGGCGCGGACAACCAGTCGGGCGAACCGGTGAACATTCCCGACGGCAAGACCATACTGCCGCCGAAGGACAAAGTGCTCACGAGCATGGAGGAATTGATTCACCAGTTCATGCTGGTGACACAGGGCGTGAACGCGCCACCGGGGGAAATTTATTTTGGCGCGGAGAACCCAAAGGGTGAACTGGGCTTTTACATCAACAGCAAGGGCGGCGGCACGCCACACCGGCTGAAAATCCGCGCGCCATCGTTCGTGAACCTGAGCATCCTGCCCGCGCTGCTGCCCGGCCACATGATGAGCGACACGGTGGCGATCCTCGGCTCGATAGATTTCGTGATGGGGGAATGCGACCGATGACCTTCGCCGTTCCAACGCAACTCGAAGCCGAGATTGACGAGTTGATCACGCACTACCCGCAGAAGCGGAGCGCGTCACTCATGCTGTTGCACGCCTTGCAGGAGCACTTCGGCTGGCTGTCCAAAGACGCCATCGAGTGGACGGCGCGCAAGCTTGGCCTGCAACCAATCAACGTTTACGAGCTGGTCACGTTCTACCCGATGTTCCGTCAAGAGCCGGTGGGGAAGCACGTCATCAAGGTTTGCCGTACGTTGAGCTGCGCGCTCGGAGGCTCCGGGAAATTGCACGAACATTTCTGCTCGAAGCTCGGTCTCGACGCGCACGCGCACGGCCTGCAAACGACGAAGGACGGGAAGTTCTCCGTCGAGTTCGTCGAATGCCTCGCCAGTTGCGGCACCGCCTCGGTGATGATGTGCAACGAGGATTTTTACGAAGGCGTTTCGCACGCGAAGGCGGAAGAAATCCTGGCGAAGTGCAAGTGAGCGCCATGTCGAAGAAGTCGAAACATGAAAACAAGCCTCAAAGACTGGCGAAAAGTCCATCGCAAGCTAAAGGGACTGCCGGGGTTCAGCGAAGACGAGCTGGTGTTGTTCGCACGGTTCGCCGCCGCGACACCGGACGAGCGGTGGCAAATGAACGTGACCTATCTCCGCTCGCTCGGCTTGTGGGGGCGCTCGGGGATGGAAAAATTCGATGCATTGTGATCGGCATGTCCGCCGCCAGCATTCAAGGTGTTCCAGGCTCCACGGTGGATGTGGACCTCTGGATCGAGTTGTCTCCGCGTCAATATATGCGGGCAATTAACGTCGCTGTGCGCAATGGGGCACAATTTGTCCGCAACACAGTCGTGGAGTTGACTGATTCAACGATGGTCAATTTTGTCTATGAAGTAACCGGTCTGCCTTCGTTCAAGCGAGTTTGGCCCAAGGCTCGCTCGATGCGATGGCAGGGAATCGAGATGGCCGTGCTGCCGCTCGAATTGATTCAGCGGAGCAAGGAAGCAATCCGGCGTCCGAAGGATTTGATCCACCTCGAACTCATCCGCCAACGCCTCGAGGTGTTGAAACGAAGCGGCGAAAACGTGGAGGCGGGAAAATGACTTGGCTGCCCGACATGGATTTGAACCATGACAAACAGATTCAGAGTCTGTTGTGCTACCGTTACACCATCGGGCAGACCGACGATTGGAAGACGTTAAAGCTTTCGCTTTTGGAGTCAAGCCGCTGATATGCCCCAGGAATTTCGCCTCATCCTCAAGCACGCCGACGCGCCCGGTTACACGGGCGACCTCGAATGCTACCTGCGCCATGGCGGCTACGAGGCGTTGAAGAAGGCGCTCACGCTCGCACCGAAATCCCTGCCCGACGGCAAGACTCACAGCGCGCAGGAGCAGATTCGCGACGAGGTGAAACTCTCCGGCCTGCGCGGACGCGGTGGGGCGGGTTTCTCGTGCGGACTGAAGTGGTCGTTCGTGGACCGCCGGAGCGGCAAGCCCATTTACCTCATCTGCAACGCCGACGAATCCGAGCCGGGCACGTTCAAGGACCGCCAAATCATCCACAAGGATCCTCATCAACTCATCGAGGGGAGGATCATCTCCTGCTTCGCGAACGACGTGAAGCTCGCCTACATCTACATTCGCGGTGAGATGCCCGAGGGTGCGCGCATCCTCAACCGCGCACTCAAGGAAGCCCGCGCGAAGAATTTCCTCGGCAAGAACATCCTCGGCTCCCGCTACGATCTGGAGATTCACGTTCACCGGGGCGCGGGCGCTTACATCTGCGGCGAGGAAACCGGCCTCATCGAGTCGCTGGAAGGCAAGCGCCCCTACCCGCGCATCAAGCCGCCTTACTTTCCCGCTGTGCTCGGACTCTACATGTGCCCGACCATTGTGAACAACGTCGAGACGCTCGCCGCCGTGAAACACATTGTCGCGATGGGCGCGGCGGAATACGCCAAGCTCGGCACGCCAAACAACACCGGCACCCGCATCGTCAGCCTCAGCGGACAGGTGAAACGCCCTGGCTACTACGAAATCGAAGTCGGCAAAGTCACCCTCGGCGAACTCATCTTCCATGAAAATTTCGGCGGCGGCCTGCGCGATGGACGCAAGCTCAAGGCGGTCATCCCCGGCGGTTCCTCCGCCAAGGTTCTCAAGGCCGGCGAGAAATTTAAGCTCAAGCGGAAAGCCCCCGACGGCAAAGAGACCGAGCAGGAGGTGGAGATGCTCGACCTGCCCTACGACTTCGATTCGCTTTCGGCTGCCGGCACCATGTCCGGCTCCAGCGCCATCATCGTGATGGACGACAGCGTGGACATCGTCGAGGCGCTGGCAAACATCAGCGAGTTTTACGCGCACGAAAGCTGCGGCCAATGCACCCCCTGCCGCGAAGGTTCGTTGTGGATGAGCAAGGCGCTTCATCGGCTCACTCACGGCGAAGGCCGCAAGACCGACGCCGATTACCTCGTGAAAATCGCCGACAACATCCCCGGTGGCCGCACCATCTGCGCCTTCGGCGAAGCGTGCTCATGGCCGGTGCAAAGCTTCGTGGCGAAATTTAAGGATGAGTTCGTGGCCAAGGGCGCGGCGGATGAGGCAAGGCGATCCGCTTCGGCATCTGAACCAAAACGAGTTGCCACGGCCATTCATTGACCTCGTATGTCGAACGTCGCAACCACCGAAACCAAGCCTGCGCCACCACCGGTTGAAACCTTCGCGGTGAAGGTGGATGGGAAGATCGTTTCCGTGCCGAAGACGACGCCCGACCCGATCACGGGACGCCCCGTGGCGACGACCATGATTCAGGCGTGCGAAATCGCGAAGACAGACGTGCCGCACTACTGCTATCATCCGAAGCTGCCCGTCGCCGGCAACTGCCGCATGTGCCTCGTCGAGTTCGGCACGCCCGCGATGGGACCGGATCGCAAACCCATCCTCAATCCCGACGGCACGCCGAAGATTGCCAGGTCGCCGCGGCCCGCCATCGCGTGTGCCACGCCGATTTCGCCGGGCATGGAGATTTATACCGCGACGCCCGGCGTGAAGCAGATGCGCGAGGGTGTGCTCGAATCGCTGCTCATCAATCACCCGCTCGACTGCCCCATCTGCGACCAGGCCGGTGAGTGCAAGCTCCAGGAATACTCCGTCGAATACGGCCAGGCCCAGAGCCGCTTCGTCGAGCCGAAGGTTCACAAGCCCAAGACCGTGGACCTCGGCCCGCGCATCGTGCTCGACGCCGAGCGTTGCATTCTCTGCACGCGCTGCATCCGCTTCACGAAGGATATCGCGGGCGACGACGCGCTGGGCATCATCAATCGCGGCAGCTACAACACCATCGCCACCTATCCCGGCACGCCGTTCGCCAACAACTACACGCTCAACACCGTGGACATCTGCCCGGTGGGCGCGCTCACGTCGAAGGATTTCCGGTTCCAGATGCGCGTGTGGTTTTTGAAGGAGAGCAAAAGCCTCTGCACCAGTTGCGGCACTGGCTGCAACATCGTCATCGGGTCGCGCGAGGGCAAAATCCACCGCTACGAGCCGCGCGAGAATGACGCGGTGAACTCGTCGTGGATGTGCGACGCGGGACGGCTGAACTACAAGTGGGTGGGGCGTGCAGACCGGTTGGTGAAAGTTCAAAGCTCAAAGTTCAAAGCTCAAAGTTGGGCGGTAGCACTGGGCGAGATTTCACAATTACTCCAAAAAGCCCCCGCTGGTTCTGCGGCCATTGTCGCGTCGGCGCGGCAGACCAATGAAGAACTGTTCCTGATCAAGAAACTGGCGGTGAAGCTCGGCGCGATCACTGACTCCGTCCCGCGCATGGGCGAGGGCGACAGGTTGCTCGTCAACGCGGACAAGAACCCCAACAGCAATGGCGCCGTCCTCACGGGCATCGTGGATTGCCACGCGGAGATGGGGCGCAACCTGGCGAAGATCGCGGACGGCATTCGCACCGGGAAAATCAAGACGCTGATCGTCTTCGGCGAGGACGTGACCAGGCACGGCATCGGCGCCGACTTGCTCGGCAAACTGGAGACGCTCATCGTCAGCGATATTTTGCCGAACGAGACGACGAAGCTCGCGCACTACCTGTTGCCCGGCTGCGCGCACGCGGAAAAGCGCGGCAGCTTCACGAACGTCAAGGGCCGCGTGCAGCGTTTCACCAAAGCCGTCGAGCCGCCCGGCGACGCGCGGCCCGAATGGGAGTTCCTGCACGAACTGGTTCACAACGTCACCGGTCAAAACGGCTTCGTGAGCATCGAAGGTTTGTTCAACCAGATGGCCGCCGAAGTGCCCGCATTCCATGGCCTGACGTGGGCCGGACTGGGCGACTTGGGCGTGACGGTGCAAATTTAATTCGCCATGGACTGGAACTTCCTTCTCTTCGCCGCCATCAAGATCGTCGGCGTCTTCGCCGTGCTGATGGGCATCGTCGCCTACATCGTGCTCGTCGAACGGCGCCTGTGCGCGGCCATCCAGGATCGCATCGGGCCGAATCGCGTTGGGCCGTTCGGCATCTGGCAGCCGGTGGCCGACGGCGTGAAGGCGTTCCTCAAGGAAGACTTCACGCCTGCGCACGTTCGCAAAGCCTACTACTGGCTGGCACCGGCCATCGTGATGATTCCGAGTTTGCTGACGGTGGCGGTCATCCCGTTTGGCTCCACGCTCGGCGGGCAGACGATGGTGCTGGCCGACTTGAACGTCGGCATCCTCTACACGTTCGGCATCGTGTCGCTCGGCGTGTACGGCATCGTGCTGGCGGGCTACGCGGCGAACTCGAAGTATCCGTTCCTCGGCGGCATCCGCGCCAGCGCGCAGTTGATTTCGTACGAAATCGCGATGGGCATGTCGGTCGTGCCGGTGTTCATGCTCGTCGGTGGGTTGAACTTGAGCGCCGTCATCGGCTACCAGTCGCACGGGCTGACCAGATGGCTGGTGTTCAAACAGCCGCTGGCGTTTTTTATTTTCCTCGTCGCGGCTTTCGCGGAAACGAACCGGCTGCCGTTCGATCTGCCGGAGTCCGAGCAGGAACTGGCCGGCGGCTACAACGTCGAATACAGCTCGATGAAGTTCGCGATGTTCTTCATGGGCGAATACGCGAACATGGCCGCGTCCTCGGCCATGATGGTGACGCTGTTCTTCGGCGGCTGGACACTGCCGTGGTTTGGGCTGGACCTGCCGGCGACGACGCTGCTGGGCGGCGTGGCGCACATCGCGGTGTTTCTGGCGAAGCTGCTGGGCTTGATGCTCGTGTTCATCTGGGTGCGCTGGATGTTGCCGCGCTTTCGCTACGACCAGTTGATGGATCTGGGCTGGCGGCGGTTCATCCCGCTGGCGCTGGCGAACATTTTGGTGACGGCCGTATGGCTGTGGTGGCAGGCAAAATGAAAGCTGCGGCACTCAAAGAATTTCGCACGATTCCCGGCGTCGGACAGACGATTGCGGAGGACTTTTGGAACCTCGGCTTGCGGAAGGTCGGCGACCTGAAGCGGCGGAACCCGCAGAAGCTTTATGATCGGCTTTGCCAGTTTCAGGGCGAGAAGGTTGACCGCTGCATGCTTTACGTGATGCGCTGCGCGGTTTACTTCGCTTCAACCACGAAGCCGAAGCCGGAGTTGTTGAAGTGGTGGAATTGGAAGGACCGAGAATGATCGTCAAACGCAAACCATTGAATTTTTGGGAACGGCTTTACCTGCCGGCGATCTGGGGCGGGTTCCGCATCACCCTGCAACACTTCTTCAAAAAGAAAGTGACGATGCAGTATCCCGAGGAGAAGTGGACCGTTCCGCCCGGCTACCGCGGCGCTCCGTATCTCGTGAAGGACCAGGAAGGCCACACCAAGTGCGTGTCCTGCCAGCTCTGCGAGTTCGTCTGTCCTCCCAAGGCCATCCGGATCACGCCGCCCGGCCCCGACGGACTGCGCGCCGACCGCCCGAACGCGGAGAAGATGCCGCAGGAATTCGAGATCAACATGCTCCGCTGCATCTTCTGCGGCTTCTGCCAGGAAGTCTGCCCGGAGGAAGCCATCTTCCTGTTGCAGGATTACTCGCTCACCGGCCAGAGCCGCGCGGAGATGATTTACAACAAGGAAAAACTCCTCGCCCTCGGCGGCGAACACGCCGGCATCCAGAAATGGAAGCACAAGCTGGAGGAGGCGAAGGAACAGGAAGTGTTTCCGGTGAAGGTCTAGCACATTGCATGAAGCTCAAAGCTCAAAGCTCAAAGCTCAAGATAAGCTCCAAGCCACGAGCACCAATCAGCCGGTGCCCGATGCTACGGATGCCGATGGTTGAAGCTTTCTGTTTTGGATTTCTCTTGAGCTTTGAGCTTTGGATTTTGAGCTTTTAGACATGCACGACATCTTCTTCTACCTCTTCGCCGCGCTGACGCTGCTCTGCGGCTTCCTCGTCGTGGCGAATCCGTTCAGCCGCAACCCGGTCACCAGCGCGATGTTTCTGGTGCTGACCATCATCTCGCTGGCGGGGCTGTTCGTCTTGCTGGAAGCATTCTTTCTCGCGGCGGTGCAGGTGCTCGTCTATGCCGGCGCGGTGATGGTGCTGTTCCTGTTCGTCATCATGCTGCTCGACTTGAAAGAGGAACAGCGGCGCAAGTTGAAGAAAACCATGCTCGGCCTGGCGGTCGTGTCCGTCGGCAGCCTGGCGTTGCTGTTCGGAAACGCCCTCCGCAAATCCGACCTGGGCGCGAACCTGCCCGCGCCCACGCTCAAGGGCGAAACCATCCCGCTCGGCAAGGTGCTGTTCACGCAATACCTGCTCCAGTTTGAAATTGTTTCCGTGCTGCTATTGGTGGCGATGGTCGGCGTAATTTTGCTGAGCAAGAAGGATTTGAAATGAAATCCGAATATCGAATGCCGAAATCCGAAAGAAGCCCGAAGCCCGAAATCCGAAGGGCGGGGCTGCGGCTGCACGGCACGCTTGAAGCGGCGGCTCCGATTCGGATTTCGGATTTCGGATTTCTATCGGTCTTCAGATTTCGGTCTTCGGATTTTCAATCATGACCGTCACGCTCGACCATTATCTCGCCGTCAGCGGCCTGCTGTTCTGCCTCGGCCTGCTCGGCGTCATCGCGCGGCGCAGCCTGCTCGTCATCTACATGTCGCTCGAACTGATGCTCAACGCGGCGAACCTCGCGCTGGTCGCCTTTTCGCGCTTCAACAACAACCTCAACGGCCAGGTCATGGTCTTCTTCATCATCACCGTGGCGGCGGCGGAAGTGGCGGTGGGCCTCGCGCTCATCGTCGCGCTCTACCGCAAGCGCCAGACCGCCCACGTCGAAGACCTGACGACGATGAAACTGTGATGCTCACGATGAAAAACTGGAGTCATCCGGCAAGAAGACTAGCCCTCCTCAGTTTTGGTGCTTGTTGTCTTTTTGTGCCGATGCTTGCTTGGCTCTGCTGGTTTATCCCGGATGCCAAAACCGTTTGGGCAGTCTATTTGATCTTGGTCGCTGTCGTTGCCTGCTTTTTGGGGTATCGCGCTTTCTTTTTTTCAGACGACTGGTTTAGAACAAGAGAGGATCGGCGGGCTGCTTGGTGGGACAAGCACCCTCGTTTGCGCACGGCAAACTCGGCCTTTAGTTGGTTGGCATGGTCGTTGTTGTTCGCTTATTTCGTTTGGCGGGCATTCCACAGATGAAACTCGAAGCGTTAGCCTGGATCATCCTTTTCCTGCCGCTGGCCGCCGCGACAGTCATCACGCTGTTCACGCAGAAGGACCGCGGGTTGAGCGCGAAGCTCTCCATCAGCGCCATCGTCATCGGGTTCATCCTGAGCCTCGTGGTGTTCGCGAACTTTCGCCACGCGCCCGCGCCCGTCGAACTGTCCGCAACCTGGCTGGCCGTCGGCGACCTGCACATTGATTTTGGTGTGCGGTTGGATCCGCTCAGTCTCATCATGCTCCTCATCGTCACCGGTGTGGGCGGCACGATTCACATTTACTCGTTCGGCTACATGCACGAGGACCGTGCCTTCCCGCGCTACTTCGCCAGCCTGAGCCTGTTCACCTTCTCGATGCTCGGCATCGTGCTGGCAAACAATTTCGTCCAGATGTTCATCTTCTGGGAACTGGTCGGCGTCTCCAGCTACCTGCTCATCGGGTTCTGGTACGAGAAAGCCTCCGCCGCCGACGCCTGCAAAAAAGCCTTCATCACAAACCGGCTCGGTGACTTTGGCTTCATCCTCGGCATCATTCTTATCTGGGCAACGCTTGGCTCGGTGAACTTCGCTGAGCTTCAGGACAGACTCGCGGCGAACCCGGCGGCCCTCGGCGCGCTCGCCACCCTCGCCGGGCTGCTGATCTTCTGCGGCGCGATGGGCAAGTCCGCCCAGTTCCCGCTCCACGTCTGGCTCCCGGACGCGATGGAAGGCCCCACGCCCGTCAGCGCGCTCATCCACGCGGCGACGATGGTCGCGGCCGGTGTTTACATGCTGTGCCGCGTGTTCTTCCTGTTCGGCGCGACGCAGGCGTGGCCGGAATGTTTGCCGTCGCTGCACGGCGTCACGGCGCTGGGTGTCATCTCGTGGATTGGCGGGTTCACCGCGCTGCTGGCGGCGCTCATCGCCGTCCAGCAAAACGACATCAAGCGCATCCTCGCCTACTCCACGCTCTCGCAACTCGGCTACATGGTGATGGCCGTGGGACTCGGCGGGCCGACGCCGGCGATGTATCACCTCACCACGCACGCTTTCTTCAAGGCGTTGCTGTTTCTCGGCGCCGGCACGGTCATCCACGCGCTGCATCATGAGCAGGACATCTGGAAAATGGGCGGGTTGAAAAAGAAGATGCCCGCGACTTACTGGACCTTTCTCATCGGCACGCTCGCGCTCTGCGGTGTGCCGCCGTTCAGCGGCTTCTTCAGCAAGGACGAAATCCTCGCCGCCGCCTCGCATCACAGCATCGGGCTGTTCCTTCTGGCCACGTTCGTGGCGATGCTCACCACGTTTTACATGGCGCGGCTATGGTTCGTCGCGTTCTGTGGCGCGGCCCGCTCCGAATCCGCCGCGCACGCGCACGAATCACCCGCCGTGATGAAATGGCCGCTCATCGCACTGGCTGTGCCCAGCGCCCTGGCCGGCCTGTGGGGCATCAACTCCTTCATCGGCCACCAATTCAATCCCGACTCCGCGCACAGCGGTTCCTGGCTTCAGGAAATGTTCGCCCCCTTCGGCCACGCGCCCCTCGCGGCGATGGCTGGGCTGGCCGCCGTCATCTTCGGCGCATCGTTCGCCTACGCGCTCTACGCGAACGCAGCCCGCGACCCGTTGCCGGAAAAACTCGGTGCGCTCGCCCGGGGGATGCGCAACCGCTTCTACTTCGACGAGATTTACGAATTCGTCATCCGCATCACTCACGAAGCGATCTCGCGGCTGGCCGATTGGATCGACCGTTGGATCGTCGCCGGCCTGTTCGTGCGCGGCACGCACGGCACCACGGAGATATTGGGTCGCGCTCTGCGCCTGGTGCAGACGGGGAATTTGCAGACCTACGCGTTTCTGTTCGTGGCGGGTGTGGTGGTGGTGATTTTGTTTGCGCTGAAATGAATCCTTTCTAACCAGATGCTCACCGCCATCATTCTCCTACCCTTGCTCGCCGCGGCTGGCATCGCATTCATCCCGCGCGAGGTTCGGTTCGGCATCCGCGTGGTTGCGCTGCTGGCCACGCTGGTCACGGCGTTGCTGGCGCTGCTGCTCTTCTGGCGGTTCGACACCGGCGAGGCGGGCTACCAGTTCGTGCAGAACACTCCGTGGGTGCCATCGCTCGGCATCAGTTTCCACGTCGGCGTGGACGGCGTGAACATCGGACTCATCCTGATGGGCGCGATCGTCGCCTTCGCGGCGGCATGCGTCTCGTGGGAAATCAGGGAGCGCGAGAAGGAGTTTTACCTCCTGCTGCTGGTGATGACGGGCGGCATCCTCGGCGCATTCGCGTCGCTCGACCTGTTTTTCTTTTATGCCTTCCACGAACTGGCGCTGGTACCGACGTTCATCATGATCGGCGTCTGGGGGCGCGGGGAGAAAAAGAACTACGCAACGTTCCAGATCACGCTCTACCTGAGCGTCGGCGCGCTCATCGCGCTGATCGGCCTCATCGCGCTTTACCTGCAAGTGCCCGCCGGGGCGCGCACCTTCGACATCGTGAAGCTGACCGATTACTTCAAAGCCAGCCCGATGCCGGGCGGCGCGCAGCACTTCATCTTTCCGCTGTTGATGTTCGGGTTCGGCATTCTCGTATCGCTCTGGCCGTTTCACACCTGGGCGCCGCTGGGCTATGGCGCGGCGCCGACGGCCACCGCAATGCTCCACGCAGGCGTGCTCAAGAAGTTCGGTCTCTACGGCCTCATCCGCATCGCGCTGCCGCTGATGCCGGACGGTGCGAAACACTGGCTGCACCTCCTCGCGCTGCTGTGCCTGGGCAATATTCTCTACTGTGGATTCGTGGCGATGCGCCAGCGCGACTTGAACCAGCTCATCGGTAACTCGTCCGTGGCTCACATGGGTTTCATCTTCCTCGGCATCGCCAGCCTCAGCCTCATCGGCGTGACCGGCGCAGTGGTCGTGATGATTGCGCACGGCTTCCTCGCCGCGCTGACGTTCGGCCTGAGCGGCTATCTCTACCAGCAAACCGGCACGCTGGAGATGGCGAAGCTCGGAGGACTGCTGCGCCGGCTTCCGTTCATCGGTGCGGCGCTGATCATGGCGATGATGGCAGGCTGCGGGTTACCGGGCTTCGCCAACTTTGCCGGTGAAATGCTCGTGTTGTTCGGCGCGTGGAAGACGTTGCCCTGGTTCGTCGTCGTGGCGGCGTGGGGCGCGCTCATCATCGGCGCGGTGTACATGCTGCGGGCCATCCGCAACATTTTGCACGGCCCGTTGCCGGAGCAATGGACGGGAGTCGCCGACGCGACCCCGTGGCGCAAAGTCCCGTTCGCGCTGCTGCTGGCGGCGCTGCTGGTCTTTGGATTCTTCCCGCGCCTGTTGACTGACAAGATCAAGCCCAGCGCCGAAGCCATCGTGAAAATGGCGACGAGCGTGGCGGCCAAAGTGCAAACCGCCCAGGCAAAGTGAACATTCGATTGAATTGGTCCGCCATCTGCCACTGATGAACGCCTCCCTGCTCAACCTCGAAATCGCCGTCCTCATCCTCGCGCTGGGCGTGCTGTTGCTCGACCTGTGGCTGCCGGCGGAGAAACGCCGACAGCTTGGCTACCTCGCGGCGATCGGCGTCGGACTGGTGCTGGCGTCCAGCTTCGTGTGGCCGCCGCTGGAATTGAAACTTTCCGTCGGGCCGTTCGTGTTTCAGCGCATCGAATTCGCCTTCGGGGGCAGTTACGTGATGGACTTGCTGGCGCTGTTCTTCAAACGCTTCTTCCTGCTTGCCGCCGTCATCGTGCTCCTCATGGCGGTCGAGTTCGCCGACCGGCTCGGCCACGGCATCTCGGAATTTTACTCGCTCATCCTGTTCGCGCTGGCGGGAATGATGTTCGCCGCGTCGGCCAACGACTTCACGATGCTGTTCGTCTCCATCGAGCTCATCACGGTGACGTTTTACGTGCTCACCAGCTACCAGCGCAGCCGGTTGGTCTCGCTCGAAGCGGGCATCAAATATCTCATCCTCGGGGCGCTGGCGTCGGCGTTCATGGTTTATGGCATCGCGCTTGTGTACGGCGTGAGCGGCACGATGAGCTTTGTGGAATTGGCGCAAAAATCCGACGCACTCTCCGCGAAACCCATCTTTCTCCTTGGCCTGTTGCTCGTACTGCTCGGACTCGCCTTCAAGATCGCCGCCTTCCCGCTGCAAATCTGGGCACCGGATGTCTATCAAGGCGCGCCCACGCCCGTGACCGCTTTTCTGGCCGTCGGCTCCAAGGCGGCGGGATTCGTCCTGCTGCTGCGCGTGCTGTTCAGCGCGACGCCAGCGGTGACGGCGCAGTGGACGAAGCTGCTCGTGGCGATGTCCGCCATCACCATTCTTTACGGCAATCTCTGCGCGCTGCCGCAGCGCAACCTCAAGCGACTGCTCGGCTATTCGAGCATCGCACACGCGGGCTACCTGCTGCTGGGCGTGGCCGCGATGTCCGCCAACGTGAAAGGCTCCACCGGCGGCGAGGCCATCCTCTACTATCTGGGCGGCTATTTGTTCACCGTGCTGGCGGCGTTCAGCGTGCTGTGCCTGGTCATCCGCGCGGCGGACGTGGAAGACATCACCGCGCTGGCCGGCCTGCACCGGCGCTCGCCGCTGCTGGCCGCGACGATGACCCTGGCGATGGTGTCGCTGGCCGGCGTGCCACCGCTGGCGGGATTCTTCGGAAAATTTCTACTGCTCAAAGCGGTGGTCGAGCAGGGCGCCGCGCAGCCGGTTTTCTTCTGGCTGACGGGCGCGGCACTGGTGGGCGTGGTGATCTCGCTCTACTACTACTTCGGCGTCGTGCGGGCGATTTACTGGCCGGCGGACAAATTCAACCAGCCCGCCGACCTGACCCCGATCGAAATCTCCTGGCCGAACAAACTTTCGCTCTATGCCTGCAACGCCGGAATGCTGTGCCTGGGAATTTTCCCCAACACGCTGCTCAAAGCAGCCGGCCAGGCGGTGAGCGTGTTCCGGCTGTAGTGTCCAGAATCTTCCGGACGCCATATTGGAAATCGGGTTAAAGTTTCCCCGCGTGCATTCGGCCGAGGACGATGCCATGCTCCAGCCATGAAACAATTCGCACTGCTCCTGCTGATGGCGGCGGCCTGCCAGCTCCCGGCCGCCGATGGCGACGGTTTTGTCCCGCTGTTCAACGGCCGCGATCTGACCGGCTGGGTAAATGCCAACTGCGCGCCGGAAACGTGGAGCGTGCGCGACGGTGTGATTCATTGCACCGGCCGGCCTGTCGGTGCGCTGCGCACGACACGGC
>JANNEF010000445.1:0-2758 GCA_031378375.1 Verrucomicrobiota bacterium | reverse complement strand
TGGGCAAAAAAGAGGCCACCCTCGCCGCTGACAAACCCCTTGGAGACAAAAATCATGACGTCGCCACCGCTGACGAAGGCCTCGTGGACCCAAATATAGTCGTCGCCACCGCTGACCAACCCCTCGTCGCGGCAATTTATGCCATAGCTCACCGGTGAGGACCACCATATTTGACCCGCCAAGGGGTTGGCGAGCGGTGAGGATGGCATGATCGAGTGCCTTACCCCCCACCGCTGCCGCTGACAAACACCTCGTAGAACCAAATAAGGGGTTTGTCAGCGGAGACAAAAGCCACCTTGGGCGCGATTTGGCGGAAAAATGCCGTGCAAGCTCTCGTGCCGCAAGCCATTGGGATGAAGTGTCCAGAAATGGGACATGTCTCATGAAACTGTCCTGCATCTGGGGCAATGATTGCCGGGCGGCATGAAGTGCCCCGCGTGATAAAATGCGGTAGTTGGCGTGCGGTTGCGCCAAATACTTCGTCCGTCCCCTGTTCTCGGAGGACGCGCTCCGCAAGTCCCACTTCAAGTCCCGCCTCCCTCGGCCGCCACCGAATCGGTCTGTCAAAATGGGCCGAAAACGCTTGCCAAACCTCGCCCCATCTGTTCTCATCATAGTCGTCACCACCATTCCAAATCCCATGGTCGTGGATCTGAAACGTTGGCGAACCCGGTTGTAACACGGCGAACCACGGCCAAGTGAACTTATGAACAAAATCCTTCCGCTGCTGCTGGCATCTGTCCTGTGCAGCCTTTTCGTCCCCACCCACACCGCCCGCGCCCAGGGCACGGCCTTGACCTATCAAGGCCGGCTCAATGACGCCGCCGGGCCGGCCAATGGCACCTACGACTTCCAGTTCACCGTGCGCGACGCCTTCACGGGCGGCAGCCCCGTGGGCGTGAACCCGCTCGCCGCCACGCTGGCGGTGAGCAACGGCCTGTTCACCGCCACGCTCGATCCGGGCGCGGGCGTGTTCACCGGCGCGGACCGCTGGCTGGAAATCGCCGTGCGCACCAACGGCGCCGCGCTCTTCACCACCCTCAGCCCGCGCCAGAAACTCACCGCCGCGCCGTATGCCGTCACGGCGGGCAACGTCACGGGCGGCGTGGCGGCCAGCCAGGTGACCGGCACGATTCCGCTGGCGCAACTGCCGGCCGGCGTGGCCTTGCGTGCCGGCGGCAACACGTTCACCGGCGGCCAGACGTTCTATGACCAGCTCCGTCTCGACACCGCCTCCGGATTTTCCCAATCGTCCCTGGGTGACTTCAGCATCGATGCGCCGTTCTTCGCCGGCGGGCGCTTTGTCGTACAGACCGGCGGCAACGTCGGCATCGGCACGGCCAGTCCGGCCACGCGGTTCCACGTCCTGGGCGCGGGCGATACGGAGATGAGCCTGCAAAGTGCGGACAACAACCGGCGCTGGACGCTGCAAGCCAGTGGTGGACCCGACGGCGACGGTCTGGGCGGCACCTTCCAAATCATCGATCGGACGGCGGGGGCCGCACGCCTTTTGATCAGCCCCAACGGCAACGTCGGCATCGGCACCAGTCCGACGGTCAAGCTGGAAGTGGCGGGCACGGTCAAGGCCACGGCCTTCAGCGGCGATGGATCACAATTGACCGGCATCGCCAGCGCCACGCCTCCGCCCGGCATGGCGCTCATTCCGGCGGGGGCGTTCACGATGGGAAACTCGATTGGTGACGGCGGCATCATCGACGCCACGCCCATCAGCGTGACAGTGTCGGCGTTTTACATGGACGTGAACGAGGTGAGCTTGAGTCAATGGAAGTCCGTCTATTATTGGGCGACGAACCACGGCTATGGCTTCGTGAATGCCGGTGCGGGCAAGGCGGCGAATCATCCGGTGCAGACGGTGGATTGGTATGACTGCGTGAAGTGGAGCAATGCGCGCTCGGAGCAGGCGGCCAAGACCCCTGTGTATTACACGGATGCGGGGTTTACGCAGGTGTATAGAACCGGAACCGGGGAGGTGGAGGTTTATGCGAATTGGGCGGCCAAGGGCTACCGGTTGCCGACGGAGGCGGAGTGGGAGAAGGCGGCGCGGGGCGGGTTGAGCGGGCAACGGTTTCCGTGGGGCAATGTGATCAGTCAAGATTTGGCCAACTACAACGGGAACACCGCCAGCTACAGCTACGATTTGGGACCGGACGGTTACAACGCCATTGGGAGCATTGGAGGAACGTCACCGGCGACGAGTCCGGTGGGATCGTTTGCGCCGAACGGATATGGGCTTTATGACATGGCTGGGAATGTCACTGAGTGGTGTTGGGATTGGTATGTGCCGCCGTACGCAGGAGGGAACGATCCACGAGGTGCTGCGTTCGGCTCCTTCCGGGTGTTGCGGGGCGGCGGCTGGGCCAACCTCGCCACCGGCGCGCGTTGCGCCCTGCGCTACGTCTACCGCCCCGACGTAACGTACAACGGCTTCGGGTTCCGTTCCGTTCTGCCCCCAGGTCAGTGAGCTGAACGGGCGGAGCAGTCGAGGCGGAGCGAGGGACGAGCGAGGCCTGACTGCGGAGCGCCCCAAACGAAAGCGACCCGAAATGAAAACCGAAACCAGAAGCCAGAAGTTGGAAGCCAGCGGCCAGCGGCCGGGGCCGTCAACCCCAACGGGGTTGCCTCCCTTAGCCCAGGGTTGCGACGAAGGAGCTACCCTGGGTCATCGAGCCGAAAGGTCCGCAACCCTGAAGGGGTTGCAGCCCGTGGCGTCATTCACGCGGGCGATTTTCCGGTGGCT
>JANNEF010000443.1:0-14086 GCA_031378375.1 Verrucomicrobiota bacterium | reverse complement strand
CCGGGAGGTTCGGTGTGGAGGCGGCGGGTGACGAGGTCCGCCTCACCGCAACGATCTAATTTTGCTCGGGGTCTGGCCATGCCCAAAGGCTATCCCCGCCGCTTAACTTCTACCAGCCAATTAACGTAGTTGGTATGATTCGCGAGAACGGCAACACCGACCGAGTGGGAATTTCGGTCGTCCGAGCTGGAATCTGGGTCGTCAAGGCGGGAAAATCGCTCGACCGCGGCGGAAAATCAGTCGTCAACGTCCCAAAATCAGACAGTCAATGCCGATGCTTCGATGACAACGAAAGCGCAAGCGATGTTTCAATGCGAACCACCCCGGCGCGGGCGGAAAAAATGATCGCCCGCACCCGCCGGCAAGTCGTCCGAACCGGGCATTTTCTTCCACGAAACCAAACGGTGAACCCTGCCAGCCTAAAGTGATCGTACCCGAGTTGGTGGACAGTTGGCGGACCGCCCACGCTTCAAGGCACCTTCACACCCAGGCGGTAGAATTTTTGAGCCGTCGTCGCGTTGGTGTCCGTCAGCGTGCGCACGCCGCCGGTACCGGCCACGTCCACCTGGCCGGGCACTGGCGAGAGCAGCGGGGCGTCCGTCCGGTTGGAATAGTAGAGGGTGTATTGCCGGTTGGATGAACTGGGGAAATAGACCGTCACCGGCGGGAGATTCGAGATGGCCGTGATGCGGAAGTGGGACAACGCGTTCGTCGGGTCGGTGTCGGCCACCCATTCCTCCCAGGTGGTCTGCGGATCGTTGTCGGGGTTGCCGGCCGCAACGGCGGCATCCACCGGGTTCAGGCCGTAACGCTGGCACCAGCCGTCGGGAATGCCGTCGCCGTTGGAATCGGCGGTGGCGAGCAGATATTCAAACGCACCCATGTCGAACCGGGCCTGGGCGTTGCCGTTGCCATCGAGCGGACGGGCAACGCCATCGAAATCGTTCGTGAGGACCAGCGCGAAGTTGGTCGCGATGGCGCTGACGTTGGTTCCCGCGTCAATGCAGGGCGAGGTGGCGAGCAGCCGGTAATTCGTCGTCGCCATGCTGATGAACTGCGGATCGAGGTTGAGGTTGCCCGCGCCCCACACCAGCGTGGAATTCGCCGAAATGGAGCTGGCGGCCTGACCGCCCTCGACGTTGCAGTTGTAAACGGCGGCGTAGGAATGACCGTTGGTGCTGTCGGTGAGCACGAACGGCTGCGCGCAGTCCCAGATGATGCAATTGATCACCGTGGCCCGGCCGCTGCCGCGGAACAGGCAATAAGGCGGGACCGCGCGATCAAAATGATCAAAGAGCCGGATGCCGCGCGCGGAGTTGACGATGGTGTTGTTCGCGATGAGCGCGTCGCATTGGTTCTGCACCGAGATGGCGCCGCCGGTGCAATTGATGACGACGTTGTTGAAGACGATGGGCGCGCACCGGTCGCGGAGCACGATCCCGTGGTCGTCGCTGCCATCAATGAAATTTCCATAGATGATGGCCGAGCAGCGCGTCGGGTTGATCTTGTCCTCGTGGCCGGGGAGGAAGCGGTTGAAGCGGATCACGGGCGGCGGCGTGCTTTCGCCGTACAGGTCCACGTCGTCGTTGTCGCCCCGCTTCCCGGAAAACGTGCAGCCCTCCACCAGCACGTAGGAATACCGCGTGTGGACGGCCTGCCCGATGGAGGGAAACTGGCAGTTCCAAATGTGCGCCGACGCGGGGCCGGGATTTTGCAGATCGTCCGCGACGATGGCGATGGCATCGCCTTCGGCGGTGGCGCTGGTGTCGGGAAGATTCCGAAACGTGCAGCCTTCGATGTCGAGGTGAGTGGCGAGGGCGACGACTGCTTCGTGGTAAGTGCGGGTCAATGGCGGCGTGTTGGTGTTGCAGTCATTGTCGTAATAGTCCTGGTGGGAGCCGGCGGAATTGGCGAACTCGATGAAACAGTGGCGCAGGCGGCTGGGCTGCGCCCTGACGAACCGCAGCCGCGACCAGGCCGTGGTGGTGGCGCGCGTGAAGGTGATGGGCTGGCTGGTCGTGCCGTCGGCGAGCAACTGGCCGTTGATCACCAGCGTCGCCGCGTTGCTCATCTGGAGGCGCGCTCCCGGTGCGATGGTCACGACCACGTTGGAGCGGATGGTCACCGTACCGGAGAGCTGGTTGGTGCCGGACCACGTGGCGCTGTTCGTCACGTCGCCGGAAATGAAGTTGGTCGCGCCCAACGCACCACCGGTGGCGGAGGCGATCACGAGGAGAAACACCGGCAGGAACTTCAAACGAAAAGGGAACGTCATGGCAACACTGTTACCAAACCGGACGTGTTTTGCAAGGAGCGATCCGTCCGGGGACGGAGTTCGCGGCACCGGCGGTTGACCAGTACGGGGCGCGTTTTACCTCCCACCCATGATGAAGAAAACGCCGGGAGCAGGTCGGCCAATCCGTCCGCTCCCGGCGTGGTGTGAAGTTGGTAAGGCCGGCGGTTATCCTGCCAGCGTTTCGCTCGTCAGCGCGTTGGCTTCCTTCGGCGCGGGTTCGTCGTCCAGTTCCACCAGCGGCTTGAGGGTCGCCTTGCGGTGGTAATCGAAGCCGGTGCCCGCCGGGATGATGTGGCCCATGATGACGTTTTCCTTGAAGCCGCGCAGGTAATCTATGCGCGACAAGGTCGCCGCGTCGGTCAGCACGCGGGTGGTGTCCTGGAAGGACGCGGCGCTGAGGAAGCTCTCGGTCTCGAGCGACGCCTTGGTGATGCCGAGCAGCACGGGCTGCGCTTCGGCGGGCTTGCCGCCCTTCTTCTCGACGCTCGCGTTCTCGTTGTCGAACTCAATCTTGTCGATCTGTTCGCCCCACAGGAACTGGGTGTCGCCCGGCTCGGTGATGCGCACCTTGCGGAGCATCTGCCGGACGATGATCTCGATGTGCTTGTCGTTGATGGTCACACCTTGCAGGCGATAAACTTCCTGCACTTCGTTGACCAGGTGCTCCTGCAATTCCTGCGGCCCGCAGATTTCGAGAATCTCGTGCGGGTCAATCGGCCCCTCGGTGAGTTGCTGGCCTTTCTTGACGAAGTCGCCCTTGAAGACGATGACGTGCCGGCCAATCGGGATGAGATGTTCTTCCTCGGTGCCGGTCTGCGCATCCTTGATGACCACGCAGCGCTTGCCGCGCACGCTCGGACCGAAGTCCACGACGCCGTCAATCTTGGAGATCTCCGAGGCGTCCTTGGGCCGGCGCGCCTCGAACAACTCGGCCACGCGCGGCAGACCGCCGGTGATGTCCTTCGTCTTGGAGGTTTTGCGCGGCGTCTTGGCCATGAGTGTGCCGGCCACGATCTTGTCGTTTTCGTTCACGACCACGTGCGCACCGGACGGAATCGGATAGTTCGCGAAGGCCTCGCCCTTCTCGTCCATGATGACGATCTGCGGGTGCAAATCCTCCTTGTGTTCGATGATGACCATCGCTTCCTGGCCGGTTGTTTCGTCCACTTCCTGTTTCATCGTGACGCCTTCGATGATGTCGTGGAATTTCACCTTGCCGGCCTTCTCGGAGAGAATGGGCACGTTGTAGGGATCCCACTGCACGAAGGCTTCGCCCTTCTTCACCTTGCCGCCGTTCTTGACGGAGATGACGGAGCCGATGACGAGGTTGTGCGTCTCCAGTTCGCGGCCGTCCTCGCCGAGGATGGCGAGCGAGCCGTTTTTGTTGAGCACGATGTTGTTGCCGTCTTCCAGTTCGACGAGGCGCAGTTCGTTGTACTGCACCTTGCCGTCGTGCTTGGCTTTGATCTGCGGCTGCTTGAACACCTGCGAGGCGGTGCCACCGATGTGGAACGTGCGCATGGTGAGCTGGGTGCCGGGTTCACCGATGGATTGCGCGGCGATGATGCCAGTGGCTTCGCCCAGCTTGACGGGCGCGCCGGTGGCGAGGTTGCGGCCATAACAGTTGATGCAGATGCCGTTCTTGCTTTCGCAGGTGAGCACGGAGCGGATTTTGACTTTCTCCACGCCGGCGACCTCGATGAGCTTGGCTTTGATTTCGTCAATCTCCTCGTTGGCTTTGACGATGCTCGTGCGCGGGCTGCGCGGATCCTTGATGTCGTCGCAGGAGAAACGGCCCACGAGCCGCTCGCCCAGCTTGACGACTTCGTCCTCGCCTTCGTAAATCGCCTGCACCCAGATGCCGTTGCTGGTGCCGCAGTCGCGCATGCGGATGATCACGTCCTGCGCCACGTCCACCAGCTTGCGGGTCATGTAGCCGGAGTCGGCGGTCTTGAGCGCGGTGTCGGCCAGCCCCTTGCGGGCGCCGTGAGTGGAGATGAAGTATTCGAGCACGGTCAGCCCCTCGCGAAAGTTCGAGAGAATGGGCTTCTCGATGATGTCGCCGCTGGGCTTGGCCATGAGGCCGCGCACCCCGGCAAGCTGGCGCACCTGCTGGCGGTTGCCGCGGGCGCCGGAGTCCACCATCAGGGAGACGGGGTTATACTCGCGCTTGCCCTGGTTGTGATCGAGCGTCTTGAGCATGACGTTCGCAATCTGGTCGGTGCAATGCGTCCAGATATCAATGACCTTGTTGTAGCGCTCACCCGGCGTGATGACGCCCTTGCGGTATTGCTTCTCGACTTCGCCGATCTGCTTCTGCGCGGTCTCGATCTCCTGCCCCTTTTCCTTCGGGATGATCATGTCGTCAATGCCGATGGAGCAACCGGACTTGGTCGCTTCCCGGAAGCCGGCTTCCTTGAGCTTGTCGAGCGTGATGACGGTTTTGTCGTGGCCGCAAATCTTGTAGCATTTCCAGATCAAATTGCCGAGTTGCGACTTGCCGGCAACGATGTTGGGGAAACCCATTTCCTCGGGCCAGATCTCGCTGAAGATGACGCGGCCCACGGTGGTCTCGATGACCTTTTTGGTCGCGTCGCCGAAGTCGGTCTTCTTCCCGAAATCAGGGTTGGCGATGCGAATGCGATCGTGCGTCTTCACCGCGCCGTCCGCGTAGGCGAAGATCACTTCCTCCTTCGATCCAAAGAGCATCATGCGGTCGCCACTTTTCTTCACGGCGCGCGGTTCGGCGGTGAGATAGTAGCAGCCGAGCGTGATGTCCTGCGTCGGCGTCATGATGGGCTTGCCGCTCGACGGGCTGAAGATGTTATTCGGCGCCATCATCAAGAGGCGCGCTTCCAACTGGGCCTCGACGGAGAGAGGAACGTGAACGGCCATCTGGTCGCCGTCGAAGTCGGCGTTGTAGGCGGTGCAGACCAGCGGGTGAATGCGGATCGCCTCGCCTTCGATGAGTTGCGGTTCGAACGCCTGGATCGAAAGACGGTGCAGCGTGGGCGCACGATTGAGCAGCACGGGATGGCCCCGCGTGACCTCTTCAAGAATGTCCCAGACTTCCGGCGACTGGCGTTCGATGAGTTTCTTGGCCGAACGAACGGTGTGGACGTAGCCGAGTTCCTTGAGCCGGCGGATGATGAACGGCTCGAACAGCACAAGCGCCATCTTCTTGGGCAGGCCGCACTGGTGAAGTTTCAGTTCCGGTCCGATGACAATCACCGAGCGTCCGGAATAATCCACGCGCTTGCCAAGCAGATTCTGACGGAAGCGTCCGCTCTTGCCCTTGAGCATGTCGCTCAGGGATTTCAAGGCGCGGTTGCCGGCACCCGTAACGGCGCGACCATGGCGACCGTTGTCGAAGAGCGCGTCCACCGCCTCCTGCAACATGCGTTTCTCGTTGCGGATGATCACTTCCGGTGTTTTAAGCTGGAGCAGATTCTTCAACCGGTTGTTGCGGTTGATGACACGCCGGTAAAGGTCGTTCAAATCGGACGTGGCGAAACGCCCGCCTTCCAATGGCACCAACGGTCGCAGGTCCGGCGGAATCACCGGCAGCACGGTGAGAATCATCCACTCGGGCCGGCACTTGTTGGCCAGGAACCCGGTGAGCAACTTGGTCCGCTTGGCGATCTTTTTGCGGATCTGTTTGCTTTTGGTTTCGGTCATCCCGATGGCCAACTGATCAATGGACTTCTGCAAGTTTACATTGGCCAGCCCCTCGCGCACGGCTTCCGCGCCCATCTTGGCGACGAAGGCGTCGGCCCCGTAGGTCTCGCGGGCCTCCCGATACTCATGCTCGCTGAGAAGTTGATGCAGCTTGAGCGGCGTCGAGCCGGGATCGATCACCATGTAATCCTCATAGTAGATCACCCGCTCCAGATTGCGCGCGGTCATGTCGAGCACCAGGCCAAGCCGCGAGGGCATGCACTTGAAGAACCAGATGTGGGATACCGGCACCGCCAGTTCGATGTGCCCCATGCGCTCGCGCCGCACGCGGGCGAGGCAGACTTCGACGCCGCAGCGGTCGCAAACCACCCCGCGATGCTTAATCCGTTTGTATTTCCCGCAGGAGCACTCCCAATCCTTCACGGGACCGAAGATGCGTTCGCAGAACAAACCACCTTTTTCCGGCTTGAACGTGCGGTAGTTGATCGTTTCCGGGTTCTTAACCTCACCCTTGGACCAGGAGCGGATGGATTCCGGCGCGGCAACGGCGATTGCAACGGATTCAACCTGGTTGACTTTGTCCAGCCCTAGGAATTCACGCGTAGCTTCTTTCGTTATCATAGTTTTTTCATGTTGGCGGCGGGAGCCGCCGGGAAGTTTTATCCGATGTTGGTCAGCAGCGAGGGATTGGCCGGCTGGTCGGCCGGGTTGGTATATCCGACCTTCACGTCCATGCCCAACGATTGCATTTCCTTGACGAGCACGTTGAAGGACTCCGGCACGCCGGCTTCCAGGCAGTTGTCGCCTTTCACAATGCTCTCGTAGATGCGCGTCCGGCCCTGCACATCGTCGCTCTTGACGGTGAGCAGTTCCTGCAGCGTGTAGGCCGCCCCGTAGGCTTCCATGGCCCACACTTCCATTTCGCCAAAGCGCTGGCCGCCGTACTGCGCTTTGCCGCCCAGTGGCTGCTGGGTGACGAGCGAGTAAGGGCCAACCGCCCGGGCGTGAATTTTGTCCGCGACCAAGTGGCCGAGCTTCATCATGTAGATGTAGCCGACGACGATCTCCTGATCGAACTGTTCGCCGGTGCGACCGTCGGTCAACTTCACTTTGGCGTGCTCCGGCAGCTTGGCGTCCTTGAGGTAGCCACGGATTTCCTTCTCCTTGATGCCGTCGAATACCGGCGTGGCGAATTTCAATCCGAGCAGCTTGGCCGCCCAGCCCAAGTGTGTTTCCAACACCTGGCCGACGTTCATGCGGGAGGGCACGCCCAGCGGATTGAGCACGATGTCCACGCCGGTTCCGTCTTCCAGAAACGGCATGTCTTCCTCGGGCACAATCTTGGCCACCACACCCTTGTTGCCGTGGCGTCCGGCCATCTTGTCACCGACAGAGAGCTTGCGCTTGGAGGCGATGTAAACTTTCACCTGCTTGATCACGCCCACGTCCACTTCGTCGCCGGCTTCGGCGCGCTCCATCTCCTCGTCGTGCTGCATCTGGAGGTCATCGAACTTCTTTTTGAAGCTGCCGATGATTTCGTTGATCTTGTTGCGAATGGGGGAGGGATCAATCTCGATGCGGTCGTAAACCGTCGCCAGCTTGCGCAACAGTGTCTTGGTGATCTTGCGGTTGGCGGGGATGATGATCTCGCCGGTCTCGCTGTTGACCACGTCGAGAGGAATTTTTTCGCTGAGCAGGATGTTGCTCAACGCCTCCGTCAACTGCTCGCTCAGTTCGTCCTTCTTGACGCGATGATCTTCCTGCACCTGCTTGGCGGCTTTCTTCACCTCGCCAACCGGGGGCTTGTCCTTCTCGATGTCGCGTTCCTTTTTGGAGGAAACCTTGACGTCCATGACAATGCCATAGGTGCCGGAGGGGACTTTCAGCGAAGTGTCCTTCACGTCGGCGGCTTTTTCGCCGAAGATGGCGCGCAAAAGACGCTCCTCGGGCGCCAGTTCCGTCTCGGATTTGGGCGTGATCTTGCCAACGAGAATGTCGCCGGGTTTCACTTCCGCGCCGACGCGGATGACGCCATCGGGACCAAGATTCCGCAACGCTTCATCGCCCAAGTTGGGAATGTCGCGCGTGATTTCCTCGGGGCCGAGCTTGGTATCGCGGGCGCCGACTTCAAACTCGTCGATGTGGATGCTGGTGAAGATGTCGTCCTTCACGATGCGCTCGCTGATGAGGATCGCGTCCTCGAAGTTGTAACCGTTCCACGGCATGAACGCGCAGAGCACGTTGCGGCCGAGGGCGAGCTCGCCGCCCTGCGTGCAGGGACCGTCGGCGATGACCTGGCCCTTCTTCACCGTGTCACCCTTCGCGACCAGGATTTTCTGGTTGATGCAGGTGGCGGCGTTCGACCGCATGAACTTGCGGATTTGATAAACCCATAGCCCATTGGCAGGGTCGTGCCGAAGCTTCTTCTTGCTGTCGGGCATCTTGCCATCTTCTGTAATGATGACCTGATTGCCGGTGACGGAGGCCACCTTGCCGCCCTCCTCGGCGCAGAGCACGGCGCGCGAGTCGCGAGCCACCCGATCTTCGAGACCAGTGGCCACGAGCGGCGCTTCGGTGATGAGCAACGGCACGGCCTGGCGTTGCATGTTCGAACCCATCAACGCGCGGTTGGCATCGTCATGTTCGAGGAACGGGATGAGCGACGCGGCCACGGAAACAAGTTGCTTGGGCGACACGTCCATGTAGTCCACGCGCGCGGGTTCCACGTCCACGAAATCGCCCTTCGCGCGGCAGGTCACGCGGGCGGTGGTGAAGTGTCCCTTGTCGTCGATCGGCGCGTTGGCCTGGGCGACGATGAACTGCTCCTCACGATCCGCCGTGAGGTAATCAATGTGGCCGGTGACCCGTCCCTTCTCGACCTTGCGGTACGGTGTTTCGAGGAAGCCGAAATCGTTGACGCGCGCAAAGGTCGCCAGCGACGCGATGAGGCCGATGTTTGGGCCTTCGGGCGTTTCCACCGGGCAGATGCGGCCG
This sequence comes from Verrucomicrobiota bacterium, assembly GCA_031378375.1. Lineage (GTDB taxonomy): Bacteria > Verrucomicrobiota > Verrucomicrobiia > Limisphaerales > JANNEF01 > JANNEF01. The sequence continues at coordinate 5,118 of JANNEF010000443.1, read as the reverse complement.
TAATGCGAGGGATGCACGTCGCGGACTTCAAAACCCGCGCGGTCGCGCGAAAGGCCCCCCGGCCCCAGGGCGGAGAGACGCCGCTTGTGCGTCAACTCGGCAAGCGGGTTGATTTGATCCATGAACTGCGATAGCTGGCTGCGGCCAAAGAAGTCGCGGATGACAGCAGAGAGCGCCTTGGGGTTGATCAGCTTCTGTGGCGTCATGCTTTCCAAGCCCTGATCGAACAGCGTCATGCGCTCCTTCACCAGGCGCTCGGTGCGGGCCAGGCCCACGCGGCACTGGTTGGCAAGCAATTCACCCACGGTGCGGATGCGGCGGCTGCCCAAGTGATCAATATCGTCGAGCGAACCTTCGCCTTTCTTGAGTCGCAGCAGATACTTGGTCGCGGCAATCAAATCCGCCTTTGTCAGAATGCGCGAGTCGTTCTCGTCCTTGACGCCCAGCTTCTGGGTAATCTTGTAGCGCCCCACGCGACCGAGGTCGTAACGCTTCGGATCGAAGAACAAACGCTTGATAAGCGCGCGCGCGTTGGCGGCCGTCGGCGGATCGCCAGGGCGAAGGCGCCGGTAAATATCCTTGAGCGCCTCTTCCTCGTCCTTGGTGGGATCCTTCTTCATGCACTTGATGATGATCCCGTCGTCCACGGTGGTATCGACGACTTTGATCTTGCTGACGCCCAGTTCGGCGATCTGCTTCACCACGGCCTTGGAGAGCGGCTCGAAGGCGCGCGCCACAACGACCCCTTTGTCGGGATCCATGGCGTCCTCAATGAGCACCTTGTTCTGAATGTCTTCAAGTTTCTCGGCTTCCTTCAGGCTGATCTCCTCGATATCGTAAAACATCTTGAGGATGTCGGCGTCGGAACCGGTGCCGCGCTTCTTGTCCTCGTCGAGGAAATTGAGCGCGCGGAAAAACGTGGTCGTCAAAAATTTCCGACGGCGCTTCTTGCGATCCAGGTAGACATAAAGCATGTCGCTGGTGTCGAACTGCGCCTCATACCATGAACCGCGATCGGGAATGATGCGAAAGCTGTGCAGCATCTTGCCGTTGGGATGCTGTGTGGCTTCAAACGCCAGACCCGGCGAACGATGGAGTTGGCTCACGATTACGCGCTCGGCACCGTTGATGACGAACGTGCCCTGCGGAGTCATGAGCGGCAGTTCACCCATGAAAACTTTTTCTTCCTTGGCGCCCTTCTCCTCCTTGAGACGGAAGGTGACGTACAAGGGTGCGCCGTAGGTAATGCCCTCACGCAGGCATTCGAGCCAGTCGTTTTTGGGTTCGCCAATTTCGTAGCTGTCGAAGCCCAGCACACATTTTCCATCGTAGCTTTCGATCGGGAAAACCTCGGTGAAGACCGCCTGGAGGCCCATGTTCTTGCGCTTGTTCGGCGCAACGTCGAGCTGCAAGAATTCCTTGTACGAATTGGTCTGCAATTCGATCAGGTTCGGCGGCGTGATGATCTCTTTGATTTTTCCGAAGTTGATTCGTTCAGTGGCTCGCGATGGCATTTTATGGTCCTAAGCTTGGCTGGCGACCTGCCAGACCGGTGTTTTTGACTAACGACACAAGGCAAGTGTCCCGGGTTTTCCGGAAAACTCGCCCATCAATTTTACTTTTCCGCAATTACGATGCTGTCTCGTAACGAACAGGCTGCTGTCTTTGGCTCCGGCGAATCAGGGCGGCGGGGAAAGCCCCGCCGCCCTGACCGCAGTAATCACTATCTACTTGAGCGCGACTTTGGCACCCGCTTCTTCGAGCTTCTTCTTGGCGGCGTCCGCATCGGCCTTGTTGGCACCTTCCAGCACAGGCTTGGGCGCGCCTTCGACCAGCGCCTTGGCTTCCGCCAGACCCAGGCCGGGTTTGACTTCACGCACGACTTTGATGACGGCGATCTTCTTGTCGGCCGGCAGTGATTCGAGAATCACGTCGAACGTGGTCTGGGCTTCAGCGGCAGGAGCAGCGGCCCCGCCGGCGGCGGCAGGAGCGGCGGCGGCAGCCGCCGGCGCGGCGGCGGTGACACCCCACGCGGTTTCAAGTTTCTTCACGAGATCCGCAGTTTCCACCACGGTCAGTTTGCTCAGTTGTTCTACGATTGTTGCTATATCAGCCATGTTACCTTTCAGTCTCGTCGCCCTCCGGGGCCCCGGAGGTTTTCAGCTCACGGCCCGCGAACCGACGATTTACTTTGTTGATGTTGTTTGATTCCTCCCCGTCCGGTTTGGAACGTGGCGGAAAGTGTGAAATGAATCAGCCCTGGTCGGCTTTGGCCTGAAGCACGCGGGCCAGTTGCGTGGCCGGAGTGTTGAGCAGTTGCACCAGGCTCGTGGCGGGCGTGTTGAGCAGGCCCAGCAGTTTGCTGCGCAGAACTTCGAGCGGCGGCAGGTCAGCCAGCGCGAGAATGTCCGGCATTTCCATCCGCTTGTTGTTGAGAAAACCAAACTTGATCTTCGGCTTGTCAAACTCGGCTGCGAAGGTCTTCACCACCTTGGCGGCGGCGGAAACATCACGCTGACCGGTGACGACCGCGAGCTGCCCGGCAAGCGAGCCACCCAAGTCCGCCACTCCGGCCTCTTTGGCAGCGATGCGGAAGATTGAGTTCTTGACGACGTGCATCTCCGCGCCGGTCTTACCGAGGCGTTTGCGCAGTTCGGTGATCGGGCCGACTTTCAGCCCTTGATAGTCCACCACGATGAAGAAAGGGGACTGGTTCAGCCGCGCGAGATACTCGGCGGAAATATTTTGTTTTTCGGCGCGCATGATTCGTTAAGCGTTAAAACGTTGAATCGCTAAAAAGTTGCTCAGGCTGCGGAGAGGAATTCCTTGAGGTCCAACCGCACTGGCGGACTCATCGTCGCCGAAATGGTGCAACTCTGAATGAACAGCCCCTTCACGCTATGCGGGCGAGCCTTGGCGACGGCGTCAATGACGGCGCGCGCGTTTTCCTCAATCTGAACCGCAGTGAACGACACCTTGCCGACGGCCACATGAACGTTGCCAGCCTTGTCCACTTTGAATTCGACACGTCCGGCTTTGACTTCTTTCACCGCTTTCGCGGTGTCGTCGGTGACGGTGCCAGTCTTGGGGTTCGGCATGAGCCCGCGGGGACCAAGTACTTTGCCCAATTTCCTGACTTCGCTCATTGCTTCCGGGGTTGCCACGGCAATGTCGAAGTCCGACCAGCCTTCCTGGCACTTCTTGATCATGTCTTCAAAGCCGACGTATTCGGCTCCGGCGGCTTTCGCGGCATCAGCAGCCTGTCCGCTCTTGGCAAACACGAGCACGCGAACCGTCTTGCCACTGCCATGCGGAAGCGGAACAGTGCCGCGCACCATCTGGTCGGACTGCTTGGGATCCACGCCCAAGCGGAAGGCGAGGTCAACCGTTTCATTGAACTTGGCCTTCGGGAATTTCGCTAGCACTTCGACGGCGGACTTGAGCGGATACGCCTTTTGGGCGTCCACAACTTCCAATGCTTTTATGTATCTCTTGCTGGGCATGTTTATTGAGCGGTACAAGCGGGCTTCCGGCCCTCCCGCGTTTGGGGTTAATTAAGAACTTCGATGCCCATGCTGCGGGCGGTGCCAGAAATGACGCGGAAGGCGGCTTCCTCGTTTGTCGCGTTCATGTCCTTCAACTTAAGCTTCACGATATCCATCACCTGCTTCCGGGTGACTTTGCCCACTTTGTCCTTGTTCGGCACTTTCGATCCGGAGGCGATGCCTGCGGCCTTCTTGAGCAAGATCGAGGCGGGCGGTGATTTGGTGATGAAAGTAAACGACTTGTCCTGAAAAACGGTGATGACCACGGGAATCACCATGCCGGCATCGCCCTTGGTGGCCGCGTTGAATTCCTTGCAGAAGGCCATGATGTTCACGCCGTGCTGACCGAGCGCGGGGCCGACCGGAGGCGCAGGGTTTGCCTGTCCGCCGGGGATCTGCAACCTGATCATGCCTGTTACTTTTTTCGCCATAAAAAATCTCTACTTTCTGAAATCAAGCCTTCTCCACCTGCCAGTATTCCAATTCCACCGGCGTGTTACGGCCGAAAATATTCACCGTCACCTTCAACTTGCCGCGATCCGGCTCGATCTCCTCGATCACTCCGCTGAAGTTCAGGAACGGCCCGTCGTTGATCTTGATCGTCTCACCGACCTCGAAGTTGACCTTCGGTTTCTCGTGATCTTCCGAGTCAGAGATTTGCGCCTTGATCGTGGCAATCTCCTCCGGGGACGCGGGAGTGGGCCGCTCGCCGCCGACAAACCCGATGATGCCCGGGGTGTCACGAATGAAATACCACGGCTTCTCGACCACCCGCTTGTTTTCGTCCAGCAGCGCGATGTCAACGAACACGTAACCCGGATAAAGCTTTCGCGCAGTGACAGTCTTCTTGCCGCCGCGCACCTCGGCCACTTTCTCCATGGGCACCATCACTTCCTTGATGTATTCGCCCATTTCCTCGGTCTTGAGGCGCTTTTCAATGCTCTCTCTGACCTTTTGCTCCTGGCCGGACAAGGTGTGAATGACGAACCACTGGCTTTGCATGGTGGTAATCAATTCCGTTAAATTTTGATCATCGCGGTCACCAGGGAATACAGCACCCGGTCCACCGCAACGGTGAAAAATCCCAGCAGCAAGATGGAAATCATCACCACGATGGTCGAGCCGCGCAGCTCATCCCACGTCGGCCAGGTGCATTTGCGCAACTCTTCGCGCGTTTCCAGCACATACGCCCGCAACCGTGCCAGGTAGCCGGCACGCCACATCCAAAAGAAAACCCCGGCGATGATGGCCGCATAAATTCCCAGTTTTACGATGTCGTTCACGATATTTTCTCTGTTTGGCGGAGGGGGAGGGATTCGAACCCCCGTTGGGTGTTACCCCAAAGCGGTTTTCAAGACCGCCGCGATAGACCACTCTGCCACCCCTCCGGCAGTCCGGGATTCCGGCGCGGTTTGGCAGGGCGTGAGGGACTTGAACCCCCAACCAACGGTTTTGGAGACCGCTACTCTACCAATTGAGCTAACGCCCTGTCCGTAACCAATCCTCTCTTGTTGACGAAAAGAGGGAGGAGGGATTCGAAATCCGACCTCCCAGAAATTCGACTCAGGCTACC
>JANNEF010000439.1:0-4720 GCA_031378375.1 Verrucomicrobiota bacterium | reverse complement strand
CCTCCGGCCCGCTTTCGCCTTCCAACCGTGGACTAAGCGGACTCTCACTTTGCCAGATGCGCAAAGCGGGCCGGAGGCCCGCGCGCCGGAAAAATTGCGCCACCGGCACAAACTCCCGCCGATGGCAGGCGGCGCCGTGCTCTTGGAAGTGATCCTCGCGCTGGTGTTGTTCGCCGCCGCCGCCGCCATCATTGGCGCCGGCCTGCACTCGGCGATCAACGGTGTCGCGCGGCAGAAGCTCAACGCGCACGCCGCCAACCTCGCCGCGTCCGTCCTCGCTGAAATCCAGATGGGTTTGCGCACCGTTGAGTCCGTCGGACCCGAATCGTTCGACAGCCCGTTCGACCGCTGGATGTGGGAACTTGTTCTCACGCCCATCGAAACCGATGCCGGCGAGCCGGGCGACCTCACTCGTGTGGAAGTCATCGTCCGCCACGACGAACCCGCGCTGGTGCAGCGTCTGACCCAGGTGCTCAAACTGGAGAAAAAGACACGGCCTTCGATCGCGACCGCCGCCAGCTTGTCGCCATGAAACTCCGGCGCCCAACTCACATTCGCCACGGACGCGCGCGCGCCTTCACGCTGGTGGAAGTCATTCTCGCCATCAGCATCGCCATCGGCCTGCTGGTGGTCGCCCTCTTTTTCCAGGGCCAGGCCGCGAACCTCCGCGCGCAGCTTCTCGATGAATCGGATCGCATCGCGACGATGCGGCTGGTGATGGATCGTCTCGCCGCCGATTTGCGCACCGCCTTCGCCCAGCCGCAATACGGCTTCACCGGCGACGCCACGAGCCTGCGCTTCGTCACCGTAGAAGGGCCGTCGCGCACGGCGCGGACCACCGGCTCTTCAATCCGCGCGGACTTGCGGCTCGTGACCTACGGCCTGGGCAAAACCATCGAAGGCACCAACGAAATCGTCAGCGGTCTTACGCGCACTGAACAACCGCTCCTGGAGAAGCCCAGTCCGCGTACCGCCTTCGCCGCACCCGTCGCGCCGGAGGCGACCAACGCCCCGGCACGCGGGCCGGAACCGATGACCGACGCCATCCGGTTCCTGCGCATCTGGTATTGGGACGGCTACGGATGGTCGGCGACCTGGGATTCCTCGCAACTTCCGCGCGGTGTCGAAATCACGTTGGGCACCGAACCGTTGCCGGAGGACGCTTCGCTGGTGGATTACCCGGGCGATCTTTTCCGCCGCGTCATCCACTTGCCGGCCAGCCGCGAGGTTGACGATTTTTTCGATTTCCTCGACGCGCCCGAAACGTCCGCTGCGGTCACGACCCCGCCGCCATGAAGCTGCGCCTGCCAACTCCAGAGCCGCGCCGCTGCCGGGGTTTCATCCTCGTCGCCGTGCTCGTTCTCATCATGCTCGCTTCGATGGTCGCCATCAGCCTGCTCTTCCGCCTCAAAGCCGCGGACACAGCCGCCTCTGCCGGCGCGGGCGCGGAGCAGGCATGGGCTGCGGCCATGAGCGGCGTGCAGGAAGCGATGCGCGTGGCCACCGCCGCCCAACCCGGTTTCACCGGCTGGCGCAACCAGCCCCGCGCCTTCCGCGACCGCTTCGTGTGCGACGACGGCTCCGACCGGTGGTTCTTCACCGTCTATTCGCCGCCGGACGACGACGCGCTGGCGGAACTTCGATTCGGCCTCAGCGACGAGGCCGGCAAACTCAACGTCAATGCCGCGCACACCACGAACTTCACCGGGTTCCCGCGTCTGACCGTCCAGCACATCGCGGCGCTGCGCGACTTCATTGACTGGGATGACGCCACGCGCCCCGATGGCGCCGAGCAGGAATATTACTCCGCCCTCGCGCCGCCCTACGCCGTGCGCAACAGCCCGCTCGACACGCTGGATGAAATTCTCCTGATTCGCGGCTTTACCCCGTCGCTTCTCTACGGTGAAGATGCGAACATGAACTGGCGCCTCGACCCGAATGAGAATGACGGTGACGAACGTCCGCCCGCCGACAACAACGACGGGCGTCTCGACCTTGGTCTCCAGCCCCTCCTCACGGTCTCTTCCTACGATCCGAACGAGGACAACGACGGCGTCCCGCGCACCAACTTCAACCACCCGACGGACCCGCTGCCGGGCGTGGAACTACCACCCGCGTTGACGAATTTCATCGCCGCCCTGCGCACCAACCATTTCAAAATCGGCCACGCCGCCGAGTTGCTGGAAGCGAAACTCAAGATCAAGGACGGCACCGGCAAGGAAACCGAACTCCCCAGCGGCGTGGGCAAGGAGGAGCTTCCGCTCGTGCTCGATCTTTTCACCGCCAGCGGCGACCAGCGCTTCGACGGCCTCGTGAACATCAACACCGCCAGCCTCGCGGTGCTGGCGAGCGTGCCGGGCATTGATGAGCCGCTGGCGGAGAGCATTCTCTCGACGCGCCGCAGCATCAGCCCCGAACGCCGCGCCACCATCGCGTGGCTTTACCAGGAAGGCGTGGTGGATGCGGCGCAGTTTAAGCAACTCGCTCCGTTTCTCACTGCGCGCTGTTATCAATACAGCTTTCGCGTTGTCGGCTTTGGCGTGCCCAGCGGGCGGTTCCGCGTGCTCGACGTGGTGATTGATCTCGCGCCGGACGAACCGGTGGTGACGTATCTGCGGGACATCACGCGACTGGGACTGCCGTTCAAATTGGAGCCGGAGGCTCCCGCGCTAGTCGCGGCTAAATCCGAAATCCGAGACCCGAAATCCGAAAGAAATCCGAAGGCCGAAATCCGAAAAGCGAAAACTCGGTCACTCACCGGAGCTTGTCTTGACGCGAAGAAAAGCCGCCTTCGCCAGTCAACCGCTTGCACCTTCGATCTTCGGTCTTCGGTCTTCGGCCTTCGGATTTCTTTCGGATTTCGGCCTTCGGATTTCGGAATTCTCCCATCATGCCTGAACTAGCCTTCCCCAAACTCCCGCGCCTGGCGTCGCTTCCTCCCTTCCGGAAGAAGCAGCGCCCGCGCGTGCAGGGGCAGGTCACGGCGCTTGACGTGGATGGCGCGACGCTCCGCATCGTGCAGGCGACGCCGCATGGGAACCGCATCTCGGTGACGCGCATCGTGGCGCAGCGACTGGAGTTCGCGGCGGACGCCGACCGCTCGGACCCGAACATCCTCGGCGTCGCCATCGCCCGCACGCTCGACCAACTCGGCCTCAAGCCCGGCAACGTCGTGATGGGCGTGCCCCGCGCGCAGGTGGTTCTCCGCACGCTCACGCTGCCGGTGCTCGATGATCTTCGTGAACTCGCCTCGATGGTTCACTTCCAGGTGGGCCGGGATCTCCCGTTTCGGATGGACGAAGCGGTCATTGACTTCAAAGTCCGCCGCCGAATCACACCGCCGCCCGTCCGCGTGGAAGCCGCCGCCGAGCCAGTCAAGCCCGCCGTCGAACCGGTGCCGCCGCCCAAACTCGAGGTGCTCGTCGCCGCCGTGAAGCGCGACGTGGTGGACTTCTACCAGCAGACCGCCGACATCGCCGGACTCAAGCTCGTCGCCCTCGGATTGCTGCCCTACGCCAACGCCCGGTGTGTCGAAGCGTGCAACGTGGCCGACGGCAGCCTGCCCGTGGCGCTCGTCTCCCTTCGCCCGGACGAGATGAACATTGACGTCATCGCGCAACAGGCATTGCTCTTCAGCCGCGGCGCGCCGGTGAAGCCGCACCCCGAGCCAACGCCTGCGGCCGACGCCGGTGCCGTCGCCCCACCGACGCCTCCTGCTGACGCGCCGCCCGCCGGCACGTTCGCCGACGTGGTGACCATCGAAGTCGTCCGCAGTCTGCACAGCTATTCGGGCATGGATTCGCAGAACCCGGTGGCCAAGGTCGTGGTCACCGGCGCCACGGGCGAAGAACGTGCCGTCGTCGAGCGATTGGAGAAACGGTTCTCCATCCCCTGCACCGTGCTCGACCTCGCCAGCGCGCTCGAACTCCCCGGCGAAGCGGCCGCGCACGCACCGGGGGCCATCGCCACCATCGGTCTGGCCCTCGGCATGCACGATGCCATCGGCCTGCCGTTCGACTTCCTCAATCCGAAGCGTCCCGCCGTCCAGCGGGACATGCGGCGCATAAAAATTCTGGCCGGTGCCGCCGCCGCCGTGGCGCTGCTCGTCGCGGTGCTCGGCGCGCGGCAGATTCTCATCAATCAGCGGTTGAAGATTCAGCAGGCCGCCGATACGGAACTGGCCGACGCCAAATCCAAACAGCCCATTTACCAGAAGATGATTCGCCAGGCTGCGACCGTGCAGGACTGGGAGAAGGGCGGCCACAATTGGCTGGAGCATTACGCCTACCTCAGCGCCATCCTGCCGACAGCGGAGGAAATTTATGTCACCTCGTTTTCGGTGAGCGGCAGCGGCGCGATGGTGCTCAAAGTGCAGGCGCGCAGCGGTGAAGTCCTGGCCAAGCTCGACAAGCAACTCCGCGCCGCCGGCTACGACGTGAAGCCGCTGGCCATCACGCCGGGCGCTGATCGTTTCGGCTACGAGTTCCGTTCGAGCGTCGAACTGCTCGCGCCGGACAAGATGAAGATCGATCTCTCGAAGGTGAAAACGCCCGCGCGCCCGCCCGATGACGTCTCGCTCGATCCGAAGCTGGGGAGGAAGGGAGGCGCGGGATGAGGACGAACTTTTGCCGACGGGTAGTGGGGCAGGCTTCCAGCCTGCCGGCGGGGCTTCCAGCCCCAGAAACCAACGCGGGCAGGATGCCCGCCAAGGCAGGCTGGA
>JANNEF010000434.1:0-19576 GCA_031378375.1 Verrucomicrobiota bacterium | reverse complement strand
CGCGGCTTGCGAATTCGCCGCCGCGCCGCGTGGCGGAGCCGGATAACAGGGAGCGTCGGCAGACGCACCACGACGCCTTTGCCTTGCAGCCTGCGTGACAGCTTTGCTGGCGCGCGGGCTGCGCCCCCATCTCTGGTTTCGAGATGAAACCGAAAACGGAAACGCCTGCGGAACGGCTCATACGACCAGTGCCATTCTGATTAGAAATCGGCTATGCTCGTGCGCAAACGTCAGGAGCTTTTTCAAGGAGGACACATGAACGAGTTCAACCACCAACCCCAAGCGGCATCGGTCAACGCGACTCAAACCGGCGTGGACAAGCTCACGCTGAAGCGCGCATGGGATAAGAGCTATCACGGGGTTCGCTGCACGGACGGAACGTGCGGCGTGTGGGTTGAAGAAGACGCCTTGGTGGAACATGCCGGCGCCGCCGTCATCGAAACGAGATGGCGAGCGTTGCCGCTGTGCCTGGAAATCCGCGAACACAGCCCGACGGGGTTCGGCTGGGGCTACGGCGGTTCCGGCCCGGCGCAACTGGCGCTGGCCCTCCTGGTGGACGCGCTGGGTGACGCCGGACAGGCGCAAACTCACTATCAAACTTTCAAACACCAAGTCGTGTCCGGCTGGACGGACACCTGGCAGATCACGGCGCAACAAATCCAGGAGTTCGTGGCCCGTCATCCCGCAAGCACAGGGGACGCGCGATGAAACCTAAAGGCAGGAGCCAGGAGGCCAGGGCGCAGTCAAGGAGGACCGCAGGCACGAGGATTCCTTGACGGGGCACTGGCCGACTTAAAATAGCCCTGCCGGTGAATCGCGCTGAAGTTAAGAGATTCAATTTTGAAGCTGAACCTTCCCAGGCGGACGTGGTGGTTGCCTTCCGGGTGCAGGAGTCATGACAACCGTGGTCGAGCGAGCGCCGGTCCGAGAAACCGTTGCGGACTCCGGGTGGTGCGAACGCTGTTCTCGCACCGGCCCCGGAGCCGCAACGGTTTTGATGGACGGGTGCCAAGAGGGCGGGCGGCAGTCTGCGCGGAAACGCACCGCTTGAGCGGTTGGACTGGAGCGGCGGACGAATTCGCGCAGTCTGCTGCTGCACGTTCAACGAATGCGGGAACGAGAAATTTCTGGACGGGGTGCTGGCTGCCAATCGAGAGCGAAGAACGTGGAGCCGACTGGCTGCTCCTCGTTCAATCTATTGCGCCGATTGACCGGCACCACTTCGCCGTGGTGAACGCCTGTGTTCCTTCACGGTGATGGTTGAAACGAACGCGGCTGGCGTGGCCCCTGCCGGTCGCAGCAGGGACCATGACAGCCGACCGGCTCCCCGCCGATCCGAGAAATCTCCGCCGGCGCGGGCGTCGGGCAGCGCGGCAGCAGTTGCAACTTTGGCCCCGTCCGGCGAAGATTTCGACGGATGGGCGGTTGGACCGTGAGCCGCAGTCGGCGAGAGATCGCGGCGGTCTTGAAACTCCAGCCTGGGTAAAGCCCGCAGCGATCTTCGCAGTCTGCGGCCACGCGGGCACCTGGCGAACTGCGGAATAGACTCACCCGTTGACCTGCATCAGCTTCAAGGCGTAAGCATCGAGAATGTTCTTCTTTGCCGTGTGCGCGAGCGCCCCTCCCCTTTCCAGAATCCCGCGTTCGAGTCCCCTGGCTTCGTTCAACGCTTCCTGCTCCAAGCGGAGCCGTTCCTCCGCCGAGAACGACTGCCAGAACCGGTCAATGGCTTCATCGCGGGCGCGAACTTGCGCCTGCTGCCGGGCTTCCTGTTCGCGCTGGCGCTCCTCCAGCTTCCGTTTTCGTTCCGCCGCTTTCTTTTCCCGCAAGTCCCGCTCCGCGCGCGTCACAAAACCTTTGGGTGGCGCGTAGCGGCTGCGGATGGAACTGACGAGGAACCCGGCGGGATTGCGCGACACTCCGGGATCGTTGCGCGCAACCAGCCAGTCAAACACCTCCAACTGAGTCCGCACCTGTTCCAGGGAATGTTGATTCACCGTTTCCTGGGCGGTCACGGGCGTGACACCGCGTTCGACCAGGGCGGCGGCGAGCGCGGCGGCTTCGGAGTTGGGCAAAACTTCTGCCATCACTTTCGGAGTCGCGCACCTGGCCCGCTCAAACGCGACCCGCCACTGGCCGCTGGTGAATTTGCGGAAGCGGACCGCATCGGCCATCGGCTGAAGAAAACCTTCCTGCTCCAACTCGGCGATGGCCGGGCGCAGTTTGCGCTTGAGACCGGCCGCGTCGTAGGAGCGGGCGAGTCCAATGTGTTCCCACGCCAGTTCCTTGAGATCAAATTCCCAGTGACGCCGGTGAAAAAAGCGTTTGTCGAGAAAGCGGAACAGCCGTTTGGCAATGGCGCTGTCCAGCCGCTTGAAGAAATCGAAGTCGAGGCTTTTGAGATTGCCCGCCCGAAAGCTGCGAAAGAGCACGTCGTTCCACACGAAACTCGACAGCGGCAACTGCGGTTGCCGATGGGCGTGGTCGCGGTCGAACAAGGTCACGTTGTCGAGGACGTGGAACTTCTCGTTCACCCAGCGCTGGTCGGCCCGGTCGCGCCAGGCGTTTTCGTAGTAGAGCGTCACGCCCACCCAGCGATTGAGGGATTTCTCGATGCGCTCGTAGTTTTTGCTCTCGTTGCTCCAGCCCAGCAGTTGAATGAGTTGATAGCGGGTGAACGGGACGCGGCGGTCGGCGAAATCGCGCAGCTTGGAAAGCTGGATGAGACCGAGCAACACTTCATCGTCGAGCGCGGTGGGCAGACCATACTGGTCGGCGCTGGTGATGGTGAGCCGGCGCGTGATCATTTCGCCGCGCCGGTCGTCCCAGAGCCGATCCTCGAAGCACAACGTCTTCTGGCCGGGGTCGGCGCGGTCGGCGACGCAGCACAGGGGAAACTCGGCGAGGTTCATTTCGTCCTTGTGATCGGAAACTTTGGCCGGGAGTTCGTCCGTGGCCGTGTGCGGTCGCTGGTGTTCGTCCAAATCCCCTCCTCCATCCTTAAAGAAAACACCAACCGGGCGTGTTGTTGTTATTCAAAGTTATTAAAACAAGTTAGAAGTTACCGCCGGAATTCTTCAATCAATTCAGGCGCTTGCTCGTATTTTCCTGCCTCATTTCCCGGTAAATCCTGCCTCGTTTCCCACTAGTGGGCTGCTTCATTTCCCGGTAAAAGCTGCCTCAAATCCCGGTAATTGGCTGCCTCATTTCCCACTAGTGCCCTGCTCCAAATCCCGGTAGTCCATCGTTAACACAGCGCGAAGGGAGTTGCCAGAGGCGCACACCGGTGCGGGCGAAGAAAGTTTCGGTGAAATTATCTGTGACGGTTGGAGAGTTGAGTTGCGGCGAATGTTTTGCCGGGTTCATCATCAAGTGACTCGATTTCACACCCGACAGAACTCCTCGTCAGGTTTTCCCCGAGCCACGCATTTGAGCAGGGAGCCGCGAAAGGCTTCGGTTCACCTTCTCCCCTGGCTTTGACCACGATCGTGCAAAGGCAGGTCGCCACGTTCCTTTAACGCGGCATCGCTCCGTTCGCCCCAACCCAGCCCACTCAAATCGAAGCCAGCCCGCCATGCTTGCAAGCTTGCAAACAAGCTTGCTGGCAAAGAAACGTGCAAGTTTGCAAGCACGCAAAGTTGCCCGCTTGCATGAATGTTTGTTTGCGTGCTATCAAACAAGCATGGCGCTGTGACGTCGCTTTGGAATGGTTCGGCGTCACGCAAAAGGGGAGGCCGATGATTTATTCGTTTACGAACTCGAAGGGCGGCGTGGGGAAGTCCACGCTCGCGGTGCATCTGGCGGTCTGGCTGCAAGAGCGGGGCGGTTCGGTCGCGCTGATTGACGCCGACGTGCAAAGCTCGTCATCGGTCTGGCTGCACGAAGCGTCGCCCGAAACCAAAATCTTCCGGCTGCAAACCGCCGACGATCTCCTCGAACAAACGCCGGTCATCCAGAACAAGTTTGCCCAGGTGGTGATTGATGGTCCCGCCGGACTTTCGGAAGTCACGCGAACCATCCTGTTCGTGGCGGACACCACCTTTCTGCCGTGCGGCCCGTCGGTGCTGGATCTCCGCGCGGTGAGCGAAGCGATTCGCGTGGTGCGCCAGGCGCAGACGATTCGCAAAGGCCCGCCGCGCGCGGTGCTCATCCCGAACAAGCTGCAAGTGCATTACCGGTTGAGCCGCGAGTTGCTGGCGACCGCCAGTGCGTTGGACATTCCGAGCGCACGCGGACTGCGGCTGCGCCAGGCTTACGCCGACGCGGCGGGCCAGGGAAAAGTCGTGTGGCAGATGGGTCCGCGCGCCGAAGATGCGGCGCGGGAGATCCGGGAACTTTTCGAGGAGTTGTATGAAACAGGAGCCGAGACGGAGCATGAGCGAAGCGTTGCGAACCGGTGACTTGCCCGCGCAAGCCTTCGCGTTGATCAAGGAAGGAGCGCCCAAGTCACAAGGAGAGACAAGAACGCTTGCGCTTTCGCCGCCGCGCGTGAATACGGCACCGACGGAGTCGCTGGCCGAGACTGGTGATGACGGGCAGACAATCACCGAGGGCGATGCTCCTCGCGTTGCCACAGCCGTCCGCGCCGCGAAAACCAGGCCCGCGCGTGAAACGGAGCCGGAGCCAGTAGCCGCCACGGTTTCCGCGTCCATGACGGTGCGGTTGCCGGCGGAGATTCCGACGCGGCTGCTTCGCGCGGCGACAGATCGGAAGATCGGCAAGCTCCGGCCCTGCACGCAGCAGGACATTGTGGCGGAGGCGCTGGCGCAGTGGCTAAAGAAGAATGGATATTGAGGAGAAGAACATGGAGGAAGCAATGGACTACGCGGCTTTGGTGGACTTGACGAACTTTGGCACGGTGCGCCGTTATTTGCGGCACGCCAAGTCGCCGATCAGCGGCGTGCTGTTTGTGGCCTCGGAGGAGTTGCTGCCGCAAGTGGCGGCGGTGCTCGCCGAAACGGACGACCGGAGCCTGGCGCTACGGCAACGCCGCTGGCGCTGGTGGGCTGCGTCCGGACAGATTCGACCGGGCGCCGAGGGAACGACCGACGCCAGCGGGGCGGCGGTGGACATGGACGGCATCAACACTGAGCGCCGGTGTCACGTCATCTATCTGCCGCCGCTTTACCTGGTGTATATGCCCGGATTGGATTTGGCCAGACCGTCGAAACGGTCGCGCCCGACTTTTTGTCCGTGTCCGTGAACGGACCGGTCCGACAGCGAGGTGACGGCAAGCTTTTCGAGCCGCACTCTGTTCACCACAACTTTAACCCTGTTGAAGCAACGCGAATTGAGGTAGTGAAGAACATGAGGGCTTCGGCCTTCACGCATTTGGAGCAACGCCAACGCGTTCTCTGGCGTCATTGAGTCGAGCACGGACACCCGGCAAACCTGACTTACCATCAGGCTAAGGGGACGGAGTTTACCACCCGTCGCGTTCGTGTCTCGTAGAGCGTGGTGCCGCGAGAGTGGCCCGCCACGTTCGAGGGAGGCTTCTGAAAGTAATCCTTCGTCATCAAACGAAACGTAATCTTCAGATTCTATCCCATGCCTCACACACACGCATGAATGCGGGCGAGCGGGACACGCCTTGGGCTGCGATGCCCAGGGTCGGTCAGGTTCAAAGCGGGTGCGTGACTTCAAGGAGAGTCACAAATCCCCCGGCGGGATTCGGACCAAAGCCTCAATGGCCAATCGGGTGAAAAGCTCGACAGGTTCGTTTAACGCACGCTGGCGTCGGGAGTCTGGCGGTGGCAACACCGACCAGCCGGAAGCGACAACTTCCGGGCATCCGCCGAAAATGCGGAGCATGAAAAGCTCAACGATGAACGGGGCGTCAAGCCCTTGCCAGTGAACGACAGCAAAGACGGAGCCGAACCGGGAAACGCTTCGCAGGATGGGTAAGGGGCAGCTTCTGTATTCTAGCCCCCGAAATCAGTCCCGATACATCGGGACTGGAAACTATGCTCGGGCGGGAGCCTGAGCCATACCTGTGCAGCCTGGACGAAAAGTCCTACCAACGTGACTGCTGTAGTGAAGAACAGGAATAACCGCGCAACGAGTGTGGCCGCCGGAGTGGTATCCGGTGCCTGGTGGTCACCAGGCGATTGAAACGCCGCACTCGGATGAGAGTGCTTCGAGTAGGAGCGGGCCGAAAGGCTCGACGCAACTTCGGCAAGGCAGTCGAAGGGGCGTGTGCGTGCCAACGGGTGGTGCCGGGCATTGATGCACCCACGAAAGAGGCGACGAGAAAACTCGTCTCAATGAACGTCCACGGGCGGGTGGAAGCGATTCCACCTGCCCGTGTCGGGCGACGAAAGAGAACTGCGCTCAGAAGAAACGTGGCGGGGACGCCAGGCTTTTTCTGAAGGCAGAAACATTTATCGGAGGTTTTTGAACATGACGTGAACGAAGGTTTTGGAATCAGCGCAACCGCCATGGATTGGGCAACCGCAATGCTGGAATACGGGCGCGCGCGGCAAACTTTGTTTGCTACCGCCCGCCGAAAAACCTGCGCGGAGCGCGAACCAGAGGTTTTGAGGCAGGGCTGAGGTTATGAGTGAACGGTTTTTCAGCCGAGTCCGGGCGAATAAGGCCACGGTCGGTTGAAGGAAGGATTTGGAGCTTTTGGAAATTGTGCCGTGAAACAATTTCCGCTGTTCTTTGAAAAGGGGGAGTCCATGTATCGCTGCGAAGCCACGAGTGTCGAGGGGTTCATTCAGCAACTCGCTGTCTCGTATGTCGCCAACGGCTACTGGTTCTACGTCACGGGCGAAATCCCCACCCACAAAGACCCGAAGAAGACCGACGACAAGATCATCCGCCAATACGACCTCGACATCTCCAAGTGGCAACGCTGCCGGCAGAAGAAACGCGGCATCGCCAGCGTGCAGTATCTCCGTCACGGTCATTTCTTCGTCCTGATTGCCACCCACGGGCGGCACAAGTTCATGGATGCCGAAGCCGGCGCGCTGCGGGACATCCGGCGCGTGCCGATCAAGTTCGCGGGCTACTCGGTGGGATGCAAACAGGCCGGTGGCCAGTGGCATCCGTCGGTGCGGATTGGGCGTAAGGCGTATCGCGCGCTGAGGGCTGAGTTTTTCTCAGCGGCTTTGCAAGGGAGGGAATCATTGTCTGCCAGACTGCGCGCTTTGCCTTTTGCGGCCTATGCTCCGGTGCGAAGCCAGTTTCTGGCCGTGTTGCGGCAGGTGAACCGAAGACGCGCATCCGCCAGTCTGGAACCTGTGCCGGCAAGCGCGCTCCGGTTGGAACGCCGGTCGATTGTCGCATTGAAACCGGTTGTTTGTAAACGATGAGCTTCCAGACGCCAGTGTGGGCAGAGTGCGGTAATTCCGGCGCGAACTACGACATCAGCCCGGGCAAATCTCCAAACCCCTACGACGCCAAATCGATGAAAAGTAGAACGTGAAGAACGACACGATCCGAGTGCGGAATCTGAACACACATCATGATGAGAACGTAGTTTTTCGGTCTAGATTCTTCGTTGGAGGCAGTTCCCGTTTTTCGGCTGCCGTTCCAGCTCTTGACTCCGCGCACTAACGAGTACCCACTTTAATGTTTGGTGGTTTGGTGTCTAGGCTGTGGTGAAAAAGTAATCTGCTCGCATATATGGCTGTCCTCAGTTTGCGAAGCAGGCTTCGGAGAACTGACAAGGAACTGGCGCGACAGTTTCACCTGTTCACGATTCCAATCACTGTTGAATTTACTCACGTTTGGTTTGCCTGCTCCCTGGCTCGGCGCTTTGTTTGGTTCCATCCTTTCCTCCGGTTTTGTTTGGTTAATTTCTACGTTGACTATCACACTATGGCGTAAGGCTCGGTTGCTCTTGCTCTGTGTTCCGACGCTCACTCCGCCCGCAAGCTCTCACAGATGCCATAAAAACATACAGCTTGTCGGCGAAAATGGCAAGCAGCCGAGTGTCCCGCAACTCGTCAAACACTTCAACTTCCTTGCAGTCAAGACAAAGAAAACCTATGTCGTCATTCTTCTCCTTTCCATCTGAGCTGATGGGTACTACGATGGTGCTTAGGTAGTAACTTTTCCATTCTGACCGGCAATTGCTGTATTTCTGCGCCTTACTTAAGTCGTTTGAAAAAAAGTAGCGAATTGAGCTGGCCGTTCGCGCCAATGCGTCGTCCAACCCGGTGTTGCTACCGTCTCCAAGTCGAGCCGTGATCTCGTTGTCATCCCGCAAGCAAGGCTCAATGTTTCGCACAAACACTTGCGCGTAACGCTCGGAATTCTCCGAAATAATCAGCTTTACTGACACTTTGCACTCTTTACCTGTTATCAGGTGAAAAAGCCGCGCGAGCTTCTCGCATACGCCCTTGATGGCAGCACGCTCTACGCGTTTCATCTGCTTCACTTTGGCGTTCGTCCGACCCCACAACGTATTGTGCGTCCGTTTGATGTCACGTCCAATTTCCCAGCACAAGTGCATGGCCTTCTTGTTATCGGATAATTCACCCTCAAGCTGTGTTACTTTCATTTGGTCATCAGCCCAACGTATGACCGCAATCCGCGTAAGAATGGCTAGAGTTGCAATAACAAAACCAATGATGGAAAGCGGCAGCCCAGTATGATCGCCGAAATATTGCTTTCCAAAGTCAGACAAGCCGGACAGCAACCCTCCTAATCCCCCTAGTCCCCCAAGGGTTGCTAATGCCGTGAGAATAACTCTTAGCCCCAGTTTTCCGTGCTCCTTATCTACGCTCATTGTTAGAATCCTTACACCT
The DNA here is from genome assembly GCA_031378375.1 of Verrucomicrobiota bacterium. Lineage (GTDB taxonomy): Bacteria > Verrucomicrobiota > Verrucomicrobiia > Limisphaerales > JANNEF01 > JANNEF01. The sequence continues at coordinate 10,820 of JANNEF010000434.1, read as the reverse complement.
ATTCTTTGCGGGACCACTTCCATATTTCCTAGCCACCAAGCAAGGTAGCCGCTCGCGCACACCCAAGACGGATCGTACAGTTATCATTCTCACGTTGGCCGCTATCGTCCCAAAAGGGCGGAGTCTGTCAATCCGCATTTTCTTTACAGAGATGTGCAGATGTGCAAGGGGCAGGTCAGTTATTGCAAAGTCGGTTGAGTGAGGGAACAGAACAGCAGGTGCCATCCGGCTCACCAGGTGAGGCCGATTGTCGCCGCCAGGTTCACGCTCACGGTGTTTGTGGCGTTCGGGCCAGGGCTGCTTTGAGCGATGGCCGTGAAGTTGGTCGTGCCATTCACCAGCGTTGGAGAGTTCTTGTTAATCAGGCTTGCGTCCGAAAAGCCAACCGTTGGACCACAGCAAAACACAAAGACCCCCGGCGATCACCAAGGGCAGGTAGTTTTGATACGATGTCAACCATACCACCAAATGCATGCCAAGGATAATTACTCCAGTCGAACACAATCTCTTCTGCTCCCATTTTGTAAAGATTCCCCGACGAGATCGAACAATTGCCTCAATGATTGCCCCTAGGCAGGGGATGGTCAAGGCGATGGCAAAAAGAATCACTTGGTGACTTCTCATCTTTAAGGACTCTTGGGTTTGCAGTCATCGAGGCAGTCACTCAAGGCAACGCCTGTCCCAACGAGACTCGCGGCCGTTGTGATGGCTGAAAAGATGCATCCTATCCCAAATGTTCCAGCGCAGCCAACGGCGCCTGTAGCTACAGTTGCGGTAGCGGAAATGGCCAATGTTGTGTAGCAACAAGTCTTGCATGCCGAGGATCCCGAAGGGTCGCATGGAGGGAACCAGTCATCACAATACGACGCAATGATCGCGCCGCCGGAGGCAATCAAGCCAGCTCCAAAACCTGTCCACATTCCTATTGTGGCGGGCGTAGGTGGCGGCTTAAAAGATGTGAACCAAGATGGCTTTATCCCTCCGGGTGGTTTAATAGGAGCTTTGAATGGACTGCCGCTGGCTAGCCCATAAATGTCGAATGTATCGATCGGACTATTGTTTGCGAAGCGGAACAGGTTCAGATCCCACCACTCCTGGAGGGGATCACGGCTGATCCAACGTTGGAGTTCCGGCACATACCAGCGATACAAATAGTCGTACATCCCCGACAGTTCATGAATCGGCTTGCTGGAGAAACGGTATAGATTCACGGCGGCTTTTGGCCCGCTCATCGCCAGCGTGCGGCCAAATGGGTCGTAGAGATATTTCGCGACGATGAGTTGGTCGGTATTGATTAGGCATGTCACGTTGCCGTTGCCATCCGCGTGGTAGTAGCTGTGCTGGCCGGAACTTTCAGTCATCGCCAGCAAGCCACCGATTCCTCCTGCGCTCGCAAGCGTACCACTCAAGTCGAGTCCACGCGTCAGCGTCAGCACCGGCAGGTTATTTGCATCGCGATGCTGAATCGGAAGATTTCCGTCGTAAACATACCGTATCTCGTTGGTTTTCACCCACGCGCCACCGTTCCACCCATAATCCCGCTGGATGCGCCGCCGCATCAGACCGTCATACACGAACTCGCTTTTCCACGCGTTGGTCACCGTCACGCGCGTCAACTGGTTCTCGTCATCGTAATCCAGCCCGCGCTTGCCGTCGCTCACCAGGTTGCCGTTGGCATCGTAGGTGAAGCTCACCGTCGCCGCCAGATTCACGCTCACGGTGTTCGTGGCGTTCTGCCCCCGCTCGTTCTTCGCTATCGCCGTGAAGTTGGTCGTCCCGTTCACCAGCGGAAAGCCGTCCACGGCAAACGTGCCATCGAGATAGAGCGAATAATACGAAGCGGTGGCGACTCCGTTGACCGTCATGTTGGTTACTTCCCACGAGGGTGCCCCCGCCGCTGCCCCGGCCACCGTCAATGTCCCGTCCCGCGTCAGGCTCGTCAGTTCGTTGAGATAATTCACCGCAAACGTCTGCACCAGCGCGTTGTTTGTGCGCACCGCCAGGTTGCCCACCGCGTCGTAGGCGTAGCCCATCTGCTCGTGCAAGCGCGTGTCGTCATTATCGCTGCCCACAGCCGCCGTCAACTGCCCGATGGCGTCATACGTGTAATCCACCGTGCTGTATACTTCGATCAGTGGAGCGTCCAACCGCGTCGTGTTCGTGCGCTGATCCAGCAGGTTGTAGCCGTAGGCGTGCGAGTTGAGCGCGGTGGACTGCGCGTTAAGCAGCGTCGTCTCTGTCAGCCGTCCCTTGACCACGTCGTAGGAGTTGGCGATGGTCGCGCCGCCCGGCAATTCCATCCCGTCCACCAGCGACGAGGCGAAAGATCCCAGCACATACCCGTAATTGAACACGCCCGCCGGCGAACTCACCGACGCCAGATACCGCAGCGCGTCATGGGTGTAACTTTGCGTCCAGGCCGCCGCGCCGGGTTGCAGCAGGCTCAGGCTTTTGCGCAACCGATTGGTGTAGGTGTAACTCACGGTGTCGCTGCTCCACGGACCATCTTCGCTCAACAACTGGCCCGCAGCGTCGTAAGTGTAGGCATTCGTCCCGACGGCGTCCACGAGATTCGTCAGCCGGTTCAGCCCGTCGTAATTGAGCACGAGGTTCGTGCTCACCGGATACACCACGTTCGTCAGGTTACCCGCCGCGTCGTAGCGGTAGGTGGTGCCCCCCTTGGCGGCGCTCCAACGGTTGGTCAGCCGCCCGTTAGGATCGTAATGGTAACGGAAGATTTCCTGCGAGTAACCAACCAGCTTGTTGGTCGCCCGGCCAAACTCGTCATAGCTCCACCACGTCCCGTCCTCCTCGGCATCCAGCAAAAACGTCAGGTTGCCCGTTGCGTCGTAATAGAACTCGGTCAGCGCGTTGTTGGCGTTGCGCTCCCCGACCTTCCGGCCTGCCACATCGTAGTCAAACAGCGTGACGTGGCCCAACTGGTTGGTGTGGGCGGTCAGCCCCCGGGCCGAATAGGCGAAGCGTTCCACGCCGCCATCGGCGTGGGTGCGGCTGGCCAACCGGCCCAGTGCGTCGTAGGTCATCGTGTTGGTCACCCCGTTGCGGTCCACTTCCTTCACCAGATGATCCTCAATGTCGTACGTGCGGAGCAACCAAATGTAGGAGACACCGGAATCCACCCGGACCAGCAGCCCCTGATTGTTGTAAATGTAATTTTTTGCAACCTGGCCGTCGCTTGTGTAAGTGACCTGGCCGATGCGGTTGTAAACGTTGGTCACGTTGTAGCCGTCCGGGTTGAACGCGATCGTGCGTCGCCCCTGGTTATCGTAGGCGAAGGCTGTAACCTGGCCCAACGCGTTGGTGACGTAATCGAGCGACCCGCAATTGCAATAAGCGTAGGAAGTCTTGCGCCCCAGCGCATCGGTGCTGGCCGTGCGCAGGCGGACGGAGTTGTAGGCAAGACTGTTGGTGAACCCCAGGCGGTCAACCGCCTCCACCAAGTCCAGCTTGTCATAGCGGTATTTCATGGAAGTGCCGTCCGGGTAGGCCACGTTGGTGAGCCGCTGCAATGCGTCCCATGAATTGGTCGTCCTCAGTCCGCGTTCATCGGTGTGCGTGAACACCTGGCCGTTGGCCCAAGTGTACGAATTGGTGCGATTGATTTCCAACGCAATGGTCGTGGCCAGCCGGCCATCCGCGCCGTAAAGATTGGTCGTGGTGAGACCCGCCGCAGTCTTGACGCTCGTCAACTGCTGGTTGGTGTTGTAGGTGTAGCCGGTCACTTCACTCGCGGCGTTGGTCATGGTCAGCACTTCATGGTCGGTGTTGTAGCTGTAACCGGCATCCAACTCACCGAGCGGGCCGCGGCGTTCCAGCAAGTCCACGCCATTGGTGGAATACAGAAAAGTGTTGGTGCGGGTCAGGACGCTGGTACCTGAGAAATAGGTCGTCACCACGTTGGTCGCACGGCACCATTCGTCCCGGCGGTTCCATTCGTACCAGTGGTTTCCATCTGGCAGGACGCGCACGATGGCACCCGGCAGGGAGTTGGTGCCCTCCGTGAAGGCGGCAACTTTTCCGTAGTAGTCGTACCAAGTCATTTGTCCGTAACTGTTGCCAGTGGTGTCAGGGCAGGGTTCGCGGTCGAGCGAAAGCGTGTGCGTTACTTTCAAACCGTCTAGATAATCTGGATTGTGCGCCCAATGCTTCAGGTGCGCTTTGTTGTAATCGTTGGTGGTGAAATTGCTCATGCTGCTGGTGGACAGGGCCGCATACTGCCGGGGTCCCCAGTAAAAACTGTTCCGAAAGAACATGTATACGTTGTCCAGCGTGCCGACGGGTGTGTTGGTGGGAACCTGATCGCCTGAATAGGAACCAGGCAAGAGTTCTGTCAGGTTCGTGGCGCTCAAATAAACGGAATTGTCGCGGTAGGCATACAAATGCTTGCCGTTGTTTGGCATCGTCACAAGGATCGCCCGATTGATGTTCGTGCCTCCCAGATCGACACCGGGTTCGCTTTGCGCGGTGTATTCGAAGGTGGTCGTGCCGTAAGGCGTGGTTAAGTTGGTAATGGCACCCTCACTGTTGTATTTGAAGGCGCTGGTGAGATTGGCCACATCGGTGATGTTGGTCAGATGGCCGGTGGCATCATATTCAAGCGTGGTGGTCCGCCCATGAGCGTCGGTGACCTGGCCAATCAAATTGGTGCTGTACGCGTTGCTGGCCACGTAACTGATCGAATTGGTCTTCCCATCCGCGTCCACCACGTACTTCAGGCGAACGGGGCTGGTGGCCGCGTCGTAATCAAAGCGCGTTTTGCGCCCGGCGGCGTCAGATCTTTCCGTCAAAAATACGTTGGTGGTGGTGCCCGTTACCACGTGGCCATATTCGTCCTTGCTCCCGTCGGAGTGTGCAAGGCGGTACCCGGTGAGGTTGCCACCGCCATTGGTCAGGCGCTGCAATAGCGTATTGCTCCAGTAGTGCCGGGTCTGGCCGTCGGACGTGTAGGTGCGCTCACCGCCCCCGGCCACATAGAGCTTTGCCTGCGTGGGACCAAGTTCCACGACGTAGGAAAGCCAGGGGAAATTCCACAACAAACCTGCGCTGAAAATGCGAGGGTCGTCCACCCGGGTGTCGCGGTGCTTGTAACTCAACAGGAAGGAAACGCGAGCGCCGCGCGACGGTTGATAGCCCAGCGGTTCGTCGTGCATCCAGAGGGTGATGAACGGTTCCGAAACGCGCCAGGAAGGCATGCCCTTCGCCTCACCAGCCAACGATGGCCCGCCGCCTGATCCGCAGCCACCGCACCCTCCAGACCCGCTTCCTAACGCACCCGGCCCACTTCCTAACGCACCCGGCCCACTTCCGAACGCACCCGGCCCACTTCCAGAACCTGACGGACCGCCCGATCCCGCAGGGCACGGGCAACTCGTGCAGTTCTCATCGCCATCATCGTCAATGTTGTTTGGATAGCCTTTGCCAAAGATTTGATCGGTGTCAGCCCGGGCCAGCCGCCGCCATTCCTGGGGCAGCGCATTTGCCGGCACGAGGAACCGTCCGCTCGCCTCGGCATGGATCACGGCGGCGCTTAACCACTGCTCCTTGCCGAAAGTGGGATCCACCACCCGGAACATCCCGTCTTTGCTGCCGACAATCGCCGCGTAATGGTTCTGCCGCCAATGGACGACAGACGGAACGATCAACGCCGCGCCCTCCGGCCTTTCCGCCGCCGTCAGGTCCAGACCGATTTTCCCGGAAAGTTCCAATAGCGCAGTCATGGAGAAACCCGTCTCCGGTGAAGGAATGTCGGCCAGCACCTTCCAGTTGGCGTTGGTCTGGCGCAACGCCGTCATCATTTGCCGGAGCGCGAACGGGCCGCATTTGTAGGCGACCCCAGGATCTCGCATCATCACGACCAGTCCGTCGCGGGTGCCATTGATGATTTGCTGTAACGGCCCGCCATCGAACCCCCGGCCCTTGGTCTCCTCGAAAAGTTTCAGGAGCATATCTTTTCGGCCCAGGCTGGCCAGCAGGCGTGTCCAGTGCGCGAACGTGTAATCGGCCACGCGCTTGGCTCTGGCCTCGCTCAGTTTTCCGGTGGCCTCCCACGCTGCCTTCCAATGCTGCAACGCCGGCGTGTAGCGTCCGTGGTCGCGATGGTATTTTCCGAGATTGCTCTGCAAAGAAGCCGCCCACGCTGATTGGGGATGAGCTTTGACAAACCGTTCCAGTGCGGCCACACACGCCTCCGCGCCTTGAGATCGCAGGATTTGAACTCCTTCCCAAAGCGCCTGTGACTCCGCCTCGCCCGGCTCCGTTTCGCCCACCCAGACAATGGGTTGGGGAAAAACAAAGGCCTGGGAAATGCGCTGGGCCAGCGGTGAACTTTCACCAGCGGCGTGTGCGGGAATGACGTCAATCAATAGAATGCAGCAAAGGAGAAGGCACGCATTCCGCCGACATCGCAACGCGGTGCGACCCGTGATTTCGTTCAACTGATTTTGCCCGTTTTTCATAGTCTTCAAGTTTCTTGATGGGTTGAAAATGTTCATGGTTGGCCAATGGCTCAGGGCACGGTGGAGTTGTTTGCCGGTCGCGTAATCAGCACCTTGAACGGCTGGTCAATCACGCCGTCCCCATCCGTGTCGGCGTTGTTGGGGTTGGTGTGGTACACGAACACTTCGTCGCCGTCTTCCACGCCGTCGCCATCCGTGTCGCGGTTGTTGGGGTTGGTGCCGAGGAATTGTTCCTGCAAATCGCTCAGGCCGTCCTGGTCGCTGTCCACTTTGCATTTGCCCGCCACGCCGGCGGTGTAAAGGGCGCTGATGTCGCTGGCGGACAGCGCGGTTTTGTAGATGGTGGGTTCGTCGATGCTGCCCATGAAATAGTATTGCAACGCGCCGGCGGGCGCCCCACCGCCAATGCGCACGGGCTGCGTGGTAGTGACGATGGCACTGCTCGAATTGGTGACGCTCTTGTCGAGTGTGCCGTTGACGTAGAGCGACAGGATGGAACTGTCGTAGGTCATGGCGACGTGATACCAGACGCCGGTCAGCACGGTGGTGTTGCCGTCGTAATGGCGCAGTCCGGCTGCGGTCCAGACGTGGGGGTGAAATTTGTTCGCGCTGGAATCGGTGAGCAGGTATTGCCGGTTGGACGATTCACCATCCTTGCTGATGATGTCGCGGTGGTTGTTCTGGTTGCCGGTCACATAGACCCAGGCTTCGAGCGTGATGGCGTTGGTGGGGTTGAGCTCGGGGGCGTCCGCGATCTCGACGTTGTTCGCGCCGCTCAGGCTGAACGCCTGGCCCACCTGGCCGGCGGTTTTGTAGGCCGCAGTGCCTTTCCAGACGCCGAGGTTGGTGCGGGCGTAGTCGTGCGTGTTGCCATCGGCGGGCCACCAGCCCACGGCGTTGGTGGAGGGGCTGGCGCATTCCGGCGCGCATTTGCCGGCGGCCCCGGCGCGGTAGATGTTTTCAATCTCCGTGGCGGACAGCGCGCGGCGGTAAAGGGTCGGCTCGTCAATCAAGCCGGGAAAGTAAAACGGATCGTCGTCCTCTATCGATCCCCCGCCGATGCGCAGCGGCTGGGTCGTGGTGATGATCGGGGAGTTGGTGCTCTGGCTGCCGTCCGCCACGCCGTTTACATACAGGTTCAGCCAGGTGCCGTCGTAGGTCATCGCAATGTGGTACCAAGTGTTCAACTGGACAGAGGTGCCGCCATCGAAGAAGACGGGCATACCGTTGGTGGTCCAGATGTGCGCCCGGAACCGGTTTACGTCGGACACGCTCAACAGGTATTGGCGGTCGGACGACTCGCCGTCCTTGCCGATGATGTCCCGATTGTCGCCATTCCCGCCCGTGACATAAACCCAGGTTTCGATGGTAAGCGCGTTGGTGGGGTTCAGGCCGGGGGTGTTCGTGATTACCACATTACTCGCGCCATCCAAGCTGAACGCCTGCCCCACTTTGCCGGCGGCGAAGGTCGCCTCATTTTGCAGGATGCCGTGATTGGTGCTGAGAGCGTCGGTGGCATAGCCTTCGGCCCGCCACCAACTGATGGCATCCGCCGGCACGGGCACGCACGCGACGATGATGAAGTCCAGCACGAGGGCGGCGGGAGCGCGGCGGTTCACTTGCGCCATGGACATCGGCTTCGTGTCGAGCCGGGCGACGCCCCGGCCGGTGACGGAACGGAGGAGCGCGGCGCGTTGCTGATGGACATTCCGCGCCGGAACCTGGGCGGCGGCCCGAGGCAACGCGTCCAGCTTCGCTTTGACCGCCAGGTAATCAATGGTCTCAATGAGGAAATCCCGGCCCTCGATGCGCTGAAAACTTTTCGCCACGGGCACATGCCCGCCCGCGTCATTTTCCCCGCCGAGTGAGAACGCTTTGCCCGCGATTATTTTCATGCTGTGAAAATCCAGCGCGGTGTCGGTGGCCAGCACTTCCGGCTGGCCCGTGGCCGGGTCGGCGGGGCGCAGGCGTAGAGTTTGCAGTCGCTGCCTCGGCCCGACCACACCAAACCATTCGGTCCAGACTTCCAGCCGCGTCGTTTCGGCGTTCAAGCCCAATTCCTCCGGCGGCGGTGGGCGCTCGTAAAGGATGAGGTCCTGCTCGAAGGACTCTTGCGGCGTGCGCGTGTAGGTGTAGCGCAACTCGCACTTCAGATCGGAAAATGCGCCGGGATAGACGACCTGGTTGGGCGGGCGGACTTCGCCCGCGCAGTCCTGCGCCTGGCCGAGCAACACGCTCTTGCCGGTGGCGGTGTCATAATACGCGAGAAACAGCGCCTGAAAGTGCAATTGCTCATTTCCCGGCGTGGTCAATTGAAGTGCATCAGCGGCGTTGGCGTTGGCCGTGAACCGGACTTTGTGCCGCGCGAAATCCGCGATGGCACCGCCGGGCACGAGGCGGATTTCCTGTTTGGTGCTGGCCTGCGCCGCCGTGAGTTCCGCGCCGGGCGTGGCGATGTTGGTGACGACGCCATTGATGGTGCGCAGCGAGTCGGCAGGTGGCGCTTCGGCGGACGGTGCCGGCTGGGCCAGCACCGCCGGCGTGAACACCCTGCCCGGCACCCGATTGGTGGCCACGGCGGACCGGGCGTCGTGAACGGACGCGGCGAAGGCGAGCAGGACGAGTGCGGGCAAGAGCGAGAAGCAAGTTTTCATAACGCGGCGGTAATTTGGCTAAAAACCATGGTTGTCAATTCTACATACGCAACGAGCGAGCCGGTTCTTACAAAAATGTGAAAATATTTTTTGGAGATCTGTTCTCCGGGGCGTGTCGGGCTTTTTTAGCCAGCGGGAAGACTGGTTACGAGCTTGCCCGGTTGGCGGCGTGGGGGTAGCCCAATGCGCGAGCTATTACTTTGACAAGCCGGCATTGGAGGAGAAGCCGACGTTTATGGTTTGGGTAGTAGTACACCGGGCGGGCCGGCTTGCGCGCGCAGCTTGCCGCCGTCATGACCAGATGGACGCGCAGATGCGTGGTCGTTCGCGATGAAAGCGAGGTTCGTGAACTCCCATCACCTGTTCGTTGCTGTTCATTTGAAGTTTTGCCCGCGTTGGAATTTGCGAAGCCAAATGCCAGAAGCAATGACAACCACTGATTTGCCGCCAATCAGCAACGTCTCGGTAAATTGATACTCAGAAACTATGGCGGCTGCCAACGCTGAGGATGTCACCAAGGGGAACCGTCAGATATATCGCTGAAACGTTGCTGGCTCAGGAAGTCGGTTGATCAGTTGGGCAAGGGCCATTACCACGATAGCATTTACGACTGCCAACAAGTAAAAAGTCCGACTTTCGCAATTCACTTACTACCTCGCCGCCAAATCCAGGCTGCGCTCGACCGCGCCCGCGACCAAGGTTTGCAGTTCGAGCAGTTGCCCCGCGTGTCCCTGGTCCAGCGCGCCGAGATACCACGCCCGTTCTTCTACCTGAATGACGGTGAGCGGAAACCCGGCGCGGAGCAGTTGCCAGTTCAGGAGCAGCCGTCCGGTGCGTCCGTTGCCGTCGAAGAACGGGTGCAGGGATTCAAAGCGGAAGTGGGTTTCCGCCGCCAGCAGCACGGGATGGAGTGGGCTTTGCCCCGCCCAGGCGATGAGTTCATCGAGTTGCTCCGAAACGTGGGCCGCATCGGGCGGAGTGTGGCGCGTGCCTTTGATGAACACGGGACCGTTGCGCAGCCGTCCGCCCCAGGCCGGGTCGAGGTCGCGCATGACGATCTGGTGCAGGTCGAGCAGCGCGCGGGCGCTCAAGGCCCGCCGTTCGGTCACCCAGCGCTCCACTTCCTTAATGGCGGCAAAGTGGTTCCGCGCCTCATAGACTTCGCGCAGGGTCTTGCCCTGGCCGGGGACCAGCCCCTCCTCGACGACAAGCTGGGTTTCGCGCAGCGACAGGGTGTTGCCCTCGATGGCGTTCGAGGCGTAAGTGAGTTCGATGCGCAGACTGCCGTAGAGCGATTCCACCACGGGCGCTGCCAGTCCGGCAAACGCCGCGCGCTTCTGGTCGAGCCGCGCGAGTTGCTGGCGGAGGGAGTCGGGAATGGGTTGGCTGCTCATCTGGGTTTGCACAGGCGGCTCACGGTTTCTATCAAAGTGTGTCCTTCTGTTCGTGAAGCTGGGGAAGTTTCAGTTCCTCCAATCCCGGACGCAAACGGTTGACGAGAGCCGTGGCGAGCGTCGAAGCACCGCCCAAGGCGTGCTGAGAGGCCACGCGCAAGACCAGCTCCGCGACTTCAGTGTTGGCGCGCACGGCGGCGAAGAGTTCGCGCCAGTCTTTGAGATCGCCGCGCTCCAGCGCGGAATCCACGGCGGCGGCCGACCAGTGTTGAGTGGTGAGGTGGCGGTGTTCCATC
>JANNEF010000416.1:0-3223 GCA_031378375.1 Verrucomicrobiota bacterium | reverse complement strand
TTCGAGTTGAGTGGCTGTTGGAGTCGTGACGGATCTGCTCGGAATCAGACCGATGAAAAGCTCACGAGCAGCGCTGCGGGCGGAGTCCCAGCGCCCGCGCGGAGCAGAGGCGACAGAGTTGCTGGCGATGGCCGCACCGGCGACCGCGTCGAAAGGAAGAGCGCGCCTGACACACGGGGGAGTGGGTGGGATTGCAGCCTCAGTCTTGGGAAGAGGCGTGGTGATGGCAGGCGCGACTAAAATGTTTTTGGACGAGGCGTGCATGTTCATGCGGTGGGCGCGAGGCGCGGTTGGACCGACGAAAGTCCGCCATCGACGGCGATGACCTGACCAGTGACCCAGCACTGTTCGGGGTCGAGCAGCCACGCGATGGCGCTGGCGACTTCATGCGGCTCGCCAATACGGCCAAGCGGATGGAGCGCCGCGCTGGCTTTGAGCGAGCCTTCGTTCCTGGTGAGCGATTCGGTGAGCGGCGTGCGCGTGAGGCCGGGAGCGACGCAGTTCACGCGGATGTTGTAGCGGGCGTAGGTGGCGGCGGCGGATTGGGCGAGACCGACCACGCCGGCTTTCGCCGCAGCGATGGCCTCGTGGTTGATCATCCCGCGCTGGGCGACGGCGGATGACATCAACACAATGCTGCCCCCGCCTGAACGCATCATCCGTGACGCAGCGGCGCGCAGGACGTGGAACGCGGTGGTCAGGTTTGCGTTGATGGTTTGGGACCATTCCTCGCCAGTCGTGAGGTGAGCGGGCTTGAGGAGCAGGGAGCCACAGCAGTTCACGACGCCGTCGAGGCGGACGAACTTCTCGCATGCGGCGGAGAAGGCATTCTCGACGGCTTTCGGGTCCGTGGCGTCGGCGGCCTCGGTGTGGGCGCCAAGCTCGTTGCCCAGAGCTTCAAGGCGTTCTCGCCCGCGGGCGCTGAGGGCAACGCGCCAATTCGCAGCGGACAAACGCCGCGCCAGCGCGGACCCGATGCCGCCGGTGGCGCCGAAGATGAGCGCCGCGGGAGTTGTCAGGGACTCACTCATTGATGCTGCGGGCGGTGAAGCGCGGCGGTTGGCCGCTGAGTGGGGAAACGGGACTCGATTCGACGTCGCGAGTTTCAGGCTCGCGCTCCTTGGCGTCCTCGGCCTTCACTTGCCTGGACGCTTCGAGGATGCCAAGGAAGACAATCCCGGTCATCACGAGGCCGAAACAAAAGATGGGGAACAGGTAGTTGAACATATCAGTTTCTCCGGTTGATGGCAGCGGTGACGCGCGCGAGCAGAGTCAGGCGCACGCCGACCCAGAGGATGAGAATGCTCGGCACCCAGAGGCCGACATAGACGCCGTAGTCGCGGTTGATGAGGAACCAAAGGGCGACGCTGGCCACGAAACTGGCGAACGAGGCGAACAGGAAGTAGTAGTCGATTTTTTGAAACATGATTTTGTTCGGTTGAGTGTTGATTCGATGGAACAAGGTCAGGCGGCGGTTGAAACGCAGTCGCGTTCTTCCATCAGGCGGCGAAGCCGGAGGAGCGCGATATTTTGCAACTGGCGGATGCGTTCGCGAGTGAGGCGCATCAGCGCGCCGATTTCTTCGAGGGTCTTCTCCACGCCGCCTTCGAGGCCGAAGCGCAGCCGGAGGATGGCGGCTTCGCGTGGCGGGAGTTTCGGGAGAACCTCGTTGAGCAATTCAAAGGAGTCTTCCTTGTCCAGGTTGAAGCCAGGCAGTTCGGCGTTCTCGTCCGCGACCACGTCGGCGAGGCGGCTGGAATCGTCGTCGCCGAGCGGAGCATCGAGCGACGCCGGGCGGATGGCCGCGATGCGGAGCTCACCAATGCGGTCGGAGGTGAGGCCGAGTTCGGCGGCGAGTTCGGTCTCGGTGGCGTCACGGCCAAACTCCTCGCGCAGCCGCATCTCGGCGCGGCCGAGGTGATAAATCTGGTCCACCGCATAGACGGGCATGCGGATGGTCTTGCCCTGGCTGGCGAGCGCCCGACGAATTTTCTGTCGAATCCAGAGCACGGCGTAGGTCGTGAGCTTGGCACCCTTCCGAGGGTCGAAGCGATCCACGGCAATCATGAGGCCCATGTTGCCTTCGTTGATGAGGTCGAGCAGCGGCATGCCGAGGTGCTCGTATTCACGGGCTATTTTGATGACGAAGCGGAGGTTGGCGCGAATCATCCAGTCGCGCGCGGCGGCGTCACCACGGCGGATGCGCGCGGCTAGCTCAATTTCCTGCGCGGGCGTGAGCAACGGGACTTCACCGACCGCACGCATGTAGAGGGCCAGAGCGTCGGGGCGGGCGCGGTCGGCAGCAGGCAGTGCCTCGGTGGAACTGGCGGGAGAGGAGAGTGTCGTGATGTTAGCGGGCACAGACCATCGGCTCGCATCGGAGGCGGAAGTTTTCGACTTTGCCGTCACTCGATTAGACGACACTTCAGCGCGCGGGGTCTTCTGGCGGCAGTTCGTTCGAGGCGATTTGGTTTCGAGAGTGGTGGTCATGATGGTCTGGGTGAGTTGTTGGGTTTCGTTCGCCGGGGCGGAGAGCCGAATGCTCTCCGCCCTTTCAAGTGCGTTCAGTTAGGCAGCACGACGGTGTCGATGACGTGGATGACGCCGTTGCTGGCGGCCACGTCGGTCTTGACGACCTTGGCGTTGTCCACCGTGACGGCGCCGTCCGTGACTTTCACGTCGAGCGACTGGCCGTTCACGGTCTTGGCCTTCATCGTCTTGACGTCCGCCGCCATGACTTTGCCGGCCAGGACGTGGTAGGTGAGGATGGAGACGAGCTTGGCCTTGTTCTCAGGCTTGAGCAGGTCTTCCACCGTGCCCTTGGGCAGCTTGGCGAAGGCTTCGTCGGTCGGCGCGAAGACGGTGAATGGCCCAGGGCCTTGGAGCGTCTCGACGAGACCAGCGGCTTTCACGGCGGCGACCAGGGTGTTGAAGCTGCCGTTGCCAGCGGCGACGGCCACGATGTCTTTGGCCTTTTCTTTGGGTTCAGCGTGAGCCACGCCCAGGAAGCTGGAGGTGGCGACGAGTGCGGTGAGGGTGAGGATGCGGATGGTTTTCATGTTTCGTACGGGATGTTTTGTTGTTTGTTTTGGTGTGAACCTGGATGACCACCGCAAAGTGAGTCGGCTTGGCAAACCGGCATTTGATGAGCCGGCGCTGGGCGACGTTTGCGTTTGTTTTCCGATGTTCACGTTTTGTTTTCATGTTCAGCTTGCTGCCAAGC
>JANNEF010000398.1:0-10229 GCA_031378375.1 Verrucomicrobiota bacterium | reverse complement strand
CTCGTCCTGCTCGCCGCGATGCCCCTCCCCGTCGCGCGCGCCCCAACGCCGGTTCCCCGGCCCTATCGTGTGGGGGTCGCGCCGGTAATTTTTCCGGCGCAACCCCGCCCCGGCCTCACGCCCCCGCGCCTCGCGCCGCAGAGCAGGCCCGCTCGCGGGCTCCCCGGATTTTCGGCTCAAGCCGAATCCGCCGCTGCCTGGCAGCAGCCGCTCTCCTGCACGCAGCGGCAAGTCCACACCGCCGCAAACGCGCCGAGCACGGGGGCGAGCAGATAAATCCACAGGTGCGCCAGTTGGCCGGAAACCAGCGCGGGGGCGAGCGAGCGCGCCGGGTTCATCGAAGCGCCGCAGATGGGTCCGGCGAACAATGCCTCCAGCGCGATGACTCCGCCGACGGCAATGCCGGCGGTGATGCCTTTTTCCTTCGCGCCGGTCGAGACGTTGAGCACCACGAACATCAGGAACCACGTCAGGACGAATTCCAGAACGAAGGACTGGAGCGGTGTGCCTGCCGGCTGCGTCGCGCCGAGCGTGGCGTGGCCGGCGAAGAGCAGGCGGAGCAATCCACTGGCGGCGAGGGCGCCAAGACACTGGGCGATGATGTATGGCAGCACCGCTCCCGCCGGGAAACGCCGCGCTGCCAGAAACCCGAGCGTCACCGCCGGGTTCAAATGCGCGCCGGAAACGTCGCCGACGGTGTAGATGAGCGTCATCACCACCAGGCCGAAGGTGAGCGCGACGCCGACGTGGCTCACCGTGCCGCCGGTCACGTCGTTGATGATGATCGCGCCGGTGCCCGCGAAGACGAGGGTGAACGTGCCGAGGAATTCCGCCGCCAGTTTCTTGGTCTGCATCTGCGCGGAGGTTCGCACCGGACGGGAATCGCTGTCAATGACGCGTGCTGGTAACCGCGCTGAATGAGGTCGCGGGCAGGGGGGCGCTCAGAACTTGATCCAGCCGGCCTTGTTGCCAAGCCACACGAGGCCGAAGGCGACCCCGGCGGTGGCCGGAATGGTCATGATCCACGCCCAGATGATGCGCTCGACGACTTTCAGTTTGAGCGCGCTAAACCGCTTCGCACAGCCGACCCCCATGATGCTGGTGGTGATGGCGTGCGTGGTGGAGACGGGCATGCCGAGGGTGCCGGTGACGAAGAGCACGGTGGCGGCGGTGGTCTCGGCGGCGAAGCCGTGGACGGGCTGGAGCTTCACCATCTTGTGGCCCATCGTCTTGATGATCTTCCAGCCGCCCGCCGCCGTGCCCGCCGCCATGGTGAGCGCGCAGGTGAAGACAACCCAGTACGGAACACCCTGGCTCTTGGCATCGCCAATGTGGGGCATGTAGCCGAACTGAAGCCAGGTGGGGAACAGTCCGACGAGCTTGTCGCCCAGCGAGAGCTTGAGGGGATCGGAGCCTTCCGGCGTGGTGAGGAAGCTGAAGAAGTCGGGCACGGCACTCAGGTCGCCGGATTTGGTGGCGGCGACCAGTGCGAGGGTGATGATGCCCATGGTTTTGGTGGCGTCGTTCATGCCGTGGCTGAAGCCCATGTAGCCGGCGCTGACGAGTTGCAGCTTGCCGAAGGTGCGGTTCACCGTCACGGGCCGCCAGTTGCGCAATAGCGCGTAGAGCAGGGTCATCAGGATCAAACCGCCGACAAATCCAACGGCGGGCGAACTCACCATGGGGATGATGACCTTGTGCAGGATGCCGCTCTTGTCCAGCTTGGTCTTCTCGGCCACCTGTTGCACCTTGCCGCTGAAGACGACGGCGGAAACTTTGTTCGTGCCGAGTTTGACGGTATGGGTGCCGTTGGTCTTGATGGTGTCACCGAGGGCGGCGAGCAGTTCGGGGGTGGGTTCGACCAGATACTTGCTTTTCTTCTCCTTGACCTCCGACCATTTGAGGGAACTCCAGATGCTGACGGGTTTGCCCTCCTTGTCCTGGAGCGGCGCGGCGTTGTTCATGCAGACGGCGGCCGCGAGGACCGCGCCGGTGAGCCCGCCGACAATGGCGTGCGTGGAACTGCTGGGCATGCCGTACCACCAGGTGAGCAGGTTCCAAAAGATCGCGCCGAACAGGGCGCAGATGAGCACGGGCTGGGTGACGAAACTGTCCACCACCAGCCCGCTGGAAATGGTCTTGGCCACGGCCAGCCCGAAGAACGCGCCGAGCAAATTGGTGAGGGCGGCCAGGATGATGGCCTGCCGGGGCGTGAGCACTTTGGTGCCGACGACGGTGGCGATGGAATTGGCCGTGTCGTGGAATCCGTTGATGTACTCGAACACCAGCGCAACGATGACGACGGTAAAGACAAGATACAGGTCCATGGTGGTTCAGGAGTTTTTCAACAAGACGTGCGAGATGGTGTTGCCGGCGTCGCGGCAGCGGTCCACCACCTTTTCATTGAGCGAGAAGAGGTCCTTCAAGATCACCGCCTTGAGCGCGGGGAAGCCGGGCTGGTAAAACGCGCGCTCCATGTCCAGCAACACATCATCCGCCTGCGCTTCGCAGGCTTGCAGTTCGTTTTGCAGGGCCTTGATGCCTTCGAGATTGCGGCCCGCGCGCAGCGCCTGCACCATCTGGAGCACCAGGTTCACCGCCTTCTCCATCAGCACAAGCTGCCGCGAGAAGTCCACGTCCTTCACCTGGTCCGCCACGATGCTGTAGCGCTCGGCGAACTTCTCCACGATCTTCGGCACCTTGTAGAGCGCCCCCGCGAGCGCCTCGATGTCCTCGCGTTCCATCGGCGTGACGAAGGTGGTGATGAGCCGCTCGCTGATCTCCTCGGTGATCTTCTTGTCCTTGCTGCGTGCGTCGGCGAACTCGTGCAACGTGGGCGACAGCTCATGCCGCTTGAGCACGTTCTTGAGGATGTCCACCGCGTTGCAGGCTTCGGTCGCGCTGGCTTCGAGCAGCGCGCAGAATTCATCTTCGCGACCGAGGAGGCGTTGGAAGGAGATCATGCGAGTTAAGGTTGGGAGTTTATGAGTGGCGATGCGTGCCGGTGCCGGCGTGCGCGCTCAGGAATTCTTCAGCACGATGTGCGTGACGATGATTCCGGCGTCGCGGCAGCGGTCAATGACCTTTTCCAGCAACTCGTAAAGATCCTTCATCGCCATCACCTTCGTCGCGTCATGCTTGCCGCTGTAGAGGTCCTTGAGGATTTCGAGGATCACGGTGTCCGCCTCGGCCTCGACCTGCTGGAGCTTGCCGTTGATCTTCTTGGCCTCGTCGAGCTGGCCCTTGCCGATGAAGCGCAAAAGCCCCACGAGATCCACCACACACTGCGTCGCGGCGTTGAGCAGCGCGATGTGCTTGGTGAAGTTCACATCCTTGACCATCGGCGCGCTGATGATGAAGCGCTCGGCGATCTTCTCCACGGTCTTGGGAATCTTGTAGAGCGCGGCGCTCAGAACCTCGATGTCGTCCTTCTCCAACTGCGAGACGAAGGTGGTGATGATGGCCTCGTTGATCTGTTCCGTGATCCTTTTGTCCACTTCCTTCGAGGCGTGGAAATCTTCGAGGCGCGGCGTCTGGTTCGGGTTCGAGAGGATCTTCGTCAGCACTTCCACGCTGTGGCGCGCTTCCTGGGCGCTGGCTTCCAGGAGATCAAAGAACTTGTCGTCTTTGCCGAAAAACTTTTGCAGGGAAATCATAACCCCCGAGTTGTCACACAACCGTCACCGGCTTGTCACGCGGAGTTTTGTTACGAAACGGTTACGACACAGTGACGCGTGCGTTACGCCATGCCGCCCGGTCCGAGCAGATGGCCGCGCGCGGCGGTCAACTGCGCGTGGGTGCCCAGCAACAACACCTGATCACCCACGAGTAGTTCTTCATCCGGGCCGGGGTTCACGATGTTTCCGCCTGATCGCTCGATGGCCACCACGCTGGCACCGGTCGCCGTGCGCAATGCGAGCTCGCGAATGAGCTTGCCGGTGGCGGGCGAGCTGGCGACCAGAAGCAGCGTCTCGATTTGCGCTTCCTTGAGCAACCCGGCCAGCGGCGCGGGTTTCTCCCCATCACGGCTCGGCGGCGGTTGCGCGAAAGTCTCCTGCAACGCCACCTGCGCCTTGGAATAGATGCGGATGAAGCCGCGCCACGACAGGGCCGTCACCGCCGCCGCCACCAGCATCACCGCGAGCAGAATTTTCCACGACGGCAGCAGCGCGGCACTGAGCACGAGCAGCACCAGCCCCATCACGGCGGCACCGCCCAGCGGGATGGTGTTGGCGACGATGGCTTGAATCCCGGCGGCGCGTGGCTCGTGCTGCAGCCGGTGCGCCGCCAGTTCCCCGAGCAGCAGGCCCAGGGCTTGCAGCTTGCGATAGGTGGC
Organism: Verrucomicrobiota bacterium; assembly: GCA_031378375.1. Lineage (GTDB taxonomy): Bacteria > Verrucomicrobiota > Verrucomicrobiia > Limisphaerales > JANNEF01 > JANNEF01. The sequence continues at coordinate 5,893 of JANNEF010000398.1, read as the reverse complement.
GATGTGCAAGGGCAGGGACAGCACCACCGCGCACAACCACACCACGGCGTTCAACCACTCGATGCCCCCGGGCAGCGACGCCAGCCACGCGGGCTGCCGCTCCACCACGAATGTGGCGGCGATAAAGATGCCCATCACCAGCGCCAGGTTCAGCACCATCTGCCACGACCAACGGCGCACCAGACGGCTCGTCATGCTCGTGTGCCGGCCCTCGCGCCAGTGGCCGACCCAGCGCGTATAGAGCGCCAGGTAGTTCACAAAGCGCGCCGGCGCGACGCGGTTGAACCCGTCCACGAATCGGTCCGAGTTTCGGATAAGATAGGGCGTGAGAAAGGCGGTGACGGCCGACACGGTCACGGCAATCGGATAAAGGAATTTGCTCGTGACTCCCAGCGTCTGACCCAGCGACGCGATGATGAAGGAGAACTCGCCAATCTGCGCCAGCCCCAGGCCCACCCGCAGGGACGTGCGCGTGTCGTGCCCCGTGATGAAGGCGCCGAACGCGCAGGCGAAGGCCATCCCGACGACCACCGCCACCGTGATGACCGCGATGGGCAGCGCGTATTGAACGAGCAGCGCCGGATCAATCAACAGCCCGATGGCAACGAAGAACACCGCGCTGAACATGTCCCGCAACGGCTCCGTCACCAGTTCGACGCGCCCGATCTCGCGCGCCTCGGCGATGACCGCCCCGATGACGAACGCGCCCAGCGCCACGCTGTAACTGAGCTTCACCGCCAGCAGCGACACGCCGAAGCACAAGGCCAGCACCGTGATCAGCAGCACCTCGTTGCTCTTGAAGCGTCCCACATAACCGATCAGCCGCGGCACGGCCAGCAACCCCAGCACGACCGCCACCACGAGAAAAATGCCCAGCCGCGCGGTGGTCTGGAGCACATCCCCCACGGCCAGGCTGCCCGTCATCGCAATGCCCGACAACAGCGCGAGCATCACGATCGCCGCCATGTCCTGCACGATGAGCACGCCATAAATCAGTTCCGCGAAACGCTCCTTGTTCCGCCCCAGCTCGCGCAGCGTTTTGACGATGATGGTCGTGGACGAGATGGAGATCATCGCGCCGAGGAACACGCAATCCATCGTCTTCCAACCGAAGGCCCGTCCCGTTTCGTAACCCACCCAGACCATGAGCAGGATCTGCAACGCCGCCACGATCAGCGCGGTGACGCCGACCTTGCGCAGCTTGCGCAGGCTGAACTCCAGGCCGAGGGAGAACATGAGGAAGACGACGCCCAGTTCCGACAGCGTCTTGATCGTCTCCTGATCATTGAGCAGGAGAAATGGCGGCGTGTGCGGCCCGATGATGACCCCGGCGACGATGTAGCCGAGCACGACCGGTTGCTTCAAGCGATGGCAGAGGACCGTCACCAAACCGGCGACGACCATCACCACCGCCAGGTCTTGCAGAAAAGTAACGCCGTGCATGTTCGTTGGGCCGGCGGCTCCACCGGCGTGCGTCACTCTAGCCGCCGCCGGCGCTGATGGTAAAGCGCGGCCATCCTGACCGCGCGCGAACGCGCGCATCCGGGCGGCATCGCTGGACGCTCCACCGCGCCGGGGGCGCGTGGCCTGGCCGCTGCCATCCCACGCACCGGCCCCGATTACCCGGGATTTACGGGCCGTGATCCGCGGATGGAGTGCCCTTAACCACGTTTTGAGTGCCCTTAACCTCGAATGGAGTGCCCTTAACCTGTGCAACTAGGCAAAATCCGGTGATTTGTGTGCCCTTAACCTCGATTGGAGTGCCCTTAACCATGAATAATGTCGAATGTTGCCGGTTAAACCGCCGCCATTGCAGGTTAAGGGCACACAAAACGGAAGAATATTCCTACTTGCACAGGTTAAGGGCACTCCATTCGAGGTTAAGGGCGCTCAAAGCGCGGGACGGCAACAGAAAACCACGATCAGCCGGGTCAGGCGCACGATCAGACGGTTCGAAGCGACGGTTGAAGGCAGCACTGCGGCGGATGGCGGCCCGGATGGGTGGGTTCGGGTTCCAGCCGGACGGTTCACGGGGCATCTTTGCCCCGTGTTGACGTGGGCGTGCGTCTTCGGAACCGGCAGACAGGATGTCTGCCCCACAGCTACTGGTATCAGCCACCATTCCAGACTCGCCAACTTCCCCGCCCGTCCGTAGAACGCCGCGCATGATAACCATCGTCGGCAGTTTCAACATGGACCTGTTCATCGAAGCGCCGCGCTTCCCCGCGCCCGGCGAAGCCATCCTCGGGAAGAACTTCCGCCGCGCGCCCGGCGGCAAGGGCGCCAACCAGGCGTGCGCCGTCGCCCGCCTGGGCCACGCCGCCGCGATCCTGGGCGCGGTGGGCCGCGACGCCTTCGGCGATGAAATGGTCGCGAACCTCGCCGCTGCGGGCGTGGACACCACGGGCGTCCTGCGCCGCGACGACGTGGCCAGCGGCACGGCGATGGTCGTCCTCGACGCGACCGGCCAGAATCAAATCGTCGTCGCCAACGGCGCGAACGACACACTCACGGCGGCGGAAGTCGAACAGCACGCGGCGTTGCTCCGGCGATCCCGCGCGGTGGTCGCGCAACTGGAGACACCGCTGCCGGCCGTCGAGACCGCCCTGCGCCGGGCACGCGAGTGCGGCGCGCTGGCGGTGTTGAACCCCGCGCCGTTCGCGCCGGTGAGTGACGCGCTCCTGCGCTGCTGCGACTGGATCATCCCCAACGAGAACGAAGCTGCCAAACTGACCGGCGTGGCGGTGGCCGATGTGGACGGGGCGAAGGCGGCTGCGCGCGTCATCAAGCAGCGCGCCGCGTGTCCAAACGTGATCGTGACGCTCGGCGCGAACGGTGTGTGGCTGGACACACCGGCCTTCACCGGCCACCTGCCCGGGTTCAAGGTGCGGGCCGTGGACACGGTGGGCGCGGGGGACACGTTCATCGGCGCTTTCGTGACCCGGCTCGTGGAAGGCGCGGACGCCCGCGAAGCGGCGCGCTTCGGTTGCGCGGCGGCGGCCCTCGCCGTCACGCGGCGCGGGGCGCAGGCGAGCATCCCGACGCGCGCCGAAGTGGAGGCGTTGCTGTAGAGATACAACCGGTTGACGCTGGCCCGCCACGGATTACCGTTTTCCCATGAACCCGGAAACAAATGCGTCGCAGGCGGCGGAGTGTCTCACTCGCCGATTCATGAAAACCAGTTTCAGACTCGTCGCCGTGTGCCTGATGTTGGCCGGCTTTTTCGCCCTGACCGCGCGGGGAGAACTGGCCGTTGAGGGCCAGTTGAACGGCGCCATGTTGAATCTGCGCTGGAGTGGCGAGGGAAACCTTTTCCTCATCGAGCACAGCGATTCGCTGACCGCCCCGGCGTGGCGGCAGGCGGGTGTGACCGTCGCCACCAATGTGAATTTGGATACGTGCGGCAACGTGGGGTTCTACCGCGTCGCCGCCATCGAGGCACCGCTGGACACGGCGGATTACGATCAGGACCGGCCGGCGATGGCGCAGTTTTACGGCGCGAACCCCACCGCCTACTGGGTGGATCACGGTCTGCCGGTGGGCACGCGCCTGGCCATCATGCGCACCGCGCTGGGCGTGGGCCGTTGGGATGCGATGGCCGATCTGGCCCCGGCGTTTCAACAGATGAACCTGATGAACGCGCTCCAGCAAGGCACGCTGCCCGCGGAAGTGATCCAGCGGCTGAACCAGAAGCTCATGGCCGGCCACCCGCCGCCCTTCGCGTATCTGGAAATGAACCTGGATCTGGTCGCGGAGTCCGACGCGCTGTTTTTTGGCGGACAGCCCAACGCTCCGCGTCGCGCGGAAATTCGCAACCTGATTCAAGCGTCCTTTCAAGTCGCGTTCAGCGTGCCGGCGCTGGCGCCGTTCGCCCCCGCTCCGTCCAAGTCCGGCACCAACCTGCCGGCCGAACAGCGCCGGACCTACGCCGGCGTTCACGGCATGAACAATTTCAACGGGCCGCTGCTCTCGTGCGTCACCACCAATGTCGCTCCGCCCGGCGGCGGCGGCGGCAACGTCGTGACGAACTGGGCCGCCATAGACAGTGCCGATCACTGGACAACGACTTACAACGCGGCCTGCGTGGCGGCCGCCGTGGGCGCGAGCGCGGTGAAACTGAGGATGATGCCGCCGTCCATGGACTGCGCGGCCTGGAATAGTCTGGGACAACAACTCAGCGCGACGCCCGGCACGCCCGGTGCCCCCGCGGGTTCCTGGTCAAGCTGGTACCAGGCGCGGGGCTACGGATGCACCATCGCCAAGGATGGTCCGCTTGAGTCGGCGCGCGAGGAAGCACGCAAGGCGCATAACCGGGGTTGTGACGTGCTGCTGCATTACATTCCGGACGGCGGCGGCCAATCGCACATTGAGATGGTGGCGGGATTTCCTCCCGACACCCTGGGCGAATCGGTGTCAACGCTTTCCTGGGGCACCGTTGCGAACGTCACCGTCATCTTTGGACGCTTCTTCTCCAAAACCGACGCTGGGAGGTACGGCGCCAATTCTTTTCTTTCGCGCTCCGGCAGCGCCGTCTTTTACTATTACTGCCCCCGTTAGTTTTGCGTCGCTCGTTTCAGCCGTGGAAAGACCGCGTGCGACAACTCTGGTTTGCTTCCACCCGCCGCCTTGTGGAATCCTGCGCGGCGCATGAGAACACTTGTCCTGCTGTTGCTGCTGGCGCTGACCGCGCCCGTCTCCACCGTTTCCGCCGCGCGCTTCACCGGCCCGTGGGATTTGCCCGCGTTGCGAAAGCCGCCGTCGGCGACGTGGGGCGAGCGGACGAATCTTGTCCAGGAAGTTTTCTACGAAGGCGAGCCGTTGCGTGGAAAGCCCACGCGCGTGTTCGCCTACTACGCGCGCCCGGAGAATGGCGACGGCCCGTTCCCCGCGATGCTGCTCGTGCATGGCGGCGGTGGGAAAGCCTTCAGCAAATGGGCGGAGCATTGGGCGCGGCGCGGCTACGTGGCGCTGGCGATGGACCTGTCCGGCAACGGTCCCGCCGGCCGCCTGCCCGACGGTGGCCCCGACCAGAGCGATGATGTGAAGTTCCGCGACTTCACCGCCGACGACGCGAAGGACATGTGGACCTACCACGCCGTCGCCGCCGTGCTGCGCGGCCACTCGCTGCTCGCGACGCGCAAGGAAGTGGACCGCCGCCGCGTGGGCGTCACGGGCATCAGTTGGGGCGGGTATCTCACCTGCATCGTCACGGGGCTGGACGACCGCCTCAAGGTCGCGGTGCCGGTGTACGGCTGCGGCTTCCTCCACGAGAACAGTTTCTGGGTGGACCCGCGCTTCGCCAAGATGGACGGCGCGCAGCGGCGGTTGTGGGTGGATTACTTTGATCCGTCGCAATATCTCGGCGGTGTCAATTGCCCCACGCTCTTCGTCAACGGCTCGAACGACTTCGCCTACCCGATGGACAGCTACCGCAAATCGTACCGCCTGGTGAAAGGCCCGATGACGCTCTCGCTCAAAGTGCGCCTGCCGCACGGCCACATCTGGACGTTCGGCGAAGTGGACGCTTTCGTGGACAACGTTTTGAAGGACGGCGACCCGCTGCCGAGACTGGGCGCGATGAAGATCGCCAACGGCGTGGCGACCGCGACCTTTTCCTCCAAAGTCACGGTCACGAAAACCGAACTGCACTACACCACCGATGGCGGCGCGTGGCAGAAGCGGCTGTGGAAAACCGAGAGCGCGGAATTGGGAATTCGCAAAGTCCGCGCCCAGCTTCCGACCACGCGCCCACTCGTCTGCTTCCTCACCGTCACCGACGAACGCGGCCTGACCGTCAGCACTTCCCATGAGGAACTGGCGGCGGCGGCGGTGAAGTAATACCAACTACGTTAATAGAGTAGTATAACGGCTCTGGAAGAAGTGTTTGCTTGAA
>JANNEF010000384.1:0-4350 GCA_031378375.1 Verrucomicrobiota bacterium | reverse complement strand
GAAGACGCTGCCGCATGCTTCGCAGCGGTGCAGCGTCATGCCCTTCCATTCGGTCTCAAGGCGGCGCGGGGTACGTGAAGCACCTTGTCCGGCACGACCAGGGCCGCACCTGCAAAATCATCCACGACACCCTCACCGACGCGCTCGGCTACCAGGTTTACTGGAAGATCATCAACGCGCAGAGCGTCGTGCCGCAGCACCGCCAGCGCATCCTCCTCGTCGGGTTCAAGCCGGGACGCGCGTTCGAGTTCCCGGAATTCCGCGCCGAAGGGCCGAAGCTCGCGAGCATCCTCGACCCCGACGCGCCGGCCAAATACACGCTCACCGACCACCTGTGGAACTGACGGTCAGTTCTGGAAAACTTCCTCGCGGTGATAGCCGAGGAAAACCTGCGAAGGCTCGGCCAACATATCGGGCAAATGAATTCGTTGTCCCTCGAACGGAACGAAACTCTGTTCCAGTGCCGGTTGAGGAAAGAACTTTTTCAATCGCTTGCTCAACACGACGGTCAGCTTCTCATCAAGTGTGATGAGGCCCGAATCAAACGCCGCATCGTGCAGGCTTGAAAGACAAAGCCCGTTGCGTGGGTCAAGGCGTTCCGCAGGGAAGTCGCGCCACGGCTTGATGTGACTCGCCACGAGCAGGCGCGGCACGTTGATGCCGCTGATGCAGCAGCGCACGCCGTAGGCGTTGAGTATGGACTGCCGAAAGAATTGTTGGCCGCGTCTGACTTTGACGGTGCTCGTCGTTTCAGTTGGCCCAGACGGTGCGAGCATTCTGCTGCTTGGCTCAAGTCGCACCTTGTCCCTTTGCAAGAAATCAACTTCACGCTCCTCATCGTTCGTGAACAGGTCGTGAAGCAGTTGCTCGCTCTCTGGTCCGAGTATCGCAAGCTGATCGTGAAACTCATCCCACATTCTGCGGTCCTGTTGTGAGGCGCCAACCAGTCCCTTGATTCCACGCGCCTGCAACACCGGATCAAATGAGGCGAGGTTGCACAGCTTCATTGAGAGGCTGCTCGGTGAGCGCCCCATCTTCTTCGCGGTTTCCACGACGAGCGGATTGCCGTGACGCAGTTGGCCGAACGGCAGCTTGCAGTAAAGGTTCAACGCGATGAGCAAGTGTTCGCGAGTCCACTTCACGTTCGTTGTTTTGGCCATGCGCCGAGCTTACAGCGCAGCACCCGCATTGCGAGTCTGTAGAACGCGCCAGCGTGGAGCAGCCCGGAGGGCTGCCAGAAATTAGCCGGGGGTTGAGGAGCGCAGCGACGATACCCCCGGTCACGTCCGCCCAGACGACACGACCCTGAAGGGGTCGCAGAGGCGTGCGTTGTTGCCAACGATTCTGGCACCCCTTCAGGGTGCATTCGTATTACGACGTTGACCGGGGGTATCACTCCCGTTGGTCGCTCAACCCCACGGCTAATTTCTTGCACGCCTTCAGCGTGTCCAAACTTCTCGCTTGCCAATGTTCGCGTACCTGGCCAGGTAGATCAGCCGAACTATGTCTAACGAACCTGAACTCGGCACTGAGCAACTCGACCCCGCCGCCGTCTTCGCCTGCGCCCTGTCGCTGCGCGAGGCGTGCCTCAAGAGCACGGAGGCAAACCCGCAACTGAACCTGAGCGAGAGCTACAACGGCATGGATGAGTTCATGCGCGAGATGTTGCGCGTCGCCAATCTGTTCGAGGCGTGGGCCTGTGAGCACGTCGCGTTCGAGCAGGCAAGCGAGGTCTGGCCGTATCTCATGGAGGACAAATTTGGCGATGCTTGTCTGGCGTTCATGCTTCCGAGCACGATGGCGGAGTTCGATGACACCGATTGCTTGCGGGTGGCGTTGCGACTGCGGCTGCCAATCAAAGCGGATGACAAGCTCCGCGTTCCCGTCGATGTCCGCGCACCCAATCCGATTGCTGGTTCGGAGTTCCGAGAGTTTCGGATTCAAACCGTGCGCGACGAACTTGATGAAGGCGACGTGGCTCCGTTCACGACTGACGATGACCCGTTCGATGAGGAATTCGGGCCGCCCTACTTCGCGCTGTATGGCGTGGACGATGTTGGACTGCTGGAACACATCGCCGACCGCGATACATACTCGGATGCATTGAACCTTGCTCAGAAACTCGCGCCGGGCGTCGCACTTCCACTCAAACCAATTTGTTTCCCCGAATGAGCGGCATCTTTGCATCGCGCTCACTGACTCGCTCGAACGACTTCCGAAACCCACCTTCGTTCGCGCGTGGTGTGCGATTGCCTATCTCCACCCCGGCCTGCATCCCGACGGCCACGACTCCGCCGACAGCGGCTGGCCGCGCGGGCTGTGCCGTTTCGCCGCCGAGGCCTGGCAGCGTGCGGACGCGGGCGAACTGGCCGACGAGGAGTTGTATGCCTGCGACGCGCAGTGGTCCGGACTCTACGACCGGATGGCGAGTCATACGTCGGAGGAAACCGAACGCCGCCGCGAACTCTCCGCCGACTACGGTGGTCGGCAGCCGAGTTGAACGAATCGCGGAGCGATGACCTGACGGTAGCCGTGGGATTCATCCCACGGTTCATGATGCCAAACGTCTGCGTCGCGGAGCGACGCTTGAACCTGATGCGCGCATTCAATCGTCACTCCGCGACGGAGCTGTTGGTGCGCCGCGGTCCGTGGCTTGAAAGCCACGGCTACCATCGTGATGTCGCTCCGCGACTTTCAAAATGACCGTGCTCCCGCGCCAACTGGAGTCCGGCGCTCCGGCGCGCGGCCCCGCGGGGCGGGGCCGCTTCAACGTCCGCATGGGGAAAGGTCATGGATTAATTCGAGCCGTCCTGAAGAGGTCACGTTGAAGCGGGCTGAAGCCCGCGCTCCGGCGAATCCGTGTGCATCCGTGTCCATCCGTGGTTAAGAGAATCCCATGCCTGACGTGTTCACCAAGGCCAAGCGCAGCGACGTGATGTCGCGCATCCGCTCGCGCGGGAACAGGGCCACGGAGCTGGCGTTGGTGCGGGTGTTTCGCGCGCACGGGATCACGGGATGGCGGAGGCAGATTCAAATTCGGATTGCGGAACGCGGAGCGCGGAACAGCACCTCACCCAAAACCCTCACCCCCATCCCCTCTCCCATCCGATGGGCGAGGGTGGCGTCGGACTCTCCCCAGAGCGGAGAGGGAGGGGCCTTCTGCGTCCGTCCAGACTTTGTCTTCCCCAAACTGCGCGTCGCCGTGTTCGTGGACGGCTGCTTCTGGCACGGCTGCCCAAAGCACGCGACGAAGCCACGGAACAACGCGGCGTTCTGGCGGAGGAAACTCGCAGCGAACAAGGTCCGTGACCGGCTCGTGACGCGGACCTTGCGATCGGCCCATTGGCGGGTGTTGCGCATCTGGGAGCATGAACTGGCGCGGAAGAATGAGGCGCGGTTGGTGGCACGACTGCGGCGGGCTTTCGACCCTTGGACAGACCGTGGCTAATTTCTGCCACACCTTCAGCGTGAGGTGCCGCTCGGCGTCGGAATCGGCGCACCTTTCGCGATGGCCGCGAGCTTCGCCAACTCCTCCGCACTCAGCGCTCGATTGAACACCGCCACGCCGCCAATCCAGCCCGTGAAGCCGACGCTGCGGGAGCTGTGGATGACGCGGCCGATGGTGAAGGGGCCGCCGGTGCCGTCGTTCTGCGGCTGGTAGAGGTCGTGGGGATACCACCAGGGATTGAGCCGCAGGCCGACGAGGTCGCGGCTGGCTTCGGTGAGCTGGCCGTCAGCGCCTTTGCGCAAGACGATCTCGATTCTTGTGTATCGATACTCACGCTGCTCGACACGCTCCCCGGCGGTTTCGCTGAGCACTTTCACCGAGAGCGGCTTGTCCTCGGGCGGGTTGTAATACTGATCTTTTGGAAAGGCGGCGCCTTCGCCGGGCTGCACGCCCGGCCGCTTCGCAAAATAGCCCTGCATGTAGGCGTGGTAGGCGGACTTGATGAGTCCGTCGTTCTTTGGGTTGTCGAGCCAGCGGTCGCCGGCAGCGCCGTTGAGCCAGCCAGTGAGTTCGTCGCGTTCATGATCAAAGGTCATCGCGAAACATTGCCACGACGCGTCGAGCACTTCGGCGGGTGAATCGGCAGAAATCGCGGACGACTGCGCGGCGGAGTTGCACTTGTGCAACGCGTATTTGTTGAGGAACGAACTCGCGCCGTTCTCGGAGACGTGACCACACGCCGAGCCTTCCTTGTTCAGCCCGGCAAAGAGCGCGTATTGCCGCTGACCGCGCGCCACGACTTTCGCCGCGCCGGCGTGATTCAAATCGGTGCCCTCATGCCAGATGCCCGCGAGCGCGTGATTGCCGCTCTCGCGAATGGCCCACACGACGACGCTCACCGA
>JANNEF010000380.1:0-10469 GCA_031378375.1 Verrucomicrobiota bacterium | reverse complement strand
GTGTGTCGCGTTTAAAGAAAAGCTGGACAGTTTCTGTTTTTAGAAAAGCTGGACAGTGGCACCAAGAAGCACCATTGGCTCCGGCCCTGCGGCCTGTATTTGAGGGAGGCCGGTGCTAAGCGACGGCGACCTAAAAGACTGGCCGCAGGGCCGGAGCCATTGGTGCTTCTTGGTGCCAGTGTCCTGCTTTGCTAACTACAGAAACTGTCCTGCTTTGCTTTCACCGCGACACTCAAAGCCGGGGCGGGGCAGGCGCGGCTTCGGTTCTCACGGGTGAAGGCCGCGCGCCCGCGGTTTTTTCGGGATTCGTCGAGCGGGGGTTACCTTGCCACAATGCGGTAGAAGCAAACGGTCCCGGCTTGCGCCGCCGAAGCCTGATACCTGGACCCGGCGGCGATCGTGGTGAAGCTTGCGGAATTGTCCAGGGTCCACGGTCCGTTGACCCGCGTGGCGCGCTCGACCTGGAAGCTGGCCGGCGTGCCGGCGAGCACGTCGAAATTCAGAAGCACGCGGCCACCCGCCTGCATGGCCAGGCTCTTCAACTCGACCACCGGCGGGCCGACACTGGACGCCGCGAGCATGGGCGGGCCCCATTCCAGCCAGCGGTCGCACACCTTGGCGCGCACGCGCAGGCAGTAATTGGTCTGGGCGGCGGGCGTGAAGGCGAATTGCAGGCCGGCCGGAACGTCGTTGACGGACGGATTCACCATCTCCTCGGCGTTGCTCACAAAAATGTCATCCAGGTAAAGGCCGACGCCGGTGGTGGTCTGGTTGAAGTACGTGCCGGCCACGAAGTCATAGACGAAGCGGAACAGTACTTCCTGACCGGCAAACGCGGCCAGCGAGTTGGTGACGCGCGCGAAGGTGGTCTGGCCGCTGGTGCCGGTACCGGTGCGGCTCCAGAGATCCTGCCAGTTGGCCCCGCCGTTGGTGGTGATTTGCGCGCGGGCGACCTGGCCGGTGGAGGCCCAGCCCAGCCGTTCGCCGAAGGTCAACTGGCTGTTGGTGGCGAGTCGCAAGCTCGAGTTGAGCGTCAGGAATTGATCCGCCGCCTGCACTTGCGCCAGATGGAACGAGTTGTTCCCGGTGGCCTTGACGGTGTTGGTGAGAACGGGATAACCCGCCGACACGGTGAGCGTCACGTTGCTCAAACCGGACTCCGCGCCCTCGGGCGTGGTGAAGGGGACGCGCTTGTTGTGCCGCCATTGATAGCTGACGGCGGCGCCGACGGTGGTGAAGTTGTAATTGTTCGGCAGCCCGACCACGGCGGGGTTTGGACCCGAAACCCACGGCGCGGAATAGTTGGGCCGGAAATCCACCTTCACGTTTTTGCCAGCCGACACGACGGCGATTTGCTGCGTGGCCGCGAGGTTGGGCGCGGAGAAAGTCACCGTGTAAGTGCCGTTGCCGGGAACGGGCACGGCGTAGCCGCCGGCATTGGCGGTGACGGCGTAGTAGCTGGCGCCGCTGACATCCACCTGCACGCCGCCGATGCCTTCGCCAAGATCGTAAAATCCGTTGCCGTTCATGTCGAAATAGACCACCCCGGTGATGAATGGCAGCGGGCTGACAGAGGTGGTGGCCAGATCCTGTGAGACGAGTTGCGGCCCGACATTCGTGTTCGCGCCGTTGATGACGCCGATGCCGGCTTCGCGGAACGCCGCGTTGTGAATGTTGACGCGGTGCCCCGCCGGCACCTGCATGCCGCCAACCCCCGCACCCCAGTCCACTTCAAAACCGGCGTGTCCATGGGCGGCGGACTTGGCGGCGGCGTAAACATTTTCGCCGTAGGTGGACCAGACGTAACCCTGGGCGGTGATGCGGGCACCGGGGTCGCGGCCGTTGGAACCATAGTGGCCCTGGAAATTGTTGGTGAGCATGTCGCCGCTGTGCAGCCGCGCGGCGGCGGTGAGTTTCGCGTTCATCGCCAGCGGCGGCGCGGGCGCGTACGCGGAGATCTGCGACACCATCAGATTGAGGTCCACGCCGAAGTAGCCGTACGCGGCGAGCACGTCCGGGTCGGTGATGTTTCGCAGGCGTTGGGCTTCGTTGGTGGGATTGGCGCGGGCACGGTTGATCAGTTCCAGATAAAGCTGCTCTTCGTCGGTGGGATTGCCGATCGAGTAGAGCGTTGTCACCAGGCTGGCGGCGGCGAGGGATTTGGTGTTCACGGGCGTGGCGACGCCGACGACGAGTGGCGCGGACGGAGGTGCAATTTGAACCGGCTCCGGTTCGGAGGAGGGGATTTCATCCGCGTGGAGGGCGCAAGGCACGCTGATCGCCACCAGCAGATAGAGGGAGGAAAGCAATTGCGGGGTTTGCTTTCCAATTTCTCGATGAGTCTTGTTCTTCATAGCCGTAATTATTTTTTTAACGCGGCGGGCGGGCTGCCCGCATGCGCTTACGGATGACCCCTTGCAATCGGCGTGCCGTCGTGAGCGGCGGCTTTTTGCAATGTGTGAAAACAAGAATGAATACTCAATCAACAGAAAATTTGGACGGTAACAGGACACTTGTGAGTCCATGTGTCAGGCCACAGGACATACGCACTGCGTTGGACGGTTGTCAATACAGCGCAGGCGAACGTGAACGCCCGGGAGGGCCGGTGGAAACAAGACAGTCGAGAGCCGGAGTGCGCCGGTTTGAGACACGGCTTCCAAGCCGCCAGCAACTGGAACCTGGAAATCCCATGCTTCCGTGCGTCACCCATCAATGGCCGCTGATGCGGAAGAACCAGTTGGTGTTGGCTCCGGGCGCGACATACGCACGGTAGCGCCCGGCATAAGGCAGTTGAAAAATTGTGGTCGCGCCTACAGCGCGCCAAGGTCCGGCAGGCGAGGTGGCGACTTCGATTTGGAAATCGCCCGACGAGGCATTGACGAGTTCCACCAACTCAAAATCCAATTGAACCAGTTGCGTGGACAGGCGCACCGGGAGGTGTGCCTTCATGCGCAGCGGTCCCCGCGATCTCGCAACCAGCGGTTCACCCCACTCCAACAGGCGATTCTCGACCTTGGCGCGCACCCGCAGCGAATAATCAACGGTTTCCGGCGGAGTGAAAATGAAACCCGGATCGGCGGTGTCGGTGATGGTCGGGTTCACTATTTCCTCGGCGTCGCTGATGGTGATGTCGTCCACGTAAAAACCGACTCCGGCGTTGGTCTGGTTAAAATAACTGCCGACCGTGTAATCGAAGCCGAACCGGACCAAGAGTTCGCGGCCTTCGTAATCGGCCAGGGAAGCGGTTTGACGCGTGAAGGCGGATTGGCCGCTGGTGCCAGTTCCCATTTGACTCCAGACATCGTTCCAGTTGCGACCTTCGTTGGTGGAGACCTGGACCCGCGCCACCTGGCCGGTGGTTGCCCATCCGAGGCGGCTGGCAAAGGTCAATTCACATTCGTAGCCCGGCCGCACCAGATAGTTGAGGACGAGGAACTGATCCAACGGCTGTTTATGCATCAACCGGTAGGAGCTAGTCCCGCTTGCGCGGACGTTGTTGGCGATGACCGCATATCCAGGCGAGGTAACGGCGGTCATGTTGGTCAAGCCGGCTTCCGCGTTGAAAACTGATGCGAACGGTTGCCGCCGGCTGTGCTTCCATTGGTAACCGTCGGCACCGCCAACGGTAGTGAAGGAATAAGGATTGGCCTGGCCGATCAGCGCGGGTACCGGGCCGGAGATCACCGGTGCAAAATACGGCGGCAGGTAGTCGAGCTTTACGTTGGCGTTGTTGACGACTTGAACTTGCTGAGTGGCGCCGATGTCGGGCGCTGAGAATGTAACCACGTAGGTTCCGTCGCCCGGCACCGGCACAGAGTAACCTCCGGAGTTGGCCGTGATGGCATAGTAAGTGGAGCCTTCCACCCGCACTTCAATTCCGCCCACTCCTTCGCCAACGTCGTAGAAATTATTCCCATTGACGTCGTAGTATGCGACCCCGGTGATGAAGGGCACAGGGGTGAAAGTGCTGGCGAAGTCCTCCACAACCAATTGCGGGCCGACTCGCGTGTTCAGCCCATTGACGACGCCAATCCCCACTTCACGGAAGGCCGCGCTGTGTTGGACCAATCGGTGGCCGGCAGGATCTTGCATCCCACCCGGCCCGGCCCCCCAGTCGGTTTCAAAACCCGCGTGGCCATGAAATACTGATTTGGCCGAGGCGTAGGCGTTTTCCCCGTATTGAGACCAACTATAGCCTTGGGCCGCGATGCGGTTGCCGGGGGAACTGCCGTTCGAGCCGACGTGACCTTGGAAATTGTTGCTCAACATGTCCTGCGAATGGCCGCGAGCGGCGGCTGTGAGGTTGGAGTTCAACGATACGGGAGGCGCGGAGGCGATGCCGGAGATTTGCGTGACCATCGAGGTCAGGTTCACGCCGAACGAGGCGAACCCATTGAGGACATCGAAGTCGGTGGTGGTGCGCAAACGCAAGGCTTCAGCAGCCGGGTTGGCGCGTGCGCGATTGATGCACTCCAGATAGAGTTGTTCTTCGTCCGTTGGATTCCCAATGGAATAGAGCGTTGGCACCGTCGGCCACGCAGGGGGTGAAAAACGAGCGGGTACTTTCTTCTGCGTCACCGGAGGCAAAGCCGGCGGTAGCGCCGGTTCAACCGGCGCTGGTGCCGGCTGAAGCTCGGATTCAGCCCGGCCACTCCCGACGGATGAAACCGTCAACGCGACGGTTAAACAAAACAAGACTCCACCTCTTTGACTTTTCATAAAATTCTGAGCGTTTACCTAACTTCGCTTGATTCAAATATTTGTTTACGGGCAACTCTGCCATGTCCAATTCCAATAACAGGCAGGAGAGAACCTCAGTTCCGCCGATGTGCGCGGCTGCTGAACGGCCAGCCTCCTTGCTTCACCGAAACTTCTGTTTATCTCTGCGGAACATTTCAGGCCTTAATTTTTTTCCGCGACGGCCCACAACTCACCAAGCAGCAAACCGCAAGACGGTGCTTGTGTTACGACCTGTTAATAGGTGAGGCGTTAGCTTAAGCAACATATTGCCATGTTGTAAAGCCTTGAAATGTGAATCTTCACGGGTTGATTGCTCCGTAATTCTCCCGCACCTCCTCCGTAAATCCGCATCAAAACGCAGACTGTTCTGGTACCGATACTGTGAACCCTCTCATTTGCGCGAACGCGGTTGTGTCGTATAATCCGAGTGTGAACAAGTCGAATTCCAACAAGGGTCGTTCCCAAACCTCCGGCACCACTGCCGCCGGCGAGCTGCCTCCCCTCGCGCACGTCGTGCCGGACGACGAACTGGAAAAGCTCTCGTCGCTCCAACTCTTGGACATCATTTCCCACAAACTGGCCATCCAGGGCCACTTGCCCGCTGATATGGCCCTCTTACGCCGACGCGTTGAGGAAATGGAGGAATTGCAGGATCAGGCGAGGACTGCCGTCGAGAAACTCAGCGAGGCGGTTGATAAGCTCCGCGCCCCCGCGTTGCGTCTCGGCACTCTGCTCCAAAGACTTGCCCAAGGCCGCGCGCTGGTTTGCGTCAATGGCACCGATTACGTTTGCAGCGTAGATCCCTCCATGCCCGAAGTCGCGCTCGAGACCGGCGCCCGCGTCTTGCTCAATGAGGCATTCGCTGTCACCGATTCGTTCGGCTTCGACAAGAACGGCCCGGTGGTGAAGATCGTCGAACTGCTTTCCGATGGCCGTGTTCGCGTCGGCAATGAATCCGGCGTTTCCGACGGCGTCGTGATCCGTTCGTCCCTGCTCGCCAAGGAAAAGCTCAAACCGGGACTGGATCTTCGCCTCGACACCAACCAACGCGTGGCCGTCGAAATCATCGGCACTTCCAAACGCCTTGACCGCTGCCTTGCGCGTGTGGAACCGATTCTCTGGAGCGACATCGGTGGCCAGCAGGAGGCGGTTCAAGGCATCCGCGATTCCATCGAGTTGCCGTTCCTGCACGCACATTTATTCAAACGCTTTAACCACCCGGTGCCCAAGGGTTTCCTGCTCTACGGCCCGCCCGGCTGCGGCAAGACGTTGCTCGGCAAAGCCACCGCCCACAATTTGCGTTTGCAGATCCAAGCCGAAACCGGCGAGGATCGCCCAGAGTTTTTCCTTAGTGTCAAAGGTCCGGAGGTGTTGAACATGTGGCTGGGCGAATCGGAACGGCAGGTTCGCGACCTGTTCGCCCAATGCCGCGAAAAAGCGGCAGAAGGCCATCTGGCCTTTCTGTTCATCGACGAGGCCGAGTCCATCCTCGGCACGCGTCACGCGGGTCGTGTGGGTTCCAATATTCTTTCGACTCTGGTTCCGATGTTCTGCACGGAGATGGACGGCATTGAGCCACTTCAAAATGTCGTCGTGATCCTCGCTTCCAATCGGGCTGACTTGATTGACCCGGCTATTCTGCGGCCTGGCCGTATTGATCGAAAAATCCGTGTTCGCCGACCTGCCAAGAGTGCAGCGCAGGAGATTTACAAGATTTACTTGACCGACGATCTGCCTCTGGCCGAACCGCGCGAGGCGCTTGTCGAAGCCATCGTGGAAGCGCATTACGCCAAGGCCGACGCGAATCGCTTTCTGGATATTACCTACCGCAGCGGGCGTCACGATTATCTCTTCCGGGGTGACCTGGCCAGTGGGGCCATCATCGCCGCCATCGTCGAGCGCGCGAAAGAATTCGCCATCAAACGTTCCATAGAATTGAAAGCCGAATCGCCCGTCACGCGGCAGGACTTGTTCGATGCGCTGGCCAAGGAATATCGCGAAAACGATCTTTTTCCACCCAGCGATATTACGGAGGACTGGCTGAAACTGACCGATTTCGATCCCGGTAACGTGGTGCGGTTATCGCCGTACCGGCCTGCCGAGCGCGGTGCGTCGTCCGGGACAATTTAAGTGAGCACAAGCCGATGCCGTTAATTGGTTGACGGCGTGGGCTGGTGGCGGGAAACCAAGACCGTTCGTCCGGTGTTAGCAAAACCAGTTGGCGTATGGACATTCAATTTGGAACGGAAACGGAAATCGGGATTACCCGGGAGCAACCCGAGGGCGTGGATGTCGTCGCCGAGTCCATCGCGCTGGTTCGCGCGGCGACGGCCCCCGGCGTGCGGATGCGTTGGGACTACAGTTGCGAAGATCCCCATTGCGACGCGCGGGGCTTTCGGGTGAAGGAACTGCTGCAGGACAATGACGAGGCCAACTACTTCGCCCAGGATGCCCAACGCGCCCTCTCCTACAACGAGATCAAGAGCGATCTGGTTTTGCGCAACGGGGCGCGTTTCTACAACGACCACGCGCATCCCGAATACTGCACGCCCGAATGCAGCACGTTGTTGGAGATTCTCCAACAAGACTATGCCGGCGACGCCCTGCTGATGGCCTGCGCTAAAACGCTCAGTCACGATACCGAGAACCCCGCGCTCCTCTACAAGAACAACACTGACTACCGCGGCCACAGCTACGGCTGCCACGAGAATTACCTCATGCCGCGGACGCTGACTTGGGACACACTGAGTCAGGCCATCATGGCGTTTTTCGTCTCGCGGCAAATTGTCTGTGGCGCAGGCAAGTATGGCTGGGAGGAGGAGGACAAGTTTTTGAAGCCCGGTTTTCAGGTGTCCCAGCGCAGCGATTTCTTTTCCGAACTCCAAAGCGTGGATACGATGCAGCGCCGCCCCATCGTGAACACCCGTGACGAGCCGCACGCCAACAACCAGCTCTACCGCCGCTTCCACGTCATCATTGGTGACTCCAACCTTTCGCTCTACGCCTTCTACCTGAAAATCGGGACGACTTCGCTTGTGCTCCAGGCGTTGCTCAATGGCGCGCCCCTTGACCGCGTGCCGCGGTTGGCCGATCCGCTGGCCGCGCTCAAGAGCATTTCACGCGACACGTCGTGGAAGTGGTATTGCAGCGATTCGCAAGGCCACCCCACCAGCGCGATCGCGATTCAGCGCGCTTACCTGCAACTGGTGAAGGATTTCTGTCCTTCGTTGGAGCCGGACTGGAAGGGCGTCATTCCTGCTTGGGAAAAAGTCCTGGACGATTTGGAGCGCGACCCGCTTTCCACCGCTGACCGCCTTGACTGGTCGGCCAAGTTCAAACTGATCGAACATTTCCGCGAAGTGGAGAAGCTCGACGAGTCCGACCCGTGGCTGCGCAGCCTGGATCTTGCGTATCATCTGCTCGACCGACAGAAGGGGCTTTACTTCGGTCTCATGGATCAAGGGGCTTTCCGCCTGCCGTTTTCATCCGACGCCATCACGGGCCATAGCCTTTGCCCGCCACTCAGCACGCGCGCGGCGGTGCGGGGACGGTGCATCGAAAAATTCGGCTCCGCCGTCCAGGCGACGCAATGGGATTACATCCTCCTGCACGGCGCGCACAAAAAGATCGAACTTGATTTGCGCAACCTCTTTGATGCACACCTGATTCGGCAGAGCTTGAAGATCATCAGCGCTGCCGAAACCGTCGAAGACCTGGCTCACTTGAGTTTTGCCAAGATCGTCTAAGGAAGAAAAAATATGCCTGATCGAATCCAAAAACCCCAACCGGCCATTCCGGCCCCCGGCGGCGGTGGTGGCGGCGACGGCCCGTCTGCGCCCAAGGTGGAAAGACCGAACACCGACGATTTGCTCAAGCGGATGCGCAAGGTTGACCCGGACCAAGCCAAACGCTACCGACAACGGACTGGCCAATGAACGGCGATTTTCTGGCGCTTCTGCCAAAAACCGCGTTCCCGCAGGTTCAGGCCCCGGCCCTTGGACCGGTGCCGATCCATGCGACCACGGTTTTCGCCTTCCACTGCGCCGAAGGTGTCATCATCGCGGGGGATCATCGCGCGACGGCGGGCAACATCGTCTTCTCCGACAAGACGGAAAAAATCCTGGAACTCGATTCCCACTCGCTCATGGCGATCGCCGGAGTGCCGGCCACCGCCTTCGAGATGGCGCGTACGCTCCAAACCACGTATCAGTTTTACCGCCGCAGCCAGCTCCAGCCGATGAGTCTTTCGGCGAAGACCCGCGCGCTCTCAAAACTGCTGCACGACAATCTGCCCGCGACCATCCAGGGTTTCGGCATGGTCTCCCCTATCTTTGCGGGCGTGGAAACCGAGGATCCGACCGCCGGGCCGCTCATCTACTTTTACGACCCGATTGGCGCGCAGTTTGAGGCAACCAACTACGCGGGCACCGGCAGCGGTTCCGGCAGCATCAAGAGCGTGCTGCACTTCCTGGAAAAATGGGGCCGACCCAGTCCGGCGGAGATGCCGTTGGCTCAAGCCGCGACGCTTGCCAACCGCCTGTTGATGACAGCCGCGGAGTTTGACACCGCCACCGGCGGTGTGCATCCCGACCGCCGTCTGTTTGCGACGATCAAGCTGCTCTCGCGCGCGGGCATTCGCTCCGTTTCCCTGGAAGAGCAGGAACAATTCTGGAAGGAATCCACCAAATGACTGAGGAACCGTATCGTTGGTTGGAGGCCATCGGCAATCGTCGCGAATACATTCGCGACCAGCTCAAAGGCGGCACCCCCGTCTTTGCCGTCTCGCGCCCGGAAGGAATTCTTTTGCTCGGCGTCGGCCAGGGGCAGTCCAAGGTTTTTGAAATCTACGATCACCATGCTTTCGCGGCACTGGGACATCCCGTGGACATCGAAAAGCTGCGCCAATCCGCCATCGAAGCCGCGCATGTCGAAGGCTTCAACCGCTCCTCCAGGGATGTGACGCTTCGCCGCTTGATCAGCTTTGCCCTGAGCACATCTCTGAAAAACAGTTTCGAGCAGATTTTTTCCCCGCCGATCATGGTTGAATCCATTTTTGCCGAACTCGGCGACGACCCGGCGCATGACGTTCTCGTCCGGGTTCATTACGATGGCCACCATCACTACGAAACCTCCGGGGTGCTTGTCGCGCACAGTGATGGCAAGGCGGAGGATGAAGCCAGCGATTGGATCAAGCGCATCATCACGCCGGACAGTTCGCTGACGCAGGCCGCGAATATCTGCCTGACTGCCTGGCAAACGCTGGTGGACGGAAAATCCTTTGCCGATCTCGTCCCCCAAAGCCCTCCCGCGCTTTCCATTGCTGGCAAGACTGTCGAAACCGCGCTCCTGGATCGCAAGCTGCCCGGTCCGGTGCATTATCGAGTGCCGACGTTGGCGTAGTTTATTTGAGGCTCATCTTCCTGCTCCGCCCACTCCGTCAAGCGATCGTCTCGCTCTGTAGCATTGTTCCAAGGCATCGGGATCCGATGAATGCCGGAGTAAGCGGCTTGGACTATTTCTGACATGCGGGAGGCTGGTCCTTCCCCGGAATCGTTCGGTGTGTGTGCCGAAGAATCACTTCCCCCAAATTATACCAACTACGTTAATTGGCTGGTAGAAGTTAGGCGGCGAAGGTAGCCTTTGGGCATGGCCAGACCCCGAGCAAAATTAGATCGTTGCGGTGAGGCGGACCTCGTCACCCGCCGCCTCCACACCGAACCTCCCGGAGC
>JANNEF010000379.1:0-70976 GCA_031378375.1 Verrucomicrobiota bacterium | reverse complement strand
CTTGGTGCCGACGCCGACGGCGATGGCAGTAACGATGCCGGGGATGGGCGCCCCGACGTGCAGCGGGTCCGCGGGGTCGGCCTTCACGCGCGCCTTGGCCTTGGTTTGAATCGAGCGGTCGAGCACGGACGCTTCGCGCACCATGCCGTTCAACTCGTAATTGACGATGCGGAAACCGTCCTTGTCGGGAGCACCGAGGTTGATGAGCTTCACGAACAGTGTCTTGCCCTCCTCGATGCTCACCGAGATTTCCTCGCCCGGTTTCAATCCGTAGAAAAACGCCGGCGTCGGCACCACCGACACGTCGCCGTAATCACGCGCGAACCGGGCGTAGTCGGCGAACACCTCCGGGTACATCAAGTGGCCGAACAAATCGTCCTCGTTCACCTCGCGTTTGAGTTTCGCCGCGAGATCCTCTTTCGCCTTCTTGAAATTGAGCGGCGGGATGTCCGCCCCGGGCCGACCCCGCAGCGGTTTGCGTTTGCCGAGGATGACGTGCTGTACCTTCTTGGGCCAGCCGCCCAGCGGTTTGCCCAATCCGCCGGCCATCATGTCAATGACCGACTCCGGCCACGGCAGGCTGCCCGGCTCCAGGTTCACCACGTCGGCGGGTTTGATGCCGCGCGTGATGAGAAACATCGTCATGTCGCCGACGACCTTGCTGCTGGGCGTGACCTTCACGATGTCGCCGAAGAGCTGGTTGACCTCCGCGTAGCAGCGGGCGATTTCCGGCCAGCGCTGGCTCAGGCCCATGCCGGCGGCCTGCTCCTTGAGATTGGTGTACTGGCCGCCCGGCATCTCGTGTTCATACACCTCCGCGCTGCCGCTGGCCGGCGCGGTGTCGAACGGCGCGTAGTAAACGCGCACGTCCTCCCAGTAGTTGGAAAACTCGTTCAACGCGCGCAAGTCCAGGCCCGTGTCGCGTGGCGTGTGTTGCAGCGCGGCGACGATGGCATTCAAGTTCGGCTGGCTCGTCGATCCGCTCATCGCCGCGAGCGCGAGGTCCACGATGTCCACGTTCGCGTCGGCGGCTTCCAACACCGAGCCGGAGTTCACGCCGCTGCTGTCGTGCGTGTGGAAGTGGATGGGGATTCCAAGCTCCTCCTTGAGCGCCTTGACCAGCGTGTAAGCCGCGTACGGGCGGCACAAGCCCGCCATGTCTTTGATTGCCAGGATGTGCGCACCCATCTTCGCCAGCTCCTTCGCCAGCTTCACGTAGTACTTCAGCGAATACTTCGTGCGCGCGGGGTCGAGGATGTCGCCGGTGTAGCAGATGGCCGCCTCGCAAATCGCGTGCGTCTCCTGCACCGCGTCCATCGCGGCGGTGAGATTGGGCGTGTAGTTGAGCGAATCGAAGATGCGGAAGATGTCAATGCCCGCCGCCGCCGCGTGCTTCACAAAGCCGGCCACGACGTTGTCCGAGTAATTGGAATAGCCCACCGCGTTCGAGCCACGGAAAAGCATCTGGAAGCAGATGTTCGGAATCTTCTCGCGCAGCAGCCGCAGCCGCAGCCACGGGTCCTCGCGCAGGAAACGCATCGCCGTATCGAACGTCGCACCACCCCACAACTCCAGGCTGAACAACTGCGGCGTGCGGCGCGCGACGGCCTCGGCGGTCGCCAGCATGTCGTAGGTGCGCACGCGCGTGGCCAGCAGCGATTGGTGGGCGTCGCGGAAGGTCGTGTCGGTGATCAGCAGGCGCTTCTGCTTGAGTGTCCAGTCGGCGAACTTTTTCGGCCCCAACTCCAGCAGCAGTTGCCGCGTGCCGGGCACCGGCACCTCCTTGTGGTCGGAGCGCGGCGGCGCGGCGATAGGCAGCGGGCCTTTTACCGCGTGGCCTTTCGCCTGCGGATTGCCATTGACGATCACGTCGCTCAGGAAGTTCAGCAGCTTCGTCGCGCGATCACGGCGGGGCTTGAATGTCAGCAGCGCCGGCGTCGCATCAATCAACGTTGTCGTCGCGTGGCCGGCCCGAAACGTGTCGTTGGCGATGACGTTTTCGAGGAACGGGATGTTCGTCTTCACGCCGCGAATGCGGAACTCGCGCAGCGCGCGGTCCATGCGTTGCAGCGCCATGCTGAAGTTCGGCGCAAATGCCGTCACCTTCACCAGCAGCGAATCGTAGAACGGCGTGATCACGCTGCCCGAATCGCCCATGCCGCCGTCCAGCCGGATGCCGCAGCCCGCCGCCGAGCGATAGTTGAGAATCTTGCCGTAGTCCGGCGTGAATTTGTTTTCCGGATCCTCCGTCGTGATGCGGCACTGCACTGCGTAGCCGATGCGCGGCATTTTGTCCTGCGCCGGCAGGTCCAGTTCCGGCCCGAACAACGGGAAGCCTTGCGCGACGAGAATCTGCGAGCGCACCAAATCCACGCCCGTGATGACCTCGGTGACGGTGTGCTCGACCTGGATGCGCGGGTTCATCTCGATGAAGAACCACTCGTGCCGGTCGAGGTCGTAGAGGAACTCCACCGTGCCCGCGTTGTCGTAACGAATCTCGCGGGCCATGCGCGCGGCGGCGTCACACAATTCCTGGCGCACGCGCGGGTCCAGCCCGACGCTCGGCGCGAGTTCCACCACCTTCTGATGCCGGCGTTGCACCGAACAATCGCGCTCGTGCAGGTGCAGCACCTGCCCATGTCGGTCGCCGAGCACCTGCACTTCGAGATGCTTGGCGCGCGGGATGTATTTCTCCAGAAACACCGCGGCGTTGCCGAACGCGCGCTCTGCTTCGCCGCGCGCCTCGTCGAGCAGGTTGCCCAGTTCGGACGCCTTGTGAACAACGCGCATCCCGCGCCCGCCGCCGCCGAATGCCGCCTTGATGATGAGCGGGAAACCGATGTCGTGCGCCACCTTCAACGCCTCCGCACGGTCCTCCACCGGGTCTTTGGTGCCCGGCAGCGTGGGGATGCGCAACTTCTCCGCCAGGGCGCGGGCGGCAACCTTGTCGCCCATCAATTCGAGCAACTCCGCGCGCGGCCCGACGAACGTGATGCCCGCCGCCTCGCACGCGCGCGCGAACCCGGCATTCTCGGACAGGAATCCGTAGCCGGGATGAATCATGTCCACGCCGCGCTCCCGCGCGAGCGCGACGATGCTGGGGATGTCGAGATACGCGCCCACCGGGCCTTTGCCC
Source organism: Verrucomicrobiota bacterium (assembly GCA_031378375.1). Lineage (GTDB taxonomy): Bacteria > Verrucomicrobiota > Verrucomicrobiia > Limisphaerales > JANNEF01 > JANNEF01. The sequence continues at coordinate 67,840 of JANNEF010000379.1, read as the reverse complement.
TCGCCGACGAGATACGCCTCGTCCGCCTTGAAGCGATGCACGGAGAGGCGGTCCTCCTGCGCGTAGATGGCGACGGTGCGCAGCCCGAGTTCCGTGGCGGCGCGGAAGACGCGCAGGGCGATCTCGCTGCGATTGGCGACGAGCAGTTTTTTGAACGAGCGCGCCGGGTTTTCCTGGCCGGCTTTGCTCAAGCTGGAGGCGGGTTCATCGCCGCGTCGGGATAGACTCATAAAGTTGGCCGGAGTTATAGCGAGGCGGCTCGGGCAAGGCAATGGAGGAGTGCGATGGTGCATCCATTTGTGTTGAGTTTAGCGGGCGATTTATCTCCCCGCCCCGGGCGACAGGGCAACGGATAGCATCGAAACCGAACCAAACCTAGAGTTCCGGACAGGTTCAAATTTCCTCGTCAAATTATTGGACAACGTGGTCCCGCCGCCTCTACTCTGCGCTCATTCTACTTTTGGCCGTGCGCGATGAATACTCGCCGGCCGATTGGGCGTCAAAACCGACACATAACTGACCACAACATGAATCAACCAACTTCACCAACACTCTCGGCGCCGCTCACGCGGCGCAGTTTTCTCAAAACCACCTCCACCGCCGTCGCGGGCGGTACGTTTCTGAGCGGGCTCCCGATCGAACGTTTCGCGCTCGGTGCGTCGCCTGGTGACACTCTCAAGATCGCCCTCGTCGGCTGCGGCGGGCGCGGTTCCGGCGCGGCCAACCAGGCCCTTAGCACCGGGGACAGCGTCAAACTCGTCGCCGTCGCTGACGTGCATGAAGATCGCTTGAACGGCTCGCTCAAGAACCTCGCCAACCAGCACAAGGAGAAGGTGACCGTCAAGGACGACGCGAAGTTTCTCGGTTTCGACGGTTACAAGCAGGCGATTGCCATGGCCGACGTCGTCATCCTCGCCACCCCGCCCGGCTTCCGACCAATGCAATTCGAGGAAGCCGTCCGCCAGGGCAAGCACGTCTTCACCGAGAAACCCGTCGCGGTGGACGGTCCCGGCGTGCGCCGGTTCCTCGCCGCCGCCGCCGAGGCAAAGAAGAAGAATTTGAAAGTCGGCGTCGGCCTCCAGCGTCATCACCACGCGGGCCACATGGAGGCGATCCAGCGGATCCATGACGGTGCCATCGGCGACGTCGTCGCCATGCGGGCCTACTGGAACGGCAACACCCCCTGGCTCAACACGCGCGACTCCCTGGAAAAGAAACAGGGACGCAAGCTCACGGAAATGGAATACCAGCTCCGCAACTGGTACTACTTCGTCTGGCTGTGCGGCGACCACATCGTCGAGCAACACATCCACAATCTGGACGTGATCAACTGGCTGAAGAAGGGCTACCCCGTGAAAGCGCGCGGCAACGGCGGCTGTGAAACCCGCAAGGGCAAGGATTACGGCGAGATTTTTGACCACCACGTGGTCGAGTTCACGTATGAAGATGGTTCGGTTTGCTTCAGTCAATGCCGCCATCAACTCGGATGTTGGAACGACGTTTCCCAACACGCCATCGGCACCAAGGGCAAAGCCGATTTGGAGAGAAATGTCATCACGGGTGAGAATGCCTGGCGCTTCAAAGGCGGCGCACGGGACCCCTACCAGCAGGAGCATGACGATCTCTTTGCCGCCATCCGCAACGACACGCCTTACAACGAAGCCGAGAACGGCGCCAAGAGTTCCCTCACCGCGATCCTTGGCCGCATGTCCACCTACACCGGCAAGGAAATCAGCTGGGATCAGGCGATGAATTCCACCGTGGACACCATGCCGAAGAACCTGGCGTGGGACGCCGAGCCGCTGGTTAAGCCTGGCGCGGATGGGCTGTATCCGATCTCCGTGCCGGGCAACGAAGCATGGTCCAAGAAAGTGGTCTGAACAGCCGGACGGGATTCGTTTTCGACTCACCCGCGTTTCGTCAGAGACGCGGGTGATGTTTTTTTGCCCCCGTTCTTGCCGCGCGATGCAGACAAGTTTCCACACCTCACCGCGCGTCGTAGTGGCGGGCGAAACCTGGGGACTCGACGGTTTCCACTTTGTCCGCCACCGGACGAACGACGCGTGTGGAGGCACCCGGAGTATGCGCGACCAGCGTCGCCCCACGTTCGGGCCCTAGCACGCTGACGGCGGTGGCCAGCGCGTCCGCCGTCATACCGTCGCGCGCAATCACCGTCACCAGACTGTGGTCGGTGAGGCCGACGCCGGTGCGTGGGTCAACGATGTGGGAATACCGGCGCCCGCCGATTTCCAAGCGTTGAAAAACATCGCCAGACGTGGCCAGCGCGACGTTGCGCAGGAGAACAGAGCGCGCCGATGGCGCGTTCGTCACATCAAGCGGGGCGATCTCAATGCGCCAGCCGCGCGTGCCGGGTGGCGCGTCGCCGGCCGCCATGTCGCCACCGCCCGTCACGAGCGCGCAGGTGACGCCGCGAGCGCGAAGTGTCGCGAGCGCCGCGTCCACCGCGTAACCTTTGGCGATGCCGCCTAGGTCCAGGCGCATTCCCGGGCGCAGCAATTTCGCGGTGCGGCGGCGCGCGTCCAACTGCATATGTTGCCAGCCGACAGCGGCACGGGCAACTTCAAGCACTGCTGGTGTGGGCAGTTGCTTTTCACGACGCGCCTGACGCCACAGGTTCACAAACGGGCCAACCGTGACATCGAATGCTCCATCGCTGCGGCGCGCGAACTCTTGCGCACGCGCCAGCACACGCCACAAATCATGACTGATCTCAACGGCGCGACCACTTCCCGCAGTGCGGGAGAGCCGGCTCAATTCGCTCTCCGGATCGTAGTCACTCAGGGTGTCGTTCAATTCCTTGATGCGGGCGAATGCATCGCGCGCGGCGGTGGCTCCAGCCTTCTCGTCGGGCGCGTAGAGCACGATGCGGAACAGAAGGCCCATCTGCGGTTGCGAAAACTCCTGGCGATGGAGCGCGAGATTTTTCACCGGCGCGGCGTAGCCGGAGAGCAGAACGAGGAAACTCAAAGTCAAAAGCTCAAAGCTCAACAAACCCTTCCCGCACCAAGCTTCGAACGTCATCCGAAGGACGCGAACAGCTTCGGGTTGGTCGTTTGGACTTGGCCGCCTCCCTTGACCTTTGAGTTTGGGGTTTGGAGTTTTGAATCTCGCCCTCCCCACCGCCGCTTGTCCCAACCATCGGGCGACTGGAAAGCATGTTACATCGCGCATAAGCGCATCGTAGGCGTGGACAGCGGGCATCGGCAACAGAATCGCGCGGATCAGACGCGCGAGTTCTTACCGGGCGGCTTTTTTGGCCAGCAATTCATCAATCCGCTGTTGCAGGGTTTCCCTGTTCGGAGAAAAGACTATCAGCCGATTGAGATGCTCAATGGCGCGCGGGAAGTTCTGCTGCTCCTCCTCCAGTTTGGCGAGCTGCGTCAAAATCTGGGCGAGCAGAAAAATGTTTGCCTCCGGTTTCACGCCTTCCTGGGTGCGCCAGTTTTCGGCGGCCAATTCCCAGAGATTACGCGCCCGGGCGATGTCCCGTTTGCTCTCGCAATAAACGCGGCCCAGTTCGAAAAGGATCTCGCAGTTACCGGGGTTGGCCCGGAGCCCTTCGCGCAAAAAGCGTTCCGCTTCGCCCGGTTGGTCGAGTTTCGTCCGCAGCCAGTAGGACGCGACGACGTAGGTTTCTGGACGCTGCGGATCCATTTCTGCGGCCAGCCGCAGCCAGGGGAGCATCTCGCGCTCTTCTCCGGGGCGCGCGGTCGCATCCCCGTCGGCATGGTGGCAAACCTCCTCTGGCCCGTGGTCGTGGCTGCACGGCGCGTCCGCATCCTCGCCCAGATGCCGGTGTTGCACGGGGAAAAAATTACGGCTGAACCCGTCTATCCAATCGCGCGGCTTGCCCAGAAAGTCGCCTGCCTCCTCCGCGTGCCCGTCCGTATCTGCGCCCGCGTCCGCGGCGATATGCAATTGTTCGGACGGCTTGGCCTTGTCGAAAATCGTCGGGTAATAGCCGCTGTGAAAGTAGGCGTCGGCCTTCACGTAAAAATGTTTTGCAAACAGCCGGCGGCTGTCGCCCAGGAGGACCGTAAGCGCGCTCGAAGCGTGCGATCTGTTTCCCGCCCATGATTGGAACCACGGCGCGAGCGCGGTCGCGAGGGAAAACGCCGCCACGAAGCCCAGCGAGAGGAGAAATTGCGGCGCGACCATATCGCTTCGGGTTGGCCGTCAGTTCACTGGCTGACGGCGGAAGATGGCGCAGGCGGCAGTCAAAAAAATCGCCGCGTAAATCGCCGCATACGCGAGCGCCCCCGTCCACGCCAGCCACGGGACCGCCCCCCAGTTATGCACCAGCAGACTGCGCACGTCGAAGAACTCCAAGTGGGGCATGGCGAAATATACCGCCGTCAACAACGACTGCGCCGGCTCGCTCAACTCCAGGGCCACCTTGTGCAGATGCCGGCCCAGCAACAGACACCCCGCCGTCACCACGAATACAATCGTGCTGTTCGACGACGGCGCGGCAAACACCAGCGAGCCGAGCAAAGTTAGCGCGATGACCACGCCGAGCATCGCCCAATGCAGCGTGAGTGCCTGAAAACAGGCCGTCAGCGGCCATGCCTGTTCCCGGGTGCCGCTCAGGATGGCGAAGAAAACGTAGAAAACCACCAGCGCCAGGCCGCTCGCCTCCCAGCAGCCCCAAAATTTTCCCAGCAGCAATTGCGCGCGGGTCACCGGTTTGGCGAGCAGTGGCAGGATGGTCCGGTTTTCCCGTTCCGCGGGAATCTGGCGGGCCGTGGTGGTGATGGCGATGACGAGCGAAGAAATCCAAATCAACGCGAGACAGATCTCCTTCAAATAGCGAACGATTTGCCCGTCGTTGAAAAAATTGACCGAGCCAAGCAAAAGCGTCAGCAACGCAGTGAGCACGAAAACCACGTAAAAATCCTTCCGCCGATACAACTCGCGCAGCACGACGCCCGCGATGGCGGAGACGTTGTTCAGCCCATTCCCTAGCGCGGGGGTGACCGCACTCCGTTCAGCGCACGCACCTGAACAGCGATGTGGCGAACTCCCTGTTGACGAACGCTGCGCGCATTTTTGATCGCAGGGCGGCACTCCCGACCGCACGCCTTGCGTGAGAGCGGACGGGATCGCTGTGTCAACGGCGTGGCTGGCGGCCAACTCAGGCGGCGCGGGCGTGGTCGGTGGATAGGGGGTGGTTTGACTCATAGGAAGCGGGGGCACCGCCGATAATCTTTAGAAATACTTGTTCGAGGTTGCAACGATGTTGCGCCACCAGTTCGCTCACGCGACCTTCGACCAAGAGCTGGCCGCGATGCAAAACTCCGACATGGTCGCAAACCGTTTCCACTTCACCCAGTTCGTGCGAGGAGAAGAAGACAGTTTTGCCCTCGTTCTTCAGGCGCAGAATGATCTCGCGCACCTTCATCCGCCCCAGCGGATCCAGGCCGCTGGTGGGCTCGTCGAGAATCAGCAGATCAGGATTGTTGATGAGCGCCTGCGCGAGACCGACGCGCTGTTGCATGCCCTTGGAATACGTTTTGATGGGCCGCTTCCGCGCGTCCTCCAGTTCGACCAGTTTCAGGACGGCGTCAATGCGCGTTTCAACCTCGGCTTTGGGCAGGCGGAAGATTCTTGCGTAGAAGCGCAGGATTTCCTCCGCGCTGAGGAACTTGTAGTAATACGTCTGCTCCGGGAGATAGCCAATGCGCTGGCGGGCAATCGGTTCGCGGACGTTCACGCCAAAGAGCCAGGCGTCGCCCGCGGTCGGGGGCACGAAGCCCAGCAACACCTGCATGGTGGAAGTCTTGCCGGCACCGTTGGGGCCCAGGAAGCCGAAGACTTCCCCGGCGCCAACGGCCAGGCTCAGGTCGTTGACGGCCAACTTCCTTTCCGCGCCGAATTCGTGCGAGCGATATTCGACACGCAAGTTTTCAATTTTCAGAACGGGTTCCATCGCGCGCGGAATAATTATTTTCTGTCAGCGAGGCATCGCCGGAACGCGGAAGTTTCCGCCCGCATCGAGCGCGTGCGGAGTCTGGCAGTCTGAGACGCCAGGTCGCGCAAGTGCGGGCGAGAACTTCCGCGTTCTGCGCTCCCATCACGGGAGGCGCGGCCGAAGTCTCCGCAGGGATGAATAGCGGATCTTGTGCCAGCGGATGGATTGTGCGGCCTCGCTGAAAGGGAAACCTGAATGCCCCGTGCTGAAGGCTGGCCACGGGCGCGGGGCGGCATCGGGGCATAAAAATTGTCGCAGTTCGAAGCGATCAAACGAAGGCGCTTTCTTGCCGGTCAGCTGTGGGGAAAAAGCCGGCAACCTCGGAGCGGAGGAACGAACCGGGACTACCAGCTCATTCCGCCCGGGAATACCGCTTTTCCCGGTGAGGAAAGCGTGCTGAACTTGACGAATCCGCGCGCCGGAATTGTTACGCCAACCCTTTGAGCGCGCCCGTGCTGTCGCCGAGTCGGTCCGTGGGCGCGCCCATGCGCTCCATCATGGCAAGGTAAAGGTTCGTCATCGGAGTCTCGCGCTCGGTGCGGATGTGCCGGCCGGTCTGAATCGTGCCACCGCCGCGTCCGGCGAACACCACCGGCAGGTTGTCGTGGTTGTGCCGGTTGCCGTCACCAATACCGCTGCCATAAACGATCATGCAGTTGTCCAGCAGCGTACCGTTGCCTTCCTTGATGGACTTGAGCTTCTCCACGAAGTAGGCGAACTGCGTCATGTGGAAGCGATTGATTTTCGCGATCTTCTGCTTCTTCGCCTCATCGCCGCCGTGGTGCGAGAGGTCGTGGTGGCCTTCGGGCACGTCAATGAACTTGTAGCTCCGGTTGCTGCCGTCGTGCGCCATGATGAAGCTGGCGATGCGCGTTGTGTCCGTCTGGAAGGATAGCGCGAGCAGATCATACATGAGCCGGATGTGCGGCTCGTAATCGCGCGGTACGCCGGCGGGCGCGACGGCACCGGGAAGCGTGGCGGCGAACCTCTCCGCGCGTTCGATCCGTTGCTCCATCTCACGGACAGCGGTGAGGTATTCGTCCAGCTTGCGGCGGTCGGTGGCCCCGAGGTTCTTCTTCAGGCTGTTGGCGTCTTCGAGGACAAAATCCAGGATGCTCTTGTGATAGCGCTGGCGCCGGGCGCGGCTTTCATCCAACTCGCCTTTGGCTTCGTTGCCAAACAACCGCTCGAAAACGAGACGCGGGTTGACCTCCGGTGGCATCGGCGTGGATTCGGTTTTCCACGAAACATTGAACGAGTAGGCGCAACTGTAGCCGGAGTCGCAGTTACCGTTCTGGCGACCGCGGTCGCAACCCAGCTCGAGGGAGGCAAATCGTGTGGCGTTGCCGACCTTCTGCGCGGTGAGTTGATCCACGGAGATGCCGACCTTGATGTCCACGCCGTTGGTTTTGCGCGCCTGGCAGCCGGTGAGAAATGTGGAGGAAGCGCGCGCGTGGTCGCCCGCCCCGTCACCATTGGGACGGGCTTTGTCGTGCGCGAGGCCACTCAGGACCAGAATGTCGCGCTGGTGGGGCTTGAGCGGTTCCAGTGTGGCGGGCAATTCAAAATCTGCACCTTCGTTCTTGGGCGTCCAATCCGCCATGTTCGCGCCGTTCGGGACATACACGAACGCCATGCGGCGCGGCGCGGCGGACGAACCTCCGGCAACGGCGGCGGCGGCGAGTGAAACGGCGGGAGACATCGCTTCGAACAGCGGCAGCGCGACCGCCGTGCCCAGTCCTTTGAGGAATGTCCGTCTTGGTATCTGCCAGTTGTTGGTCATAATGGTGGCCTTTCGGTCCTTCACATGGACGAGTCCGGCGGGAAATCCCTTCAAAAACATGCCTGGAATGTTTGACGTGCAGGCCGCCATTAAAACCAATGTTCCGGCGCCACGCCAAAAACATGGCCGGGCGTCCGACCCTCATCGGACGCCCGGCCCAAGCCAATACTCTTGCTGTCTGACTACCCCCGGCCTTGCGGACGGGCGGTGTCAGTGTGGTTCATCATGGATACACGCTGCGGTAGTAGCGTGCAGGCGAGCCGCTCGTGTCGATGAACTCGAATACTCCGCTGGGGTCCGCAGTCACCGTCGCGCCAGGCAGCAACTGCCAGTCAGCTGGTGTGAGTGTGTCGGTGAATTGCAGCCGGTAGATCCGGCCCGGAATGCCACTCCCGAGGATGCGATACGAATCTCCGCTCAGGTGGGTGATGGTCAGGTTCTGGCCGGGATCGTTGTCCACTTTGATGTTCACTGTGACAGTGCCGGTAACGACCGCGCCGCGACCATCGGCGATGGTGTAGGTGAACGAATCGCTATTCGTGAAGCCGGGCGCTGGAGTGTAGGTCACCCAACTACCGCTCACGGTAATGGTCCCGCCGTTTGCGCTGGTGCTGCTCACGGTAATGACCAGCGTGTCGCCGTCGGCATCGCTGTCATTGGCCAGCAACGTCGAGAGGCGCACCTTCACGCCCTGCGTCGGGTAGCGCTCGATGGTGTCGGCGCCCGCGACGGGCGGCGTGTTGATGACCTGATCGGGCGTCAGCGCGTTGGTGCTGCCGACGAAGTTCAGGTCGCCTGCGTATTCGGCCACAACGGTGTGCGAACCAAGCGCGAGCGTGTTGATGGCGAACATCGCCACGCCGCCAGACAAGGTGCCAGAACCGGCGAGGCTGCCGTTGATGCGGAAGTTCACCGTGCCGCCGGGCGTGCCGACGCCGGGCGCACTCGCAGTGACGGTCATGGTGAACGTCACGTTCGCGCCGGGCACCGCCGGGTTTGCCGAAGACACGATCGCGCCCACGGTCAGCGACTGCGTGATCGTGAGCGAACCCGCGACGTAGGCGAATGAGTAGTTCGGGCTGGCCGCGCCACTGGCGGTGATCGCGTACACACCCGCATCGCTGGACGCCGTCGCGGGCGTGGTGAGCGCGGCGAGTGTCGGCAGGTCGTTCGTGCCTTGCGCGAGGACGAAGCCGGTGTAAGTCGCCGTCAACTCTGGCAGCGGCGCGCCGAAGACCTTGATTTTGTTGTCCGCCGTCACGGTGATCTCCGCGGGCGTCACGGTCAGCGTGCCGTTGGTGAAGGTGATGGCGTAGTTGAGGTCGGCCGCGCTGGCTGCGGTGATGGTGTAGGCACCGACCGGACTGCTCTCGTCGGCAACCGTGTTCAACGCCACCGGCGTGTCGAGGCTGGCCGGCGTGTCGCTGTTCACGAAGCCGAAGTAGCTCGCGGTAAGCGGCGGATTGGCCGAGCCATAGACCTTGGTCTTGTCATCCGCGAGGATGCCAAGCGGTGCGGGTGTGATCGTCAGTGTGCCGACAACGTAGCTGACGGTGTAGTTGGAGCTGACCGTTCCGCTCGCGTTTATCGGGTAAGTCCCAACGTCGCTGCTGGCGCTGGCGCTGGTGCCCAAGCTGGCGAGCGAGGTGAGTTGACTCGTCGTGTCGCTGTTCACGAAGCCCGAGTAGCTGGCGGTGAGCGTCGGCAAGGCAGCACCGTACACTTTGCTCTGGTCGTCCGCTGTCACGACGAGCGGAGCCTTCTGCACGTTGAGGCTCACGTTGGTGCTGACGGGGAGGAAACTCGCCGTGTCCGCCGGGGCGAACGTGACGGAGAGCGTCTGCGCCAACCCGGCGTTCAGCACCGTGCCCGCAACGGGCGTGTAGGTGAACGTGCCATTGACGTTGGTCGCGTCATAGGTGACGGCGGCGTTCAACTGCGACCCGCCGAGCGGCGTGCCATAGATGATGTCCGCCGGATTCGACCACGCCAGCGCCGGATGGACGGCGCCGGTGATTTCCAGTGCCCATTCGCGGAGTTGGTTGGTCCCGCCGCTTTCGAGGTCGGCGAGGTAGAGCGTCCATTCGCCGGCCGCGTCGAGGCCGTTGAAGGACGTGAGCAACGCGCTGCGCGACGAGGCATCAGTGACGACGCCGGGATCGGCGGTGCGCCCGTCGGGCTCCCAATTACCGGTGAGCGGCGAACCTGCCGATGGCGAGGTGACGTTGCGATAGACATGCACGTCGCCGTTGGCTGCGCCAGTGGCGAAGGTCACGTCGAAGCCGCTGTCATCGTAGCCGGCGGCGTTGGCACCGGTCTTGCCGGGCCGGTTGAGCAGCACGGAGAAACCGCTGGAGTGCCTTACGTAGCCGTAGAGGTCGCCGTTGAATTCGCCGGTGAGTTTGAGGCGCACCTTCACGCTGGCGATCTGCGCGATGGTGGAGCTGACGCTGCGCACATCATGCAAACCGGAGGCGTTGCCGTCCGGCACCACGCGGTTGGTGGTGAAGGTGTGTGTTTCGGTTATCTGCCCCTGAAGCAGCGACGGTGAAGCCGCAGCCAGGAAGCCCAGCAGGAGTATGGCTTTTCTTAACATACTGTTTTTGTTTTTGGTTTGAGGGATTTGTTTGCGCAGAGGAACGGCATCGCCCCGCGTCTGCGCAACTGCGGGGGCGAAATTGATTTGGGCAAGTGAGTTGGTTTTCATAATGGGTTACGGATTCGTGGTTCGATAAAAGCGCGTGCCGCCGGGCGGTGTGTCGGTGTGCTCGAACACGCCCTGCGCGTTGGCGGTGCCAGTGGCAAGCGACTGCCAGACCGGGCCGCCGGGATTGTTGGAGAACTGAATCGAGTAAGTGCGGCCAGGAATGCCCGAGCAGCGGAGGCGGAACGAGCCGTTGCCCAGGTCGTCCACGAGCACGTTCTGCGTCGCGGCGTTGTCCACGGTGATGTTCACCGCCGCCGTGGCGGGCACGCTGCCGCCGTAGTTGTCCGTCGCCGTGACGCTGAAAGTGTCACTGTTGGTGAAGCCAGTCGCGGGCGCGTAGAAAACCCAGTCGCCCGCCATCGCCACGCCGCCGCCCGCCGTGCTGGGCGACGTGACGCTCGCGAGCGCCGCGTAACCGTTGGTGAGAAACTCCGCGCGCCGCGCCTTGAAACCCTGCTGCGCGATCCGGTCGAAGGCCGGCGTCGGCGGGCCTTGCTTGAGGACCGTGTAATGGTCGCGCACCGACGAGGTGCCGAGCATCCGCACGTCAAGCCGGTTCGTGCTGATGTCGATGACGAGCGACCCAAGTTCGTTGAGCGAGACGAACATCGCCGGGTGATTCAACGGCCCGCCCGTGGCCTGCCCGCCGTTGCCAGCCACGATGTAATTCGCACCGAGACCGGACGGCGTTTTCAGGTAAACGCCGTCGCCGTCTTCCTGCCCGTCGCCGTCGTCGAGCTTCATCGCTGACGTGAGCGTGCCGGAGGTGCCGTAGTGGCCGTTGAGCAGGTAGCTGCGTTCGTAGCAATGGCTGTGGCCGCAGAGCACCAGATCCACGCCGTAGCTTTCCAGGATGGGCACAATGTTCTGCCGCATCTGGATAAGTATACTTTCGGTGTCCGAGTTGTGGCTGCCCTTCGTGTAAGGAGGGTGATGCCAGAAGGCGATAATCCAATCCTGCGTGGTGGCGCCAAGGTCATCGCGGAGCCAGGTGGCCATCGCGCCGTTCGTCGTGCGGCTGGAGGTCATCGCGTCGAGGCAGACGAAATGAACATTCGCGTAGTCGAACGAGTAGTAGCGCTCCGTGCCGCTGGCCAACCCGCCCGCCTCGGCGTTCTGCGGCAGCGAAAAAATGTCGAGGTAGGGGAAGCTGGCGATGGTCGTCTGCTGGCCGGTCTCGTGATTGCCAATGGTGGACCACAGCGGCGTGTTGCGCAGCACCGTCGGATACATGTCGAACACCGCCGCCTGATACTCGGTGTCGAGGCCGGAGTTGTAGGCGTTGTCGCCCAGCATGAGCCAGAGGTCGGCGGGCGTGTTGGTGGTGGCGAAGTTGAGATAAGCGTCGCGCACGGCGCGGGCGTTGGCGTTGGCTGTGCCGCTGTCGCCGATGACCCACAGCCGCGTGGGCTGCGGCACGCCCGCCGGCGGCGACGTGACGAAAAAGTGATTGGTGCCTGACGCGAGCGTGTTCGTGCCGGTGGCGATGGCGTAGAAATACTTGGTGGCGGCAGACAGATTGGTAACGGTCACGACGTGTTCCGTCGTGGCGGTGGTATCCGTGATGGTCTGGTCGAGGTTCGCAGAGTTGGTGCCAAAGCGCACGATGCTGTCGCTCCCCAGATCCGTTCGCCAGCGCACGATGACGCTGTTGGTCGTGCCCATCTGGAGATACGGCCCGCGCGTGAGGGTGAGGGCCGCAGCGGTGGCGGTGCCGAGGAGTTGCAGATCGAAGCTGATGTCGCTGCTGTCGGGCGCGGACTGATGCACCTCGACGGCCAGCACGTTCGCACCAGCGACGAGATTGGTCGCGTCCAGCAGCGCGGTCACGAATGCCGATTCCGCCGACCCGCTGACTCCGGACGACGCGAGCGTGCCGTTGGTGATGGCGCCGCCAGGCAGGTTGCTGCGGAAGACCTCGTTGCCGTTCAGATAGACCACCGCGCCGTCGTCGCGCAGCAAGCGCAGCGTGAGTTGCGCGAACTGGCCGGGGTTCGGCACCGCGAAGGTCTTGCGGAAATAAGTCGTGATGTAGCGGGCGCTGGGGTTGCCGCCGTAGCCGACCACGGTGATTTCGTCGCCGTCGCCGTAGCCGAGTTGCGCCGCACCCGTGGCCCACCCGGAATCACCGAAGCCCGGCACGCGCCATGCCGTGCCCTGATCGGTGCCGTTGTCGAGGTAACGCCACGCCATGCCTTGCGAGACAATTGTGTTCGTGCCGGATGGGGAATTAGTGAGCGTGACATAGACCGGCGCGGAGGTTGTCGCGAGCCCCTCGTTGTCGGTGGCGACGGTGGTGAGCGTCCACATGCCGAGCGCGGCGTTGCTCCATACGACGCTGTAGGGCGCGGTGGTGTCCGTGCGGAATTTCTCTCCGCCGATGAAGAACTCGACCTTGCTCACCGCGAGGTCGTCGCCGGCGCTGGCGGTGAGCGTGACGTTCGCGCCGGAAGCGAACGAAGCGCCGTCGGCGGGACTGGTGAGCGTGACCGTGGGCGGAGCGTTGGTGGTGATGGAGATGTTGACGACCGCCGAAGTGGTCGCGAATCCGCGGTCATCCGTCGCGACGGCGGTCAGCAGGTAACTGCCCAACGGGGCATTGCTCCAGACGAGGTTGAACGGGCTGGCGGCATCTTCGCCAAGTTTGTTCGCGCCGTGGAAGAACTCGACATTCGTCACCGAACCGTCGCTGTCGGAAGCGGTGGCCGTGAGGGTGACGTTCGTCGGGCCGCGGAAGTTCGCGTTGTTCGTCGGCGCGGTGAGGATGACGGAGGGCGCGTTGTTTGTGGCGAGGAAGACGTTGACCGGTGCCGACGTGTGCATGATGCCGCCGTTCTCGGTCGCGACGGCCGTGAGCGCATAGACACCGGGCGGCGCGTTGCTCCAGGTGAATGACCACGGCGCACCCGTCATTTCGCCGAGTTTGTTGGTGCCCGCGAAGAATTCCACCAGCGTCACCGGGTCGTTGGTCGGCGTGACAGCGGCGGCGAGCGACATGTTTACCGGCGTGATGAACGACGCGCCATTTGTCGGCGTGGTGAGCCGGACGACCGGGTCATGCACGGTGATGCTTACTGGCGCCGAGGTGCTCGACAGGCCGATGTCATCCGTGGCCACGGCGATGAGCGTGTGCCGGCCCACGGGCGTGTTCGACCAGTTGAGCGCGAACGGCGCGTTCGTCACTTCGCCGAGCGGCGCGCCGTTGGCGAGGAACGCAACGTTCGTCACCGAGCCGTCCACGTCCGACGCCGCGACCTCGACGAGCACGTCGGTCGGAGCGGTGAAGTTGGTCCCGCCCGGCGGATTCGTGATACTGACCGTCGGCGCAACTTCGAACGGGTACCCCGCGACCCAGGCCGGCCCGTTGACGAGCGTGCCGTTGACGCCGCTGCTGCCGGTGTTCGTGGCGACAGTGCCTGCGCCGTCATCCAGCGCCCATCGCCCCACGAGTCCCGGTGCGGAGACGATTTGCCGGCGGTAGTCATTGGAGATTTCCGTCGCCGACCGCGCGTGGTTCCAGATGCGCGCCTCGTCGAGCACGCCTTGGAAGAAGCCCGCCGGTGTACCGGATGAATTCATCGTGGTCGCCAGTGCCGCGTGCTGAATGCTGTCGGACCTGACCGGCTGCCCGACGAACAGATTCGTTTCCAGCAGGCCATTGAGATACAGACGCCACGTCGAACCGTCGTACGTGGCCGCCGCGTGATACCACCCGTTGTTCGTGATGGCCGTGACGCTCGCGACCGGATGATTGAGTCCGGGCGACGTGCCGGTCGCGCCTTCCTCGAAGTCCGCCACGAGCCGGCTGTCTGACGCGCGGATGGCCAGGACGTAGTTCATATCCACGTTGCTGCCGTCCCCCTCGCTGCGTCCTTTGTCGAGGAGAGGAATCGCGTCCGTAATCCCCCCTCCGCCCGTGCTCGTGCTGACGCCCGCTCCGGTGCGCTTGAACCAAACCTCGAGGGTGAAATTGGACAGACTCAGCGCGGGCGCGGCGCCGAAGGTGACATGGTCATTCCCGCCGTCGAACTGGAGGGCGTAAGACGGGGCAGCGTGTACCTGACTACCGTGGCCACAAATCAAGGCCAAGGCCAGGCAAAGCACGGCACTGCTCCTTCGACGGCTATTCCGTTCGCTGGGGCGTGGCAGGAACTCCGGCTGCATTTGGCACATGAGTGTCACGGCTGGTGGACCGCACAATAGACGGTCTCATTGTGCCAATGCTTACGGCATCCTGGCCCGGTTGTCGAGTCCGCTCTTCGCCGGATAATGGTACAGTTTGAGTTAATTGTTCCCCGATGGGTTGGCCGGCGTCGCATTGTTGATTAACAGTGAGGGAAACGCGGAGTTCAGACTATGGGGTGAACGCCCCATACCCGACGCTGGACGTCAAACCGTACCACTACCCTTCGCCGGGAATATTTGATGTGTAAATCTGCGTGATCTGGCGGACGCTGGCGGCATGCGTGACGGCCATCAACCCAAAGCAATGCACGGACAATTTTTTACCCAGTGGGCTTACGGGTTGGTCGCCTGGTGGTTGGTGTGTGTGACGCCGGCTGCTGCGGCTCCGTCGGTTGCGCCCGCCGAATTGGTGGGCGTGCGGAAAATCTGGGACGCCGCGCCGCACAATGCCTTCACCGATCTCGTGCGGTTCCAGGGGCGCTGGTTCTGCGTGTTCCGCGAAGGCCGGGCGCATGTCTCGCCGGATGGCGCGCTGCGAATCATCACTTCCGCCGACGGCGAGCATTGGGCTTCGGCGGCGCTGCTCACGGATGCGAAGGCGGACCTGCGCGACGCCAAAATCACGCTCACGCCGGACCACCGGCTCATGCTCAGTGGCGCGGCGGCGCTGCATCAACCGGCGGCGTCCAGGCACCAGTCGCTCGCGTGGTTCTCCCCGGATGGAACCAACTGGAGCGGCGCCGTCAAAATCGGCGACCCGAACTTCTGGCTCTGGCGCGTCACCTGGCACCGGCAAACCGCCTACGGCATTGGTTACGACACGAGCGCGGGAAAATCTGTCCGGCTGTACACGAGCCGCGACGGTCGGCAATTCGACACGCTGGTTTCCAATCTCTACGCGGACGGTTCTCCAAACGAGACGTCCATCGTCTTTCAACCCGATGCCACCGCGCTGTGCCTGCTCCGGCGCGATGGTGCCAACGCGAACGGCAGGCTCGGTGTCGCCAAGCCGCCGTACACGAGTTGGGAGTGGAAAGATCTCGGCGCGCGAATCGGCGGCCCGCACTTGCTGCGCCTGCCGGACGGGCGGTTGGTCGCCGCCGTGCGCCTTTACGACGGCGCGGTGCGAATGTCGCTGGCGTGGATCGATCCGGAAACTGGCAAGCTCACCGAGTTTCTCAAGCTGCCTTCCGGCGGCGACACGAGCTACGCCGGACTGGTCTGGCACGAGGGTTTGCTGTGGGTGAGCTACTACTCGTCACACGAGGGAAAGACGAGCATCTACCTGGCGCGAGTGAAACTGCCGGCCTAATTCGCCGCGCTGCCCTTCCGTTGCTGGAGGCGCTGTTGCAGGAAGGTGATGCGTCGTTGGAGCGGCGGGCTGTTGGTGTTTTGCATCTCCCGCAGGCTGCGGAGCGCCGACTCATAGTCCGCCTGCTCCTCGTAGAGCCGCGCCAGACGAAAGCGCGCGCCGTCTGCGCGGGCGCTCTTCGGTGTTTTGCGGATGATCAACTCGTAATTGCGGATGATGTTGTTTGTTTCACCGGCACTGCGGAACGCGTCGTCAGCCACGTTCAACAAAGCTTCCGGATCCAGCCGGGTCTCTTTGGCATCGGCCCATTCGAGGCTGGGCCACAGGTAGGCTTCGCATATTCGCGCGGCCAGCCAGCCGTTCATCGCCGGGTCGAGTGCCGCCCGATTAGCCTCGATCGCCACCAGCACTCCGGCCTCGCGCGTGTCTTTGCGGGCGAGAAACTGGTCCGCGATCCAAAGCTGCTCGCCGATGAGGCCGTAGATGGTCTTGTAGTCCGCCGCTTCGCCCAGCCGGTTGCGAAAGTCGCGCGTCAGTTCATTGCGCGACAAGTCCCGGCGCGGCGAGTCCGGGTTGCGGCGGAACATTTTCCGGGAATTGCCTTCGGCCACCTTCGCGGCGCCGTTCGTCGGCACCGCGGGCAGGGTGGTTTTGAAATCACTCCGGTCGCTTTGTTCCTCCAAAAAATTCCAGATCGCCTTCCGGACTTGCGCGGGAGAGGGCGGGCTGCCGGTTAATTTTTGCCAGGTCCAGCGCCCGCCCCACAGAAGCAGCAGGATCGCTCCCAGTGCGAGCAAAACGGTCGTGGCGGTTTTCTTCGAGAGTGGTTGGGTGAGGCGGGTGAGCATGGCTGGGGTCAGTTGGCCGGGATTCGCCCGGCTTTGCGCGCCACAATGGCCAGGCGCCGCTCCGCATGTTTGACGTAATTCGTGTCTTGGATCCGTTGGTAATGCCGCGCGGCTTCGGCGAACTGTCCGGCGCTTTCCAGTGTTTCGGCGAGGTTGTAGCGCGCCTGATCGGCACGCCGCTCGTTGGCGGCGTGTTGAATCATCATCTGGTAGGTGCGAACCACGTTGACAGTTTCTTCGGCACGTTGAAAAGCCTCGTTGCAGGTGTGCAATAGCTGTTCGAGTTCGTGGCGCGGTTGGCCCGGCGGGTCGGCCAGTTCCAAATTGGGCCAGAGGTAACCCTCGCAAATGCGCGCGGCCAGCCAGGCGCTCTGCGCATCGTGCGCGGCGGCGCGACTGGCCTCGACCGCGAGGCGGAGGGCGTCGCGCCGCCGCGCGAGGTCGGAGGTGGCGAGCAATTTGTCGGCGACCCAAAGTTCCTGGCCGATGAGCCGGTAAATGCTCGCGTAATCACCGGCCTCGCCCACCCGCCGGCGCATGTCGCGCGCGAGGGTACCTGGTTGTGAGGCCAATTGCTCCTCCTTCGCGGCAAGAGTTTTTTGCAGCGCGGACAACTCCTTGCGCCTCGCCTCGTGCTCGGCTGCGCGCGAAACGCTTTCTTGTTGCCTGGCTTTCGCAACGGCGTCCTTGGCGGACACTTCCTGCCGCTTCGAGTTCCACGCGGCTAGTCTGGAGTCGCGAACCGCCTGCGCTGCTGCCACGACCGCCTGCGCGGAGGCGACGCCAGCGACAGCACCCGTGACGGCCGCATTTAACGAGGCCAGGCGCCGTTCGCGCTCGGTCACGGTGGCCTGCTTGTTGGAGAACTCGCGGCGGGCCTCTGACAATTCATGCTGCTTTGCGGAAAGACTTTTTTGCGCGACGGAAATGTCTTTTTGCGCCGCGGCCAGCGCCTCCTGTCTCGTAGCGAGATCCCGGGTGAAGTTTGTGACCGCGCCTTGCATTGAAGCCAACTCCAACTGGAGTGCCACCAGATTAGTTTGCACCGCGGCGTTGGCGGCTTGAAGCGAAGGGTCATCAGGACGTTGCTCCAGCTTGCGCTGGCTGGCCCGCAGTTCGTTTTGGCGGGTAGCAAGTTCTTTTTCCTTTGCCACCAAGGTTCGCTGCCGGGCCTTTCCTTCCGTCTGGCAGGCAGCCAGGGCCGACTGGACGTTCGCTGAATTGGTTTGCGCCGCCACCAACCGTGATTGCGCGGAGGAAACTTCATTCGTCAATACCATCATGGCGGTGAGGACTGCGGATGCTTCCTGCTTCGCCTCCTTCAAGACGGCTTCACCGCGCAGCGCGTTGGAAACCGCGAGCGACCATTCGCTCTGACGGGAGGTCAGGCGTTTTTGCTTCTCCACCAGTTCGGCCTCCAGATCGCGAACCTTGTTGCGTAGCGAACGTTCCTCTTCCAGCAACGTCTGTGCAGTCCGTCGCAGAGCGCTTGCCTCCGGTTGCAACACGCTCAGATTTGTCTGCCAGGTGGCGATCTGCTGTTTGAGCACGACCACGTTCGTCTGCATCTTCGTCACGGTTTCCTTGAGTGCAAAGTCGAAGTCCGTTTTGAAGTGGGCGTCTCCCGTCTGCCGTTTGAGAAATTTGCGGATGGAATTCTTCACCTGCCGGGGCGATGGCGGGCCGGATTGCAGCCAATCGTAAAGCGACCGCGCCCCGTAGAACAAGCCAGCCGCCAGCACCAGCGTGCCCAGAATCCGCCAGGTGGCCTGGCGCGTCAGTGGTTGGTTGAGTTTGTGCGGACTCATCGGTGCCTCGGAAGTGGACGGGCACCGGGGCGGCGGCATTCACCGCCTGCGCGCGCGTGTGCGCGGTTTGACACGCATGAGTCAGCCGCTATAGTTCCCCACTTTTATGAACCGCAATCCGCACATAGCAGTAGTCGGCGCCACGGGTGCCGTCGGCCTCGAGATGATCAAGACACTGGAGAAGCGAAATTTTCCGGTGGGCAAACTGACCTTGCTCGCCTCCGCCCGTTCTGTGGGAAAGAACCTCAAGTTCCGTGGAGCCGACGTCGCGGTGACGGAACTGACGAAGGATTCGTTCGCGGGCGTTGACATCGCGCTGTTCAGCGCCGGCGGCGGCATCTCGAAGGAATTCGCGCCCATCGCGGCGAAGGCGGGCTGCGTCGTCATCGACAATTCCAGCGCCTTCCGCATGGACGACGCGGTGCCGCTCGTCATCCCCGAAGTCAACGGCGCGGACGTGAAGCAGCATCGCGGCATCATCGCCAACCCGAATTGCACCACGGCCATCACGCTCATGGCGCTTTATCCGCTGCACCAGGCGTTCGGCGTGAAGCGCATTTTTGCGTCCAGCTACCAGGCCGTTTCCGGCACGGGCGCCAAGGCCATCGAAGAATTGGAGCGGCAGGTACAGCAGGTCGTTCACGGTCAACCGGTGACGAAAGAGGTTTATCCACACCAGATCGCCTTCAACGTGCTGCCGCATGTGGACTCTTTCCTCCCGAGCGGCTACACCAAGGAGGAGATGAAGATGGAAAACGAGGGCCGCAAAATCATGCACCTTCCGACGTTTCGCGCGAGCGTCACCTGCGTGCGGGTGCCGGTGTACCGGGCGCACTCGGTGGCGGTCAGCGCGGAATTCGAGAAACCGGTAACGGTGGCCGCCGCGCGCAAAGTGCTGGAGCAGGCCCCCGGCCTTGATGTGGTGGACGACCCGGAGGCCAAGGAATACCCGCTGCCGCTTTACGTCGCGGAGAAATACAACTGCGAGGTGGGCCGCCTGCGGATGGATTGCGCGTTGGACAACGGGCTGTGCTTCTGGGTCGCGGGCGATCAGTTGCTCAAAGGCGCGGCGCTCAATGCGGTGCAGATCGCGGAAGAGTTGATGAAGTAGCTCGTCCGCTGTGTTGAGCTTCGCCCGGCGATCCGCCTAAAACAGCGAAGTTCTTCACGGCTTCCCCGCTTTGTCGGTGAAGGCGCTGATCGATCCGACCTGCGCCACTTTCGCCGCATCAATCACCTTCACCACTTCACCGAAGGGTGACTTCTTGTCGGCGCGGATGGCGACTTTGACCTGCGGGTCGAGCTTCACGGCGGCGAGCAGTTCCTTTTGCAGCCGTTCGATGGTCACCGGGGTTTCCGACAGGTAAAAGTAGGGCGCGTTCGTGGCGATGGTTATGACCAGCGGCTTGGTGTCTGCCGCGCCGGGCTGCGCCTGCCTGGATTCGGGCAGTGCCAGCTTCAACGCCGGCTGCGGTTTCTTGAACGTCGTCGTGACCATCAGGAAAATCATCACGACCAGCAGCACATCAATCAGCGAGACGATGATGACCGAAGGGTTGCGCCGCCGTTTGTGGGAGGTGAATTGCATGAGCGGCGATCAGCGGACTTTGTCTTCGGCGAACTCCACGACCGCCGCCGCTTCTTCCGTGCGATAATGCTTGCGGAGAAATTCGTCGCACAAGCTCTCCATCTCGACGGCGAAGGTCTCCACCTTCTTGCTGTAATAACTCCACGCCGCCACCGCCGGGATGGCGATGAGCAGGCCCATCAGCGTCGCGTTGAGCGCGAGGCTGATGCCCTGGGCGAACTTCGCGTTGTCCACCGCCGCCGCGTCGCCCATGCTCGCAAAAAGCGTGATCAGCCCGTAAATTGTCCCCACCAATCCCAGCAGCGGCGCGATGCCGACGATGATTTCCAGCACCACCAAACCGCGTTCCAGCTTGGCGACCTCATGCCGGGCGCGCGTTTCCAGCACATCCACGTTTTCATTTTTCGGCCAGTCCAGATGCCCGACGGCGAAGGTGAGCAGTCGTCCGGCGGTGGACGGATTCTGTTCGCAGACCGCGCGCAACTGCGGCAGGTCGCGGCTCGACCGATAATTCTCCACCGCCAGCTCGACGGCGGGCGGAACGACCTTGTGCCAGCGCAACGCCAGCCCGCGTTCGATGATGAACGCCAGGGCGACGATGGAGGTGAGCACCAGTGCGATGATAAAAAATATGTCCATGTTTGGTTTTCTCTGACGGGCCGGGCCGTGGGTTTATTGATAGTAAAATGTAAAAGTCACATCCCGAAAGTTCGCGCCGACCATGCGTCGCATGTCCGTCGGCCACTTGGCGAATGGCGCCGGGTCGAGCACGGCGCGCTGGCAAATCGAAGACAGCACTTCGCCGACCTCGTTGTCGTTGACCTTCATCTCGGTGACGCGCCCATCGTAACTTAGGCGAAATTCCAACATCACCTTGCCGGCCCGATGGGGGATGCTGGCACTCTCCAGCAGGTCATACCACCGTTGCTGCACGGCGGCAATAAACGCAGCGTCGTAATCGCCGAAAGCGGTGCGCTTCACGTCGAAGGCCAGTGTGCCGCGTGGTTTCACGCCGCCGTCCTGCTGCATCTTTTCACCCGCGAGCATCGCCTTCTTCGCGCGCGCGGCGGCCAGCGTGCGCGGGCGTTCAGGGGAAATCACCGGCTCACTGCCCGTACTGGTGTCCGCCTGGCCATTGTTTGGTTTCTTAACCTCCTCCGGTTTGAGCTTGGCCAGATCGCCGGGCTTTTCGGCGGGCTTGGATTTCGGTTCGGCTTCCTTCGGCGACGGCGGTTTTTCCACCGGCGGCGACGGTTGCAGCGGCTGAGGACTGGGCTTGGGCACGTCCGCCAGCCGCACCATCTCCTTCTGCTGGCCGTCCACTTTGGGCGCGACGGACTCGATGGTCGGGTCGGGATTGGTGGCTTTGGAATTTTCCGCGCCGTAAAACTTCGTCTCCTGCGGCGGCGTGGGCGTGGCGACCGCTGGATCAACTTCAACGAACGTAAGCGGGATTTCGCGCGCCAACTGCGCCTGCGCCTCCGGTGAAAGCTTCATTGATGACGGCGGACGCTGCCGGTGGGCGAGTTTCAACAACCAGGTGGCCTGCTGCTGCCACCAACCGAGGTGCTTCCCCCAACGCCAGCCGCCGTAAAACGCGGTGTGGACGACCAATGACAACACGAGCGCCGCAACCAGTGGATTTCTGGCGATGAAACGACGGAGGACACTCAATTCCGCCCACAGCATACAAGCCAAAGAATGCCGCACACGCGGCGAGGGAGCAATAGTTTCCATTGGTGGACAAAGAAATTGAACCGGTGGCGGGTCCGTTGTTACGGTTGGCGGCGATGTCGCCTGTCAATTTGCCACCGCCGATCAAAGCCTTGATCGCCACGCCGGAACCGCCACAGCTGGGGCCTGGTCCGCGGGCGGAGGTACTCGCGCCGGCCGCTTTGAACGGCCAACTCGACGCCTTCCTCAACATCGCGGGGTTGCCATCCCCCAACGCTGATCTTGTCCGCGCCACAGTTCTTCTCTGGCACGATCATTTCGATGCCGCGCATGGTCTCGCCCAGGAGATTGAATCCGCTGACGGCAGTTACGTGCATGGCATCCTGCACCGGCGCGAGCCAGACTACGGCAACGCCAAGTATTGGTTCCACCGAGTGGGCACGCATCCCAGTTTCGTTGAACTCGCAGCAAGGGGCACGGGGCTGTTGCAAGGCGACCGCGAGTTGGAATCGAAATTGATCCCGCACGGCCAGTGGGATCCGTTTGCCTTTGTTGACGCCTGCGAGCGCGTCGCAGGCCGGCCCGCTGCGAATGCGCAGGTTCAGCGGTTGCGTGATCTGCAGGCGGTCGAGTTTGAAATTCTTCTGGCGCGGTTCTGCGAGTAGGCCGGGGTGCTCGCCGGCGCAGGAGGGAAAACGGTTCGTCGGATCAAGTCTCACGCGTCAGGCCGCGATGTCGTAAGCCTTGATCTTGTTGTACAGCGTCTGCCGGCCGATGCCCAGGCGCTTGGCCGTTTCGAGCTTGTTGCCGTTGGTTTCCTTGAGGACTTCAATGATCTTGGTCCGTTCCATGGCTTCCATGATCGTGAGGTTCTGGTTCTCCGGTTGGGCGGCGAGGTCGGCGGTGGTGATGGAGAGGTCGTGGGCGTCCACCACTTTGCCTTCGCACATCAACACGGCGCGTTGCACTTCATTTTGCAACTGACGCACGTTACCGGGCCAGGCGTATTTACGCATGCGTTCAGCCGCCGCCGGCGTGAACTCGGTGAGCACCCGGTCGGCTTGCGAGGCGTAGCGTTTGAGAAACGCGATGGCCAGCGGGAGGATGTCATCGCGGCGCTCGCGCAACGGCGGTAGCGGAATGGTGATGGCGCTGATGCGGTAGAACAGATCCTCGCGCAACTTGCCCTCCTTGAGCGCCTCTTCGACCAGTCGGTTCGTCGCGGCGATGATGCGGCAATCGGTCTTGTAGCTGGTGCGCCCGCCGACGGGCCGGACTTCCTTTTCCTGTAACACGCGCAGCAGCTTGCTCTGCGTGTCAATGGGCATCTCGGAAAGCTCGTCGAGCAACAGCGTGCCACCCTCAGCCTGGCGGAACAATCCTTCGCGGTCGCCCTGCGCACCGGTGAATGCGCCTTTGACGGAACCGAACAATTCGCTCTCGATGAGTTCGCGGGGCAGCGCGGCGCAATTGATCTTGATGAACGGCCCCTTGATGCGCCGGCTCAAACTATGCACAAGGTCGGCCACGACTTCCTTGCCGGTGCCGCTTTCGCCAGTGATGAGAATCGAAACATCACTGGGAGCAACGCGCTCGATGGTGCGCATGACCGCCTTCATCGCCGAGCATTGGAAGACGGGTGCCGCCCCGCCGCTCATGGTGGTGAGAGCCGACCGCAATGAACTGGCTTCCTCGGTGAGCGTCTTCCGCTCGACGGCTTTTTCAACAAGGTTCAGCAGACCCTTGCTATCAATCGGCTTCTGCTGGAAGTGAAACGCCCCGCGTTTGATCGCCTCGACGGCGGTCTCGTAAGTGGCATGGCCGGTGAGAACGATGACTTCGGTTTGCGGCCACTGACGCTTGATGACCGGCAGCAAATCCAGGCCGTCGGCATCGGGCAGCCGCAGATCGAGCAGGACCACGTCGGGCTGGGGGCCGCCAAACGCCGCCTTGAGCGCGGCGGAGTCGGCGGCTTCGGTCACGTCATAGCCGCCATGCACGAGCATCATTTGCATCATCTGGCGGAGTTCCGATTGGTCGTCCACCACCAAGATTTTGTTCTTCATATGTTCGGGCGCCGACGCATCGGGCAGGCGCAAATAAAACTCTTAAACAACGCCAGATGCTCGGCGTGCCGGGCAAACAACCGTTCGGGATGGAACTGAACCGCCTGCAAATACGGCAACAACCGCCGGGAGCCGGGTTCCAATTCCAGACCTTCGATGATCCCATCCTTACTAACGGCAGTAATCCGCAAAAGTTTAGCGACTATTTTCACCGCCTGGTGATGTGAACTGTTCACCCCCAACCAGCGCGTGCCGGAAAGTTTAGCAAGAAGCGAACCCGGTTTCACTTCAACGTCATGCACGATTTGATCTTTTCGGTCGGATCGTCCGTGGTTGAGCGCGCCGGGGACCTCGCTGGGAATGTCCACAACCAAGGTTCCACCCAACGCCACGTTAAGAATCTGGTGTCCCCGGCAGATGGCCAGCAGCGGTTTGCGCTGGCGGAAAACTTCCGCGATGAGCAGCAGTTCGAAGAGGTCGCGTTCCGGCGCGACAAGGTGAACAGTTTTCCTCAGCCGGGCCGGGAGTTGATCCGCGTAGAGCCGGGGCTGCACGTCGTCGCCACCCGAGAGCAAAACCCCGTCGCAACGGCGTACCGATTCGGCGATGAAGTCGCGCTCCGGCACGCACGGCAGCAGCCACGGCAGGCCGCCCGCCGCCCGGATGGCCAGCGGATAATTCAACGAGAGACTCAACGATTGGTCGGCGAACTCCACGCCTTTGTGGTCGGTGCTGCCGGAGAGAAGAATCGTGGGAGGTTTCATGTCTGTGAATGGTCAATCGGCGGACTTCTGAATCGCTGAACCAGCACAACGCCCGCCCGGCGGATGGTGGTTGAATTGCGGCACCAGCAAAAAGCCACGGAGCACCTGCTAAAACTTCGCCTCCGGAAACCGCTCCCGGATTGTCTTCTCCACGCGCTTCTCTTCTTCGGGCCGGTGCAACCGCCGGTTCGCGCGGCGGCGAATGCTGTCGAGCAAGGCGAGCCAGTCTTCGAGCGGCGGATTTTTCATCACGGCGTAATCGCCCACGCGCCGCTCGCGACTGTAAAAAATCCACTGGTCACCTACGTGATGAGCGTAGATCTCCATCCGGGTTCCGTCCTCGGTGCAGCGTTTCCAACTGATCTCGGCTTTGTTCGACATGGCGGTGATGGGCGGCTACTCGGGCAACTCCACGCTCGCCACGGCCATCGCAGCGATGCCTTCCTCGCGGCCGATGAAACCAAGATGCTCGTTGGTGGTGGCCTTGATGCCGACGCGCCGCGCGTCCACACCCAGCGCGGCGGCAATGTGCGCCTTCATTGCACTGATGTGCGGGGCGATCTTTGGTTGTTGCGCCACCAGGGTTGCGTCCAGATTCACAATCCTGCCACGCCGCACGGACACTTGTCGCGCCGCTTCCTGCAAGAAAACCCGGCTCGGCGCCCCTTTCCACTTCGGTTCGGTGTTCGGGAAATAGTGGCCGATGTCCCCTTCTCCGATGGCACCAAGCACGGCGTCGCAGATCGCATGCATCAGCACGTCGGCATCCGAATGACCGTCCAGTCCCTTGGCGTGCGGAATCTCCACGCCGCCGAGAATGAGCTTCCGCCCCGCGACCAGTTGGTGAACATCGTAACCGATGCCGACATGATTCATGAGCCGAGTATGCGGGCGGGAACGTCGGTAGGAAAGTGGTAAAAGCGAGATGGGCGCGCGTCAATCGGGGCGGAAATCCTGACGGCTGTTCAAAAGGCCGGCGAGAATTTGTTCGTGTTCCGCTCGGGAGAGTAGTTGCTGGCCGCATCGCGCCGTTACATCCTCAACCGTAGCGGCCTTCGATGTATTCGGCGGTCTTGGGGTTCCTCGGGTTGAGGAAGAGATCGGTGGTCAGGCTGTGCTCGATGAGTTCGCCCATGAGCATGAAGATGCACTCGTCGGACGCGCGGCGGGCCTGGGCCATGTTGTGCGTGACGATGACGATGGTGTAGCGGCCCTTGAGCGCGAACATCAGTTCCTCGATGGCCTTGGTGCCGTTCACGTCGAGTGCGCTGCACGGCTCGTCCATGAGGATGATCTCGGGCTTCAGCGGGAGGAGGCGGGCGATGCAGAGCTTTTGTTGCTGCTCGAGTTGCAGCGTGATCGCCCGCGCGTCCAGCCGGTCTTTCAGGTCTTTCCACAGTCCGACTTCGGTGAGGGCTTTCTCAACGGCGTCGTCGTAATCGGATTTGCTCAAGCCTTTCTCATCGTGGATGCGGAGGCCAAAGACGACGTTTTCGTACACCGTAATCGGCAGCGGGTTCGGGCGCTGGAAGACCATGCCGACGGACTTGCGGAGTTCGATGAGCGAAACGTCCGGGTCGTAGATGTTCTTGTCATGAATCTTGATCTCGCCGGTGGTGGTGACGTAGCCGTAGCGCTCGTTGACGCGGTTGAAGCAGCGCAGGAGCGTGGTCTTGCCGCAGCCAGACGGCCCGATGAGCGAGGTGATCTGGCCCTTCTTGATGTTGACCGTGATGCCGAGCAGCGCCTGAAACTTGGCATACCAAAGCTTCACGTCGCGCGTGGTGATGGCGTAATCAACCGCAGGCGCTGCCGGATCGGGGACTGGAGTGAGGTGGCTCATCCGAAAATGCCGTTCACGTAGTCGCAAGTGCGCTTGTCCTTCGTCTTGTCGCTGAACATGACTTCGTTGGTGTCGAGTTCGATGATGTCGCCGTTCCAGAGGAACATGGTGCGGGCGGCGAGGCGGCGGGCCTGCTGGACGAGATTCGTCACGAGAATGATCGTCATGTGCGCCTTGAGTTCCTTGAGCACGTCCTCAATGCGCATGGTGGTCACCGGGTCGATGGCGATGCTGAACTCGTCGAGGCAAAGAATCTCCGGCTGGTGGCTGAGGGCGCGGGCGATGGTGAGGCGCTGTTGCTGGCCGCCACTGAGTTTGGTGCCGAGCGAGTCGAGGCGGTCCTTTACTTCCTCCCAGAGCGCGGACTGGCGCAGGCATTTCTCGACGTGTTCATCAAGGAACTTCTTGTCGTTGATGCCGCTACAGCGCGGGGCGAAGGCGACGTTGTCGTAGATGGTCAGTGGCAGGCCGACAGGCAGCGGGGCGACCATGCCGATCTTGCGACGGAGTTCATAGACGTTCTTCGTCTTCTTCACGTCCTCACCGTCCACCTTGATGGTGCCCGTCATGCGCGAGCCGGCGGTGAATTCGAGCGTGCGATTGATGGCGCGCAGCAATGTGGTCTTGCCGGACTGGGCGGGACCGATGATGGCGAAGATCTCGTTCGGCTCGATGTGAAACGAGATGCCGTGATGAACCTCCTTCGCGCCGTAAAAGGTGCGAAGGTTCTCGACTTCAACTTTCTTTTGAACAGCGACGTGCATGACGGCTTACCACTTTTTGCGGGAGCGCAGCCAGGCCCGGAAGCTGATCGCGGTGGCGTTGACGAACAGCACGCAGCCGAGCAGCACCAGCGCCACGGCGTAAGGCAGAGGTTCGGGAGCGCCGGTCACCTGGGTCGAGACGGTGAACAGGTGCATGGAGAGCGCCATGCACTGGTCGGTGATGTTGTAGGCAAAGAGGTCGCCCCCGGCAATGTTCCGGTAAAAGACCGCGCCGGTGAACATGATGGGGGCGGTCTCGCCAGCGGCGCGGCTGACCTGAAGGATGACGCCGGTGAGGATGCCGCTGATGGAGTTGGGCAGGACGATGCGCCAGATGGTCTGCCACCGCGTCGCGCCGGTGTTCCAGCAGGCTTCGCGGAATTGCATCGGCACGCTGGCCAGCGCCTCCTTGGTCGAGGCGATGATCACCGGCAGCGTCATCACGGCCAAGGTGAGTGAGGCGGCAAGAATGGAACGCCCGATGTTGGCGGCCAGCACAAACGCCCCCAAGCCAAACAGGGCATGCACGATGGAGGGCACCCCGGCAAGGTTGACGACGGCGAGGTTGACGATGCGGGTGAACCAGCTCTCGCGCGCGTATTCATTGATGTAAACCGCGGCGAAGATGCCGATGGGCGCGGCGATGGCGAGCGACACGCCGACGAGCCAGAGCGTCCCCAGCAGCGCGCTCCAGATGCCGCCTTTCCTCATGCCACCGATCGGGTTGGTGGTGAGGAATTCCCAAGAGATGAGGGAATGTCCCTTGTAAATGAGATAACCCAGGATGAGCGCCAGCGGGATGAGGATGCACACCACCATCAACGCAAAGATGGTTTGAGCGATGCGCTCGTTGCGGATTTTGCGCCGGATGTGCGCCGTCACTGCGAACGGGTTGGCCGCCGGGGCATGAGTGGCAGGTGTGTTCATTTCTTGCGAATGCCGCGCACGATGAGATCGGCGGTGAGGTTCACGATGAACGTAAGGGTAAAGAGGAGAATTCCGATGAGGAAGAGCACCCGGTAATGCTCACTGTGTTCGCTGGCTTCGCCGAGTTCGGAGGCAATGGTGGCCGTGAGCGTGCGCACACTCTCAAAGACGAAGCCGGCGTTGAAGGAGCCGTCCTTTACGAACGGGTTATTGATGGCGTGGCCGGTGGCCATGAGCACGGCCATCGTTTCGCCCACGGCGCGGCCGACGCCCAGCAACACGGCGGCGAGCAGGCCATTTTTGCCGGCAGGGAGCAGCACCTTGTACACGGTCTGCCAGCGGGTGGCCCCCATGGCGAAAGCGGCTTCGCGGTAGCTGTCGGGCACAGCCTTGAGGGCGTCCTCACCGATGCTGACCATGATGGGAATGCTCATGAGCGCCAGCAGCAACGCGGCATTGAGGACATTCAGGCCGACCGGCACACCGAAGGCCCAGATGATGAACTTGTTCATCACGGTCAGGCCGATGAAGCCCCAGACCACCGACGGGATCGCGGCCAGGAGTTCGATCACGACCTTGAGCGTCTCTCGGGCCTTGCCCTTGCAGAATTCGGAGACGAAAATCGCCGCGCCCAGCCCGAAGGGCACCGCGATCAGCATGGCCGTGAAGGTGACGCTCAGGGTGCCCAGCAACAGTGCGCCGACGCCGAAGCGCACGTTGCCCAGCGAGGTGGGATACCAGTCCGTGTTGAATAGGAATTTACTCAACGAGACCTTGGCGGGAACGGGCAGTGCCTCGCGGAAGACGAAGAAGAAAATCGCGAAGACAAAGACAATCGCGCTGATGCCGCAGAGCCGGATGAAGGCTTCGATGATCTTCTCGCCGACGAGCGAGCGCGGCTTGCGCCGGGGAGTGGGCGCAGCGGGTATGGCGGCAGTAGAAGGCATCAGCGGGTGTGAAAGCTTGGTTCGGCGCGGCGGTAGAGACTGGCCGCCGCGCCGTTGCGAGATCGCATGGTCACGCGGTTACTTCATCTGCTCGGCGTCCGGCAGGGGGACATAGCCGGACTCCACGACAATCTTCTGTCCAGCCGGCGTGCGGACCCAGTGCAGGTACTTCTTCACATGCTCCGGAGCGCCGGGCGGGGTGTACATGAACATCGGGCGGGCGATGGGGTAGGTCTTGTTGAGCGTCGTCTCAATGCTCGGCACGATGGAGGGCTGGCCAGTCTTGGGCGAGACCTTCACGATTTTCACCTTGTCAGTCTTGTAGCCGAAACCGCTGTAACCGAGGGAGCCGGGGGTGTTGGCGACCAATTCGACTACGTCCTTGGAGCCGGACATATCGCGCGAGCCTTTCTTGAAGTCACTTTTCTTGCCGACAACGGCTTCACGGAAGTAGTGGTAGGTGCCGGAATTGTTCTGGCGGCTGACGCGGACGATCTCGTCGGGTGCGTTCGGCACGGAGATGCCGAGATCGCTCCACTTGTTAATCTTGCCGCCTTCCTTGAACAGCTCGCTGAGTTGCTCGACTGAGATTTCGTTGAGGGGGTTTGAAGGGTGGACGTAGATGGCCAGCGCGTCGTGGCCGACGAGGAATTCTTCGGGGTGCTTGCCCCCGTACTTGGCAGTGGCCTTTTCCTCTTCCTCCTTTTCCAGCTTGCGCGAGCTGTTGGCGATGTCGCAGGTGCCGT
Organism: Verrucomicrobiota bacterium; assembly: GCA_031378375.1. Taxonomy (GTDB): domain Bacteria; phylum Verrucomicrobiota; class Verrucomicrobiia; order Limisphaerales; family JANNEF01; genus JANNEF01. Next base: position 37,886 of record JANNEF010000379.1, on the reverse strand, counting down.
TGATGAGCGCCGAGACGCCGACGCCGGAACCGCCGCCGGAGACCTCGACTGAGACGGAGGGATCGACTTTATGGTACGCCTCGGCCCAGGCCTGGGCGAGGTTGACCATCGTGTCGGAGCCGATGTTCTGCACGGCCACGGCCTTGCCGGAACCGCCTCCGCTGCCCGATGGAGCGTTGCTGTCTTTCTTACCGCAGCCCGCGAGCAGCAAGGTCGCGGCGAGGGTGGTCACGGCGCACAGGGCGCCGCGGTTGAGTCGTGTGTTCATGGTCATGGGTCGTTTTGGTTGTTTTATTCGTCCTCGTCGCCAATCACGGCTTCCACGAGGTCTTTGATGTGTTCATGGAGAAAGTGGTAAGTCGCTTCGTAGGCGGCATTCACCTCCGCAGGCGTGCCTTGCACGCGCGACGGGTCATCCACGCTCCAGTCGAGGAAGACGACCTTGCGCGGCTTGGGCGGGAATGCCTTCTGCGCTTCTTTCGAGAGCGCGACGATGACGTGGTAATGGTCGAGGTTCGGGATTTGGGCCAGCGCCTTCGAGGCGAGGCGGGAGACGTCGTGGCCCTTGGCCCGGAGGAAATCAATCGTGCTCGGCGTGATCGGCTCCGGATGCACGCCGGCGCTGCTGAAGATGAACTTGGGATGATTGAGCGCGCCGGCAATGGCCTCGGCGAGCTGGCTGCGGCAGGAATTGCGCTCGTCCACGAAGAGCAGTCGATACACCTCCGCGCCCTGGTGCCGGGTGAAGTCGCCCGTACACATGTAGAGCACTTCCATGCAAAGGTTGCGCGCCTGATCGCTCACGCGCTCGAGCCGGCGGTTGATCATCATGAGCGCGTTCAACGCCTCGAAGGGAATCTTGTTCTCGCGGAAGAGCGCGATCATGTCCTTGTTCAGCTTGCTCTTGAGCACGTCCACCGCCTCTTCAATTTCGATAGTGGCGCGCGCCAGCTCCACGTCCTGCTTGAGGAACGCCTCGACCGCGTCATGCAGCATCGGGATGGATAGGTTCGCCATCTCCTCGAAACGCTCGATGGGCACGGCGATGTCCATCGGGATGAGCTTGAGCGCCTGGCGCGCGATGCTCTCGGCGTAATCGCCCACGCGTTCCAGTTCGAGATTGATGCGGATGGTGCTGTAGGCGAAACGCAGGTGCCCGGCCACCGGCTGCTGGCGCACGAGGAACTCCAGGCAGAGCCGGTCCACTTCCTTCTCCAGTTCGTCGATGCGCTTGTCGCGCAGGATGACGGCGTAAGCGAGCTGGCGGTTGCGTTCGCGCAGCGCCAAGACGCAATCGCGCAAGGCGCGCTCGGCGAGGTCGCCCATCTCCCGGACCTTCGCGCGGATCCGGTCGATGTCGCGCTGCAAACTTTGTTCAAGATGCGATGCCATGTTTTCTATTAAAAAAATTAGAATTAAGCTGTTACGAACATAAGTCGCACAAGTGACAGTTCTGTGACATTCCCAGGCGGTGGCCGGAAGCCATGCAGGGTGAAAAGACGCGCATTCGTTGCACAACCGGGACGCGCTTTTAACGTGCCTTTTCCGCCGGGCGTGCTAACAAGGCACCACCATGTTCTCGCTACAACAAGCCCTCGGCAAAGAAGACAAGTTTTTCGAACTGCTGGAAGCCAGCGCCGAACAGGCCCGCGCCAGCGTGCAGGCCCTCATTAAATTTTTCCAAAGCACTGATGCGGCGAAATCCCTCGATGAATTCGCGGACCCGCGACGCCGGGAGAAAGCCATCAACGCGGAGATCGTCGAATCACTCGCCACACAGGTGATGACAGCCTTCGAGCGCGAGGACGTGGAGGCGCTGTCCAAGGCACTCTACAAGATTCCCAAGACCGTCGAGAAGATCGGCGAACGCATCCTGATGGCGCCGCAGTTCCTGGCAGGCGTGGATCTCTCCAGGGAAATCGCCGCGCTGGGCCAGGCCGCGAACATCCTGCTCGTGATGGTGCGCGAGCTACGCCGCCGCGCACCCGTGGAAGACCTCAAACGGCACAACGCCGAATTGCAACACATCGAGGGTGAAGTGGACAAGATGACGACCGACCTGCTGCGCGGGCTATATTTATCGCAGACGGACGTGGGGCGGGCGCTCTTCCTGAAAGACCTCTACGAACTGCTGGAGCGCGTGACCGACCGTTGCCGCGATGCGGGCAACGTCATCATCCAGATCGCGCTCAAGAGCGCATAATTCAACGGCGCGGGCGGCTGGAAGCCGGATCACCTGGCGCCGCTCATGCCGACGGTGGCGGCCCGACAAAGTTTCAACAAAGTTTCCTCGGCCAGTCCCGGCTTGCCGCCGTGGGCGCGCAGGATGCCCCAACTGCGCTTGAGCTTGCGCTTGCCCAGCGGCAGGGCGATGAGGGATTTCTCTTCCAGTTCGCAGCGCGCAACCCAGGGGGCCAGCACGCCCACGCCCAGGCCGAGTTTCACCAATTCCTTGATGGCGTCCATGCTGCCTGTTTCGATGGAGAGCCTCAGCACCATGCCCTCGCGGTGGAAGTATTTTTCAACGAGCTGGGACGTGTGGCTCGGCTGGCGGTACAGGATGAAATTCTGCGTGGGGATGTCTTCCCGGACCACGCGGCCTTGCACCGACCAAGGATGCCCGGGGGCCACGAGAAAAGCCATTTCGTCCGTAAACAGCGGCACGAACTCGAACGAATCGGCGGCGGGTGGAGCGAGCGTGAACGCGAGATCAATCGCCCGTTCGCGCAATAAATCCACGGCCTGCGGCGCGTCCACCGGTTCGAGGCTGACGAGCCAGTCGGGAAATTCTTTACGGAAGTCCCGCAGGACGTTCGGGAGGATGTATCGGCAGACGGTGGGGCTGGCCGCAAGGCGCAGACGGCCTTTGCCCCATTTGCCAAGTCGCGTGAGGGATTCCCGTGCGGAGGCCATTTCGCGAAGAATTTTTTCTGCGTAGTGCAGGAGGTGCTCGCCAGCGGGCGTCAGGTGCATTCTTTTGCCCAGCCTGTCAAAGAGCCGGCAGCCGATGTCGTTTTCTAGCCCTTTCAGAGAATGGCTCACGGCGGATTGCGAGAGGAACAACTCCTGACCGCTACGGGTGAAACTGGCCGTTTTCGCTAGGGTTACGAACGCACGGAGCTGCCGGCTGTCGAGTGGTTGCGCCGTGGTATGAATTGGATTCATCCGATCCATGTAGAAATTGTCGTGCCACCAAACCGCCGCGTGGCACGGCACTAGTTAAAGGAGTCGTGTGACCGGAACTCAATGGTCCCATAAACAAAAACTACAGATCACCACATAACCAACGCGACGAGGGACCTCGCACGACGGCCACTGACCACTCGACCAAACCTATGAAATTATCTCGCCTCCGCCCCATCACCACCACCGCGTGCCTTGGCGGCGCGCTGCTTGGTGGCGCACCGCTGGCCAAAGCCCAGGCTCCAGCGGGCGCCAATTCCGGCCGGTTGGAAAAACTGGAAATGGAAAATCAAGAACTGCGCAAACGCCTGGACGCGTTGGAAGGCGTCGCCCCCGGTGCCGCCGTGCCCACTTACACGGTGGCAGCGCTATCGAAGTCCACGCTGAGCGGATTTGCCACGGCGTCGTACTTTTACGACACCAGCAAACCGCCCGGGGGCATTTCGCCGGGCTATCTCTGGAACCGCCGGGCGGGCACCTTCGCCATCAACAAGGTCAAGCTCACGCTCGCCAGCCCGCCCGCCGAGCGCAGTGGTGACACATTTAGTGCCGCCTACCGGGTGTCCCTCATCGTTGGCCAGGACGCACCCATCGTGAACTCCAGCGCCGGCACGGTTGGCTTTCAAAATCTCCGCGAAGCCTACGTGGAAATGAACGTGCCCATTGGCACCGGCTTGAACGTTAAAATCGGCGAACTGATCTCGCTGCTCAACTACGAGTCCGGCGATGGCGGCGCAGTGAATGACAATTTCTCGCAAGGCTACCAATGGTTTTACACTGGCAACGGCCCGGCGGCGGGCGTGCAACTCGGCTACACCCTCACCGATCAGGTGGACGTGAAAGTGCGCGTCCAAAACGGCCTGTACGCCGGCCCGGTGGATAATAATTACAGCAAGACAGTCATGGCCGCGATTGGCATCAAACCCTCCGACAAGATTTGGTTGAGCTTGATCGGCTTCACCGGTCGCGAGGACGCCAATGGCGGTGGCGGCCCGCGAATCGTCCAGGGCGGCTCGCTGCTCGGCGGCTGGAAGCTCAACGACAAGATGAATCTCGGCACCGAGCTTGACTACTTCGTCTTCAAGAACGCGACGGGCAGCCATCCCGTGTGGTCCACGGGCGGCTGGTTGTCCTATGCGCTCACGGAGAAAATCGGCGCGGCGCTGCGGGCGGAATTCCTCAGTGACAAGGATGGCGTGGATGCCTCGGGCGATCCCCTCGGCTTTCCTGTGAACGGCGGCCAGGATCTGTCCAGCGTGGCGTTCACGCTCAACATCAAGCCAACGCCGCAAATCAAGATTCAGCCGGAAATCCGCTACGATCACACGTCGTTGGTGGGCGGCTTCGGCAAGCAACAGAACCGCGTCATCGTCGGCGCGGGCGTCTCCTATCTTTTCTAAACTGAACTCCCTGAACTGAAACCAAATCCGTTACTGAATCAAACCTCGACCATAGCAAACAAAAACATGAAACCTCACTTCACCAAACTCCTCACCGGGGCCGCGCTCGCCCTGTTCACCCTCACCGCGGCGGCGGCCGAAACTGTCAAGGTCGGCGTGCTGCATTCCCTCAGCGGCACGATGGCCATCAGCGAAACCTCCCTCAAGGACGCGCTCCTGTTCACGTTTGACGAAATCAACAAGGCCGGCGGCGTGATGGGCAAGATGATCGAGCCGGTCGTCGTGGACCCCGCGTCCAACTGGCCGCTCTTCGCCGAAAAAGCCAAACAACTGCTCGAACAGGACAAGGTCGCCACCGTCTTCGGCTGCTGGACTTCCGTCAGCCGCAAGTCGGTGCTGCCGGTCTTCGAGCAGGCCAACGGTTTGCTCTTCTATCCGGTGCAGTATGAGGGCGAGGAGCTGTCGAAGAACATCTTCTACACCGCCGAGGCCGTGAACCAGCAGGCCATTCCGGCCGTGGATTACATGCTCGCGGAGGGCAAGAAGAAGTTTTACCTGCTCGGCTCGGATTACGTTTACCCGCGCACGACGAACAAAATCCTCAAGCAATACCTGCGCTCCAAAGGCATCCCGGAATCGGACATCGTGGAAATCTACACGCCGTTCGGCCACACCGATTACCAGACCATCGTCGCGGCCATCAAGAAGTTCGCCGGCGGCGGCAAGGCGTGCATCATCAGCACGCTCAACGGCGACACGAACATCCCGTTCTTCAAGGAGTTCGCCAACGCCGGTCTGACCTCGGAAAATTGCCCGGTGGTTTCGTTCTCGATTTCCGAGGACGAATTCCGCGGCCTGCCCGCCAAGGAACTCGTCGGCCACCTCGGCTGCTGGACCTACTTCATGTCGCTCAAGACGCCGGAGAACGCGAAGTTCGTGAAGGACTTCCAGGCCTGGCTGAAAGCGCCGATGGTCACCGGCGCGGACTACAAGGTCAGCGGCATTGACGCCAAGGGCCGGGTCACTTGCAGCCCCATGAACCTCTCGCGCATCGGTGTGTATCTCTGGAAACAGGCGGTTGAGAAGGCCGGCTCGTTCGAGGTGGACAAGGTCCGCGCGGCGCTCATCGGCCAGAAGTTCAAAGGCCCGGCGGGCGAAGTGACCATGCAGGAGAACCACCACCTCGTGAACCCCGTCTTCATCGGCGAGACCCTCGCCACCGGCCAGTTCAAGATCATCAAGACGCTCGGCGCGGTCGCGGGCGAGCCGTTCAGCGAGAAATTCCTGACCAAGCAGACGGCCAGCAACTAACGCCGCTTTCGCTGCGTTCCTCCCGGGGGGCGGGTCTGTGCAGACCCGCCTCCCTTTTTTCAAATGACGAATGACGAATGCAACGTCCGGCGCGGACGGCACAGCGGCGCATTGCGCTGTAGCCTGCGCCTTGCAGCGCGTGAGAAACGCGGATGGTGGCAATTCGTCATTCATCATTCGCCATTCCTCTTGTTACTTCCCCTGCTGTTCGCCGCCCCGTCCTCTCGCGCCGCGAACGAGCACCGGACTAATCTCGTCGCGGCCATCCTCGCCGACAATGACGGGGAACAGATCAATCTCATCAAAACGCTTTCCGATGCGAACGATCCGCTCGTCGCGCAAGCCCTGGCCGCGTGGCGGCAGGGCGGCCTCTTCATTCACGAAACCAACGACACCCGCACACCGTTCCTGCTCGACGCCCAAACCGACGGCGAGGGCAGAGCGAAAGCTGTTCGCGTCACCGATGGAGAGTTCATCAAGGACGCCCGCGGCCAGCCGCTGACTTTCGCTGCGTCCGACCTCACGGCCATGGAAACGAGTTCCAAACTTCGCCGGGCCATCAAGACCGCGCTCGACCTGGTCGCGCTCGCCAACCCCAATCCGAAGATGCGCCGGGACGCCGTGACCAAGCTCGGTCAGGACCAAAACGCCGATTACCTGCCGCTGCTCGAAGCACGACTCGCCAAGGAAACCGACCGGGATGTTCGCAAAGCGTTGAACGAAGCCATGGCGCTCACGCTGATCGCTGACGAAGCCGAGCCCCGGCGCGTCGCCGCCATTCAAAAGCTCGCCGCGATGCGTTCGATCACATCGCTCTCGTTTCTCCAAAAACTTGAAGCCGACGCCAAAGCTGATCCCGCCAAGTTCGGCGGGGAAACACTCGCCGCCGCCCACGCCGCCGTGCAGCAAATCCAATCGTACATGGCGTGGGGTAACCTCGTAGGCACCGCGTTTCGCGGCTTCAGTCTCTCTGCCGTGCTGTTGGTCGCCGCGCTTGGCCTGGCGATCACGTTTGGCTTGATGGGCATCATCAACATGGCCCACGGCGAGATCATGATGGTCGGCGCCTACACCGCCTACGTGACGCAAAACATCTTTAGCGGCTGGTTCGGGGCGAGTGGCGTGGGATTCGATTGCTACTTCATTGCGGCATTGCTGGCGTCATTCATCACCGCGTCCGCCGTCGGGCTGCTGCTGGAGCGTTCGGTGATTCGCTTCCTCTACAAACGCCCGCTCGAATCGCTGCTGGCCACCTGGGGCGTGAGTCTCGTCCTGCAGCAACTCTTTCGCGCAACTTTTGGCGCGGCAAACGTCCAGGTGAACTCGCCGAGTTGGTTGAGCGGCAGCTACGTCGTGCAGGACGTGCTCTTCGCCTACAACCGCGTCTTCGTGATTGCTTTCGCCGTGTTCGTGGTGCTGCTCACCTGGCTGCTGCTCACGAAAACATTTGTCGGCCTGCAAATCCGCGCCGTCATGCAGAACCGCGCGATGGCCTCGTGCATCGGTGTGCGCACGCAGCGCGTGAACATGTTGACCTTCGCCTTCGGCAGCGGCCTTGCCGGCATGGCGGGCGCGTGCCTCTCGCAACTCGGCAACGTCGGTCCGAGCATGGGCCAGAATCACATCGTGGACTGTTTCATGATCGTCGTGCTGGGGGGCGTCGGAAACATCGTCGGCACCGTCTCGGCTTCGCTCGGCGTCGGCGTCACCGACCAAATCCTGCAACCGTGGCTGGGCGCGGTGATGGGCAAGATCACGGTGCTCGCGGCGATCATTCTGTTCCTGCAATGGCGCCCGGCGGGGATGTTCGCGACGCGATCGAGGAGTCTGGAAGGATGAAACCCGGCACTTCTCGGAAAGAGTTTCTGTTCCTCGCCCTCACCGCCGCCATCGGCCTCGTCGTTCTACCCTGCCTCAATGCGTTCGTTCCGGCCGACAGTTTCTTCCACGTCAGCAATTTCACCATCAACACCTACGGGAAGTATCTTTGCTACGCCGTGCTGGCGCTCGGAGTGAACCTGCTGTGGGGCTACACGGGCCTGCTCAGTCTTGGCCAATGCCTGTTCTTTTCGCTCGGCGGCTACGCGCTGGGCATGCACCTGATGCTGATGATCGGCAAGCTCGGCCAATACAAAGCCGACCTCCCCGATTTCATGGTCTTTCTCGAATTCGCCCAGCGCTTCCCCGAAACCGGCGGGCTGCCGCCGCACTGGATTCCGTTCCGCAGTTTCTGGTTCGCTGCGGCGATGGTCATCGTCGTGCCGGCCGTGGTCGCCTACGTCTTCGGCTGGCTGGCGTTCCGCTCGCGGATCAAGGGCGTCTATTTCTCCATTCTCAGCCAGGCGCTGACTTACGCGGCCACGCTGATGTTTTTCCGCAACGACTTCACCTTCGGCGGCAACAACGGCCTGACGGATTTCAAATTCATCCTCGGTGCCGACATCAACAGCGCGGCCACCAAACGCTGGTTGTATATCGCGTCCGGTCTGCTGTTGCTGGGAGTGTATCTGCTTTGTCGCTGGCTGACCGCGACGAAGTTTGGCCTCATCCAGCGCGCCGTTCGCGACAGTGAAAACCGCGTGCTCTTCTCCGGCTACGCGACGGGCCACTTCAAACTCTTCGTCTTCGTTCTGGCCGCCGTCATCGCCGCGCTGGGCGGCGCGCTCTACGTGCCCCAAGTCGGCATCATCAACCCCAGCGAGATGGCACCGGACAAATCGTTGGAGACCGTGGTGTGGTGCGCGGTCGGCGGGCGCGGGAGCCTCGTCGGCCCCATCCTCGGCGCCATCGGAGTCAACGCGCTCAAGAGCTACGCCACGCGCGCCTTCGCCGAGCAATGGCTCTACTTCCTCGGCGGCCTGTTCATCTTCGCGACCCTGTTCATGCCGGACGGACTGGTGGGGGTGCCGCGCCAGTTGCGCGAGTTGAAGCGGCGATTCACCAACCGGAAATCCGCAGCCCCCTCCATCCCGCTGGCCGCAGCCAATCCAGCCGCGAAATCCGAATGACCCACAAGGACTTCATCCTGACGTTGGAAGGTGTGAGCAAATCGTTTGATGGCTTCAAGGCGATCAACGATCTCAACTTCTACATGGATACAGGCGAACTGCGCGTCATCATCGGTCCCAACGGCGCGGGCAAGAGCACCATGCTCGATCTCATCACCGGCCGCACGCGCCCCGACACCGGCACGATTGAGTTTGGCAAGGACACCGACCTCACCGCGCTCAACGAGTATCAAATCAACCGCCTGGGCATCGGTCGGAAATTTCAAACGCCCTCCGTCTATGTGGATCACACCGTCCTCGAGAATATCTGGCTCTCGCTCGAGGGCAGTCGCAGCGTTTTCTCGACGCTGTTTGCCCGCATCACGCCAGCCCAGCGCGAGCGCATCCAGGAAGTCCTCGAAGCCATCGGACTTGCCGGCAAGGCTGAGGCGAAGGCCGGCGCCCTCAGCCACGGCCAGAAGCAGTGGCTCGAAATCGGCATGCTCCTCGCACAAAATCCCAAGCTTCTGCTCGTGGATGAACCCGCCGCCGGCATGAGCGATGAGGAAACCGCCAAGACGGGCGAACTCCTCGTCAGTCTCGCCGGAAAACACAGCGTCATCGTCATCGAGCACGACATGGTTTTCGTCCGCCAGATCGCGCGCAAGGTCACGGTGCTTCATCAAGGCAGCGTCCTGTGTGAAGGCGGCGTGGACGAAGTGCAGAATGACGAGCGGGTGATCGAAGTTTATCTCGGACGGAAAAAGAAGGCGGTATGAAGGGCAGTGAATTAGTAATCAGGGAACCAGTGTTCAGTCTGGCCATCGTTGCGCTCGCCACGCGCGTCACTCACTGATTACTGACCTACTGACCCACTGACTACTACCCCCCATGCTGACCCTTTCCAACCTCACCGCCAGCTACGACGGCTCCCGCGTCCTGCGGGGCGTGAGTCTCACGGTGCCGGAAAAAAAAGTCGTCTGCCTCATGGGCCGCAACGGCGTCGGCAAAACCACCACGCTCAAAGCCATCGTCGGCCTGATGAAACTCGACGCCGGGTCGGTGACACTCGGCGGAACCGAACTCGGCTCCTGCAGCCCCGACGAGCGGGCCCGCCTCGGTTTGGGCTACGTCCCGCAGGGCCGGGACATTTTCCCCCAACTGACCGTCTGGGAAAATTTGAAGCTCAGCCTGGTCGTCCACGGCGCGAAGGCCAACGGCCAGGTGGACCGCGTGCTCCAGCTTTTTCCCGTGCTCAAAGAGATGCTCCAGCGCAAGGGCGGCGTCCTCAGCGGCGGCCAGCAGCAGCAATTGGCCATCGCCCGCGCGCTGCTAACCGATCCGAAGGTGCTCATCCTCGACGAGCCAACCGAAGGCATCCAGCCGAACATCATCGATCTGATTGGCGAAACACTGCTGAAGATCAAAGCCGAGGGCAGACTCAGTATTCTGCTCGTCGAGCAATACCTCGATTTCTGTTTGAACGTCGGTGACAGCTTCTACATCATGGACCGCGGCGCGGTCGTGGCTGAAGGCCCGGTCTCGCATCTCAACGACGACATTGTGAAGCAACACTTGACCGTATGAACTGTTCAACCAAACAAAACCGCCTCTGCCTCGCCGGCGCGCTCGCGCTGCTCACCTCATCGCTTTCAACCCACGCTCATCCCGGTCACTCGCTGCAAGACGCGAGCACGGCGCATCTGTTCACCAACCCGGACCACCTGACCGTGCTCGCGCTGGGCGGGATCGGATTCTTCGCGGCGGGCTATTTAATTCAACGCCGGCTGCCTCGCCGCCTGCTCCAAGGCAGCGGTGTTGCGGCGGTGCTCGCCGCGATGGTGTTGTGGGGACTGCGCGCGTGACCCCGGCGGCGACACTTCCGGAATCGCCACCCCTCCGCCCGGGCCACGCCCGGCTCGACGTTCAACTTGTCTCCGGCCAGAGCGCCGCCACTGGGGTTTGGGCGTCCAGCCCGCTCAAATTGCTCGTGCCACGCCCGCGTGGGCAAAGCGTTTGGGCCTACGCCAGCAGCTTCGGCGGCGGACTGGTGGCCGGCGATGAAACCAGCCTCACTCTCCAACTCGGCGACACCACCCGCTGCTTTGTCAGCACCCAGGCGTCCACGAAAGTTTATCGCAACCCACGCGCACTCCCCTGCGGCCATCATCTGCGCGCGACGCTCGGCACGGATTCCCTGCTCGTGCTCGCACCCGACCCGGTGCAGGCCTTCGCCGGCGCCCACTACACCCAGCGCCAGGAATTTTTAATGCAGCCCGGCGCCGGGCTTGCGCTGGTGGACTGGTGTTGCTCCGGTCGCGCCGCGCGGGGCGAACGCTGGGCCTTCAGCCGTTTCCACAGTCGCAACGACGTGTTCCTCGGCGGCGAACGCCTGCTCGTGGATTCCCTGCTGCTCGACCCCGCCGATGGTCCGCTGGATGCCGCGCAGCGCATGGGGCGCTTCAATTGCCTGGCGCTCGTGCTCCTCGTCGGCGCGCCGCTGCGCGACGTGGGCGCGCGTCTGCTGGCCGATGTCGCCGCGCAACCCGTTAAGCGCCGCGTCTCGATCATGTGCAGCGCCAGTGCCGTGCGTGACGGAGTGCTCCTCCGGCTAGCGGGTGAGGAAGTGGAGGTCGTCGGTCGCGAAATCCATCGGCACCTGGCTGCGCTCAGCGACCTGCTCGGCGATGATCCTTGGGCCAGAAAGTTTTGACGCCATGCATCTCTCCCCCCGCGATCTCGACAAACTTGTTCTGCACAACGCCGGCTTTCTCGCGCAGAAACGTCTCGCACGCGGCCTGCGCCTGAATTATCCGGAAGCCGTTGCGCTCATCGCCGCAGTGTTGCTGGAGTTCATCCGCGACGGCAGGCGCGTCGCCGAGTTGATGGATCTGGGCCGCCAACTTCTCGGACGAAACCAGGTCATGCCCGGCGTGCCCGCGATGGTTGCCGAGGTGCAGGTCGAAGGCACCTTCCCCGACGGCACCAAGCTGGTCACCGTCCATCACCCCATCGCCGCCGAACACGGCAACCTGATGCTGGCCTTGCACGGAAGTTTTCTCCCGGTGCCCGACCGCGCACTCTTCCAGCCGGCCCCTGCCGAGGCGGAGATCGAACCGGGCCGTTGCGACGTGCAGGAAGGTGACCTCGAACTCAACGCTGGCCGCGACACGGTCGAGTTGGCCGTGACCAACCTCGGCGACCGCCCCATCCAGATCGGCAGTCACTACCACTTCATCGAGACAAACGCCTCGCTGAGATTTGACCGCGCCCAGGCATACGGCAAACGGCTCGACATCCCCGCCGGCACCGCCGTCCGCTTCGAGCCGGGCGAAACGAAAACGGTGAAGCTCGTCGCCATCGCCGGCGACAAAGTCATCCGCGGCGGCAACAATCTCGCTGACGGCGCGGTTTCCGAAGCCGGCAGGAGGTCAGCCATGGAACGGGTGAACGCGAAAGGTTTCGCCCATCGAGAAGCATGAAAATGCGTCGCGCCATCCGCTGATTACTGACTCACTGGTTGCTGATTACTCCCGCGCCATGTCTCACAAAATGAAACGCTCGCATTACGCCGACATGTTCGGCCCGACGACGGGCGACCGCGTCCGCCTGGGCGACACATCGCTGGTTCTCCAGGTTGAACGAGACCACACCGTCTATGGCGACGAGTGCAAATTCGGCGGCGGCAAGACCATTCGCGAAGGCATGGGCCAGGCGGCGGGCGTCTCCCAGGCCGATGCGCTCGATTGCGTGATCACCAATGCACTCGTCGTGGACCATACCGGCATCTTCAAGGCGGACATCGGCATCAAGGGCGGCCTCATCGCCGGCATCGGCAAGGCGGGCAATCCCGACGTGATGGCCGGCGTCACGCCCGGCATGATCGTCGGCGTCACCACCGAAGTCATCGCGGGCGAGGGACTCATCCTCACCGCCGGCGGACTCGACACGCACATTCACTTCATCTGTCCGCAGCAGGCCCACGAAGCCATCGCCGCCGGACTCACCACGATGGTGGGTGGCGGCACCGGCCCGGCCACCGGCACTTGCGCCACGACCTGCACGCCCGGCGCGCATCATTTGCGGATGATGCTGCAAGCCACCGACGGTCTGCCGCTCAACTTCGGTTTCACCGGCAAGGGCAACACTTCCCTGCCCGCCGGCCTGGCCGAGCAAATCCTTGGCGGCGCCATCGGCCTCAAGTTGCACGAGGACTGGGGCACCTCGCCCGCCGCGATTGACTGTTGCCTGCGCGTCGCCGACGAGCACGACGTGCAGGTGACGATTCACACCGACACCTTGAACGAATCCGGCTTCGTCGAAGCCACCATCGCGGCGTTCAAGGGCCGCACCATTCACACCTACCACTCTGAAGGCGCGGGGGGCGGGCACGCGCCGGACATCATCCGGATTTGTGGCGAACCAAACGTGCTGCCCAGTTCCACCAATCCGACGCGGCCCTACACGGTGAACACCATTGACGAGCATCTTGACATGCTCATGGTCTGCCATCACCTCGACGCAAACCTGCCGGAGGACGTCGCGTTCGCCGAGAGCCGCATCCGTGGCGAAACCATCGCCGCCGAGGACATCCTTCACGACTTGGGCGCGATTAGCATGATGAGTTCGGATTCACAGGCGATGGGCCGCATCGGCGAGGTGATCACCCGCACCTGGCAGACCGGCGACAAGATGAAGCAACAGCGCGGCACCTTGCCAGGCGACCGCGCCGGCAACGACAACCTCCGCATCAAACGATACCTCTCGAAGTACACCATCAACCCCGCCATCGCCCACGGCCTGGCACACGTCATCGGCTCGGTCGAAACCGGCAAGCTCGCCGACCTGGTGCTGTGGAAGCCGGCATTCTTCGGCGCGAAACCGGAGCTGGTCCTCAAGGGCGGCGTCATCGCGTGGTCACAGATGGGCGATCCCAACGCGAGCATCCCGACGCCGCAACCGGTGTTCATGCGCCCGATGTTCGGCGCGTTCGGTAGCGCGCCCGGCCCCATCTCGCTCGCGTTCGTCAGCCGGCTTTGCCAGGAGCGAGGCGTCGCGGCAGGCTATGGTTTGAATAAACGCATCGAAGCCGTGCGCGACTGCCGCCAGATCGGCAAGCGCAATATGAAATGGAACGACGCCCTGCCGCGCATCACGGTGGACCCGGAAACCTACGAAGTGCGCGCCGACGGAGAACTGCTCGAATGCGAACCAGCCACGATCCTGCCGCTGGCGCAGCGGTATTCACTCTTCTGAACGATGTTCACCGCCGCACAACTCCATGGTCGCCGCGAAGAGGACCTGATTCCCCTCACAATCGCGTTGCCAGACCAAGCGCGGAGCCTCCCCTCGCCGGCCGCCACGAAGGAAAACCACTGGCTCCTCTGGCAACTCGCGGACTCCGCCTTTCCCACCGGCGGCTTCGCCCACTCCGGCGGACTCGAAGCCGCATGGCAGCACGGCGAGATTCGCAACCGCACCGAGCTTGCGTCGTTTCTTCAGACGAGTCTTGGGCAGTTTGGCCACGCGGTCCTGCCCTTCATGACCGCCGCGCATCGGGAGCCGGAGAAATTCACCGAGTTCGACCGGCTCTGCGACGCCTTCACGACCAACCATGTCGCCAACCGCGCCAGCCGGTTGCAAGGCCGCGCCTTGCTCGCCTCGGCTGGGCGCATTTACGACCTGCCGCCGCTCGAGCCGCCCTTCGGCCATTTGGCACCCGCCTTTGGCGTGATGACGCGCACGCTCGAAACCACCTGCACCGCCGCAGGCCACCTCTTTATCTTCATCCAACTGCGCGGGCTCGTCGCCAGCGCCGTACGCCTCGGGATCGTCGGGCCGATGGAGGCGCAAGGCTTGCAGCACCGGCTCGCGCCCCTGGCTGCCGAGGTTGTCGCGCGGTGCGAGCATCTGTCGGTGGATGACCTCGCGCAGACCGCGCCGCTGCTCGAACTCTGGCAGGGCGCGCAGGATCGGCTTTATTCGCGACTGTTCCAAAGCTAGAATGCCCCCGTGAATTCCATTGCCACAACGCCTCCGCCGTCACCCGTTCTCGACTACCTTCAGCGCTTGCACCGCGAGTGCGCGGCCATCACCGACGGAAAGGTAGCGACGTACATTCCCGAACTGGCCAAAGCCAACCCGGACTGGTTCGGCATCTGCCTCGTGACCGCCACGGGCGCGGTGTATGAAGTGGGAGACTCCGCGCAACCGTTCACCATCCAGTCGATCTCGAAGCCGTTCGTTTACGGCATGGCACTGGAGGATCACGGACGCAGCGCTGTCCTGGAAAAGGTGGGTGTGGAACCGACAGGTGACGCCTTCAATTCCATCAGCCTCGAACCGGGCACGGGCCGGCCCCGCAATCCGATGATCAACGCCGGCGCCATCGCCACGGCCGGGCTGATCGCGGGCCGCGCCGACGCGCGGCTCCGCAGAATGCTGGAAACCTTCGGCCGGTATGCCGGGCGCCCGTTGACGCTCGACGAGGCGGTGTACCGTTCCGAAAACGACACCGGTCATCGCAACCGGGCCATCGGCCACATGCTGCGCAACTTCGACATCCTGACCAGTGATCCGATCCCGGTGGTCGAGCTCTATTTCAGGCAATGCTCCATTTCCGTGACGTGCCGCGATCTGGCCGTGATGGCGGCCACGCTCGCCAACCAAGGCCTCAACCCGCTCACCGGCCAGCAGGCCATCCGGGGTGAATACGTCGAAAGCGTGATGAGCGTGATGAGCACCTGCGGCATGTACGACTACGCCGGCGAGTGGCTCTACAAGGTCGGCATGCCGGCCAAAAGCGGCGTGGCCGGCGGTATCATTGCCGTGCTGCCGGGGCAACTGGGCATCGGCGTCTTTTCTCCCCGGTTGGACGATCACGGCAACAGCGTGCGCGGCATCCGCGTCTGTGAAGAACTGTCGAGGCGCTTCGACCTGCACGTGCTCAACCGGCCCGGGGTCGGACGATCCACCATCCGCGTCAAGTTCACCGGCGCGCAATTCAACTCCAGCCGCGTCCGCACTGCGGCGGAGAAGGGCGTGTTGAGCGAGGCTGGCCGGCGCATCCACGTCTGGCAGGTGCAAGGCGACCTCACTTTTTCCACGGCCGAGGTGGTGGTGCGCGACGTGGTAGAACACCTGGCGGAAGTCGATCACTTCATTCTGGATTTCAAGCGCGTGTTGAGCATCAACGAATGCGCCTGCGGCCTGTTCTATCAACTGCTCGTCGATCTGCGCGCCCAGGGCCGGACACTGCTCTTCGCCCATCTGGAGCGGGCGCGGTTGTTGCAGCGCTTCATGCGCATCAAGCTCGGCGAACGCTTCGACGCAACCTTCCGCCCATTTGACGACACGGATCGCGCGCTCGAGTGGTGTGAGAACAAACTGTTGGAAGCCTGCCTGCCGGGTTTGGCGGCGGACCAACCGGCCGGGCCGGATCGTTTCAGCCTGTTCGCCGGTCTGGACGCGGCGGAACTCAAGGTGGTGACGGCCCTGCTCCAGCGGCGATCCTTCGCGGCCGGCGAAACCATCATCACCGTGGGGACGGCGTCGTCGGAGATGTTCCTGCTGGCGCGCGGCCTCGTCAGCGTGCAAGTGGCGCTCGCCTCCGGCGTCCGCAAGCGGCTGGCCACCTTCTCCGCCGGCATGGCCTTCGGCGAAATGGCCCTGATTGACCGCGCACCCCGGTCCGCCACCATCATGGCGGACACCGCGGTGGATTGTGACCTGTTGAAGCTCGACGATTTTGACCGGCTCGATCAAACGCATCCCGCGATCAAACTTAAGCTCTGGCAGAATCTCTGCCTCGACTTGTGCGGCAAGCTGCGCAAAGCCAACCGCGAACTGAGCGTGTTCGACTGACCCGGTTTCCCAAAATGAATTCCCACCACCATCACGACCCCGGCCACGGCCATACGCACGAGCACCTCGATCATCCCGGCCACTTCGACGACCGCGAACGGCCGCTCGACCGCAACTTCGCCCGCCGTGCGTTCACGGTCGGGGTGGGCGGGCCGGTCGGCAGCGGCAAGACCGCGCTCATGCTCCAACTCTGCCGCCGGCTGCGCGAACACCGGAACATCGCCGCCGTGACCAACGACATCTTCACCAAGGAAGACGGCGAATTCCTCATCCGGCACGATGCGCTCGCCGCCGAACGCATCCGCGCCGTGGAAACCGGCGGTTGTCCGCACGCCGCGATTCGCGAAGACATTTCCGCGAACCTGCTCGCGCTCGAAGAACTGCATCAGAAATTCCATCCGGAAATCCTCCTGCTCGAATCCGGAGGCGACAACCTGGCCGCGCACTTCAGCCGCGAACTGGCCGATTACACCATCTACGTCATTGACGTCGCGGGTGGCGACAAGATCCCGCGCAAAGGCGGTCCCGGCATCACGCAGGCGGACTTGCTCGTGATCAACAAGACCGACCTCGCGGTGGCCATCGGCGCAGACCTGGCGGTGATGGAACGCGATTCCCGGAAAATGCGCGGCGACGGCCCATTCATTTTCGCGCAGGTGAAGCACGGCGTCGGTGTGGACGAAATCATTGCGTATGTCCTCCACGCCTGGCAACACGCCTCCGGCGTGGAACACTCACACGCCTGAGCACGAGCAAGGGAATTTCCGATCTGCTGGCGACAACGGGATGCGCCGACAAGTGGGGAGCGCCATAGGCCATCAGCAGGCGACTGACCCGCTCATGGTTCTTCAGTGGAAGATCACGAACCCGTCGCCACGCGCCACGGCGGCGGGCAAGCCCCACACGGGCACGCCGCCCGCTGCGCGACCGTTGTCGTCGGTGGGCTGACCAGTTGCGGAGAACACCTGCCACGCGAGCGATCCGCCACGCTGCCAGCCAGTGTCCTCGGCCCACGCAAGCAGCACCTCGCCCTTCGCATTGCCGACAGCCACGGGATGCTTGCGCCGGGCGACGCCCGGAGGCGCGACCGGCTTCGCAACGAACAGCGTCAGCGGATTCACGCTGGCGAAATAAACCTGGCCGGTGGTTTCCCACGCCGCAAGCGTACCGGCTTTGCTTTCCGAAAAAAACGCACTGCTCATCGGACACGATGGAATATTCCACGGATGCGACGAAGCGATGGCAAAACTCTCGCCGCGATCGCGCGAGACGAGCAGGATTTCGTCGCGGTTCACCTTCTCCGACGCGGCGCGATAGAGCGCGAAGAGGTTCCCCGCGCCGTCCGCGAACGCGCGCATCCCGCAGCAGCCGCACGCGCCCGTGGCTTTCGGATTCACCGGTCTTTCGCGCGCGAAAGTTTTTCCATCGTCCACCGAACGCGCCAGGAACACAGCGCGCCCCGCTTCGCCCTGCGTGTTGCCCGGCGGCGAGCCGTGCCACATCACATACACAGTGCCCTGGTCATCCGCCGCCACCGATCCGCCGCCGTCCAGCCCGCCCGTGAACCTCATCAGATCACGCTCTGGCTCGAAGGCTGTGCCCGCGTCATTCAAGCGCGTGTAAAGCATCGGCGCGCCCTCGTGTCCGCTCGGTTCCGCCGCGCTGCTGCCGTTCCACGCGACGTGGACGCGCCCGTGGCGCCCCAGCGCGAGCTGCGCCCCGCGAATCGTGCCGACCGCGATGGCGCTGCCGGCCCGCGAGTTGACTGGCATCGGTTTGGAAAAGCCATCCGCGCCCGGTCGCAGGCGGACGTAGAAAATGTCACCCGCCTTTGCCTCGCCTTTGAAATAAATGAGGTGAACCGTCCCCTGCCCGTCCACCACCGCCTGCGGCTGGATGCCGCCGTTGGGCACCCGCATCAATTCCACTCGTGGAGCGCCAACAACGGAGACGAGTTGGAGCAAGAATCCGAGGCCGATGGCGGAGCAGAGCAAACGCGTTCTCATGAAGTGACTTTAGCCAGACCGCGCGTGTGGTCAACGGCGACGAAGTTCGTTCGGATCCATCGTGGCAACGGTGCGCCGCGGACTGACTCACGGAATACTGATTCACTGACCTGCGAGTCACTGCTGTTTTTTGTTCCGCGCACGCACACGCTGCGGCACAGTGACGGGCGATGAGCGCGGTAGTTTTGTCGGATGCCTTCTTCGCGAAAATCGCCGGCTGGGAGGCGATGAAGCAGGCGCGCGATTACCTGGCGCGCGATCAAGTGCTCAGCTCGAATTGGACGCCGCCCGTGCTCAAAGGCGTCGTGCAGGGCGGTCCCACCGCTTATCGCGCAGGGCTGGTGATCAAGGACGCCGTGGACATCGAGAACCTCTGCACCTGTCGCGACGCGCGCGAGTGGGGGAAGATTTGCGCACACTCGGTCGCGGTGGGGTTGCATCATTTGCAAGGCGTGCAGACGCCTGCGCTCGTAGTCCCGCCTTCAGGCGGCCGGGCGGCGGCGGGTTCCACCGCGCCGGGAAATTCCCCTGCCCCGCCGGCTAAAGCCAGGACTCCAAACATAGCCGGTCTCCTGCGCGATGCGGACGGCGAACCGGCGGAGTTGTTCGTCATCCTCCCGCCCAATCTCGAATCCGCCATCGTGCGCGGGAAGGTGATGCTTTGTTTCGAGGGCAAATGGCGCGGCGGTCGCGCGCCACTCAACGCGCTGCCCAAGTCGCAGGCGTTTGCTTTATCCATTCAAGACACGGCGCTGCTCGATCAAATCGAGACGCTCGCGGGTGGCACGCCGGCGATGGTGCAACTGGAAGTGAAGGATTTCGCCGCGTTGCTGCCGGCGCTGGCGGACCATCCGCGCGTGACGCTGGGCAAGTCGGCCGCCGTTACCATTATGCGCACGCCGTGGACGCCCCTACTGAAGGCCACGCTCGAGACGAACGGCGAGATCGAGTTAAAGTTGCGCGAGGCCACATCACCGCCGCTGGCCGTCGGCGGGGAGTGGGTATTTCGCAATCCGACGTTTCAACCGCTGGGTTTGCCGGGCGCGTATCTGAAGGCGTTGCGCGGCGGGCCGGTGCGCCTCTCTCGCGCGCAGGTGCCGCACTTTCTGAATCACGACTGGCCGCGTCTGCTGGCCGGTGGGAGCGTGGAGGCGAATTTCCAGTTGGACGATTTCACGCTCGCGCCGCAGCCGCCGCGTTTCCTGCTGCATCTCGCCGGCGGGCTGGCGCAGTTGCACGCGCAACTGCAATGCGCCTATGGCCCGCGCATCATGACGCTTGGCGTGACGGCGCGCGACGAGGCCGTCTGGCTGCCCGATCTGGCGTCGCCGACGAGTTACTCGACGCGCGACGCGGGCGCGGAGCAGGCGGCGCTGGGACGGTTGTTGCGCGCCGGTTTCGCCGGACCAGACGCGCAGGGGCGCTGGCAGTTGCTCGGCCAGAACGCGGTATTGAACTTCTTCGCGCGCGACTTTCCGAAGTTGCAGCGCGCGTGGGAAGTCACGCTCGAAGATCGGCTGGAGCGCAGCACGGCGCAAAACCTCGAGCGCATCGAACCACAATTTCAAATCACACCGTCGGGTGTGCAGTGGTTCGATCTCGGCGTGACGTTCAGTTCCAAGGGCGGCGAGAAGTTTTCCGCCGCTGACATCCAGCGGCTCGTGCTCTCCGGCCAAGGGCACACAAGATTGCGGAACGGGAAGACTGCGATCATCGACACCGGCGCGGTGGAGGAGTTGCAGGAGGTGCTGCTCGATTGTTCGCCGCAACAGCACGCGCAAGGGTATCGGGTGAGCAGCGCGCAGGCCGGCTTCCTCGAAGCGACATTGCGGCAGCAAGGCTGGCAGGCACAGGCGCCCGCCGCGTGGCGCGCGCGCGCGAGCCAACAGAGCGGCGAGGCCAAACTGGAATGCCCGCCGCTGGGCGATCTGGAAAACGTCTTGCGTCCGTATCAAAAGACAGGTGTCGCGTGGCTGCACTTCCTGCGCGAAAACAATTTCGGCGGCATCCTCGCGGACGAGATGGGCCTGGGAAAGACGTTGCAGGCGCTGGCGTTTCTCACCTCCCGTAGCAGCCGACGTGAGGAGGCTCTGACTTCATCAGCCAAGAATGACAGCGGAAAAGATCAGAGCCTCCTCACGTCGACTGCTACGATGCCTTGTCTGGTCGTCTGCCCCACGAGCCTCGTCTTCAACTGGGTCGCGGAGGCGAAGAAGTTCACGCCTGCCTTGCGCGTGCTGGCGTTGCAAGGGCCGGATCGGCACGCGCTCTTCGAGCAGATCGGTCAAAGCGATTTGGTGGTGACCAGCTACGCGCTCATCCGCCGCGACGCGGAGCGTTATCGCGAACTGGAGTTCGATACGCTCGTGCTGGACGAAGCGCAGCACATCAAGAATCGCCAGACGCAAAACGCGCAAGCCGTGAAAGCGGTGCGGGCGCGGCACCGGCTCGTGCTCACCGGCACGCCGATGGAAAACTCCGTGCTCGATCTGTGGAGCATCTTCGACTTCCTCATGCCGGGTTATCTCGGCGCGGCGCAGGATTTCCGCGAGCGCTACGAACTGGCCATCACGCGCGACAAGAGCGCCGAGGCGCAGGCGCGGCTGGCGCGACGGCTGCGCCCGTTCATTCTGCGACGGCTCAAGCGCGAGGTCGCGCCGGACTTGCCGGCGAAGCTGGAGCAGGTTTCCTTCTGCGAACTCACGGAGGATCAGCGCGCCGCTTACCAACAGGTGATCGAGGCCAGCCGGAAGGAAGTGCTCGACGCCGTGGGCGCGCAAGGGCTGGCGCGCAGCCGCATGGTGGTGCTCAACGCGCTGCTGCGGCTGCGGCAGGTGTGCTGCGATTTGCGGCTGCTGAAGTTGGAGAACATCAATCCCGCAACCGCTTCCGGGAAGCTCGAACTGTTCGGCGAGTTGCTGGAGGAAGTCCTCGACGGCGGTCATCGCGTGCTGGTGTTCAGCCAGTTCGTCAGCATGTTGACGCTGCTGCGTGAGAAGCTCGACGCGGAGGGCGTGGAGTTTTGTTACCTCGACGGCTCCACGACAGATCGCGCGGCGGTGGTGGAGAAGTTTCAGCGGAACAGCCAAATCCCCGTGTTCCTCATCAGCCTCAAGGCGGGCGGCGTCGGTTTGAATCTCACGGGCGCGGACACGGTGATCCATTTCGATCCGTGGTGGAATCCGGCGGTGGAAGCGCAGGCCACCGACCGCGCGCATCGCATTGGCCAGACGCGCGTGGTGACAAGCTACAAGCTGATCACACGCGACACCGTGGAGGAAAAAATCCTGACGCTCCAGGCGCGCAAACGCGAAATGATCTCCGCCACGCTCGGCGGCGAGGAACAACTGGCCGAGGCGCTGACGTGGGAGGAGATACAGGAGTTGTTCGGTTGACGGCGCGCTGACAAGGCGGTTCCGGAGCCGGGCGTGAAAGACCCTTTGACAGCGCGGATGAAAACCACAGAATCCCGTCCATGAAATCTTTCCGCTTTCTCCCGGTCTTCATCGTTCTGCTCACGCTGTCACTCGCCGGCATCGCCCGCGCGGCGGATGATTACCAGCTCGGCCCCGATTCCAAAGCGCAGGAAGGCGTGCCCAAGGGCGAGGTGACGAAATACACTTTCGAGGGCAGCAAAATCTTTCCCGGCACCTGGCGCGAGTATTGGGTCTATGTGCCGAAGCAATACGAGCCGACCAACCCCGCGCCGGTGATGGTCTTTCAGGACGGCATCCAGTACCAGGCGCCGGTCGTGTTCGACAACCTCATCCACAAAAAGGAAATTCCGCCGCTCATCGGTGTGTTCGTCATGCACGGGCGGGTGAAGGGCGGCTCGACAAACGTCCACGACCGCTACAACCGCAGTTACGAATACGACGGGCTGGGCGACAATTACGCGCGCGTCCTGCTCGAAGAATTGCTGCCGCACATCGCCGCCGAGCAGAAGCTCAACCTCTCCACCAACGGCAACGATCGCGCCATCGCCGGCGCAAGCAGCGGGGCGATCTGCGCGTTCACCGCGGCGTGGGAGCGGCCGAACGAATTCCGGCGCGTGTTCAGCAGCATCGGCACGTACGTCGGGCTGCGCGGCGGGAACGTTTACCCGACGCTCATCCGCAAGACAGAGCCGAAGCCCATCCGAATCTTTTTGCAGGACGGCACGAACGACAACAACGGCTATGGCGGCAGTTGGTGGCTGGCGAATCTGGAAATACTCTCGGCGCTCGAATTCTCTGGCTACGACGTGAACCATGTCTGGGGCGACGGCGCTCACAACGGCAAGCACGCGGGCGCGATCTTCCCGGACGCGCTGCGGTGGCTGTGGCGCGATTATCCCGCGCCGATTGCCGCCACCAGCCCGGCGCGCAAGTCGCGCCAGCCGGTGATGGGCGTGCTGCTGCCCGAGGAAGGCTGGCAACTGGTGGGCGAAGGCTACAAGTTCACCGAAGGCCCGGCGGCCAACGACAAGGGCGAAGTGTTCTTCACCGACATCCCGAACAATCGCATCCACAAGATTTCACTCGATGGCAAGGTGAGCGTGTTCAAGGAGGAAACCGGCGGCGCGAACGGACTGATGTTCGGCCCCGACGGAAAACTTTACGCCTGCGCCAACGGCAAGAAGCGCATCGTCGCCTACGACGCGGACGGCAAGGAGATGGTCGTCGCCGAGGACGTGAACTCCAACGACCTCGTCGTGACGCGCAAGGGGGAGATTTATTTCACCGACCCCGGCAACAAGAAAGTCTGGTTCATCAACGCGAAGCGCGAGAAACAGGTGGTGGACGAGGGCATCGCGCAGCCCAACGGCATCATCCTCACGCCCGATCAGAGCCTGCTCATCGTGGCGGATACGCGCGGGCAGTTCGCGTATTCATTTCACATCAACGCCGACGGCACGCTTGCGGGCAAGCAGCCGTATTTCCATCTGCACCTGCCCGACGCGCGCACCGACAGCGGCGCGGATGGCATGAAGGTGGACGCGAAAGGCAACCTCTACGTGACGACACATCTCGGCCTGCAAATCTGTGATCAGGCGGGGCGCGTGACCGGCATCATTCCCAAACCGCAGAACAAGTGGCTGGCAAACGTGGCGTTCGGCGGCGCGAAGCTGGACGAACTTTACGTGACGTGCAGCGACAAGGTTTACAAGCGCAAGACCAAGGTGAAAGGCGTGCTGTCGTTCCAGGAGCCGCTGCTGCCGCCGCGCGTGGGTTTGTGACCTGAAGCGGCGATTCAAACACCAACCATCAAATCAAAACTCCCATGACGAAATTCCTATTCGCTATCGTTTCATTGCTCGCCGCCAGCGTGCTTGTCCGCGCTGCCGATGACTACAAACTTGGCCCCGACTCCATGCCGCAGGACGGCGTGCCGCGCGGCGAGGTGACCAAACACAAATGGGAGAGCAAGATTTTTCCCGGCACGGTGCGCGATTACTGGCTCTACGTGCCGGCGCAATACGACGCAGCCAAGCCGGCGTGCGTGATGGTCTTTCAAGACGGTGGGAATTATCAAAAGGCCGACGGCCAGTTCCGCACGCCGACGGTGTTCGACAACTTGATTCACAAAAATGAAATACCGGTGACCATCGGCATCTTCCTCAACCCCGGCGAAGTCCCGCCCGCCGAGGAGGGCAAGCGACCGCGCAGCAACCGGAGTTTTGAGTATGATTCGCTGGGCGATCAATACGCGCGCTTTGTGCTGGAAGAGATTTTGCCGGAGGTTGGAAAGAAGTACAACCTCACCAAAGACCCGGAGGGCCGGGCGATTGGCGGCATCAGCAGCGGCGGCATATGCGCGTGGACAGTGGCCTGGGAGCGACCCGACGCCTTCCGCAAGGTGTTGAGCCACGTCGGCAGCTTCACGAACATCCGCGGCGGGCACAACTATCCGGCGCTCATCCGCAAGACGGAGCGCAAGCCCATCCGCATCCATTTGCAGGACGGCTCCGGCGATCTCGATAACTTGCACGGCAGTTGGCCGCTGGCGAACCAGGAGATGGCGGCAGCGCTCAAATTCGCCAAGTACGATTACCAGTTCGAGTTCGGCGACGGCGGGCACAACGGCAAGCACGGCGGGGCCATCATGCCCGACGCGCTGCGGTGGCTGTGGCGGGATTACCAGAAGTGACGCATGGACGCCTTCCTCCAAGCCGCGCTCGACGAAGCCCGCAAGGGCCTAGCCGCCGGCGGCATCCCCATCGGCTCGGTGCTCGTGTGCGATGGACAAATCATCGGACGCGGCCACAACCAGCGCGTGCAGCACGGCAGCGTCATCCATCACGCGGAGATGAACTGCCTGGAAAACGCGGGCCGGCAGCGCGCTGAGGTTTACCGCCGCTGCACGATTTACTCAACGCTCTCGCCGTGCCCGATGTGCAGCGGCGCCATCCTCCTCTACGGCATCCCGCGCGTGGTGATCGGGGAGAACGTCACGTTCAAAGGACCGGAGGAATACGTCCGCGCGCAAGGCGTGCAGGTGGAAGTGGCGCAGGAGCCGCAGTGCATCGAACTGATGCGCGCCTTCATCGCCGCGCACCCGGAGTTGTGGAACGAGGACATCGGCGTTTAGCCGCGCGCCAACCCGCCGCTGCTACGATTCCACAATGCGCGGCCACGCGCCTTTCACACTGCCGAAATGGCGGGTGAGTTTGGCGAAACCCGGCGACGCCGGATCGGGGCAGACTGGTTTGCCGGTGGCGTCGAGGTAGAAGCAGCCCATCTCGCCGGCAGGTAATTGCGTCACCACGGCTTCAGCTTCGCCGACGGCTTTCAGAAAATTTCTTTTGAGCGCGACCAAATCGGACGGCGGTGTGACTTGGAGTCTCGCCCAATCTCTCGGCTCGGCGGGAAACCGGGAAAAGCGCCGCGCGCAATCGAGCAGAAACTCCGGCGTCAGCCCTGGATCCTTCGCCGCCGCCGCCCATGTCAGCGCGCCGAGGTGCAGGTGGTATCCGTGCAGGTAAATCACGTCCATCCAGTCGCGCAATTTGTCGCGCCCCGCAAACGCCAGGACTTTGTTGGTCGCCGCGTCCCAGAAATTCAGCCGCCAACCCAGTTCCGTGTCCGGCTCGACGGGAAAAAATCGGAACGCGCTATCCTGAACCCACTCCAGTTTCGTGGCCGACTCACCGCGCTTCACGATGCCCCGGCAAAATGACTCCTGGCGGCTGACAATGTCCACTGTGTAGCCGGCGACGCGCAACGCGGCGGTGTCAGCCTCCGCCGCCTGGTGGACGGCTTCGGCGGTGTCATGGAACACATCAATGTCCGCCGACGCGCGCGGCGAGTCGGGGGATTGGTGGAGAACTGTTGCGCCGCCGACATAGCTTTCCGGATTGCGCTGGCGCGCGAGCAACCGCAGCACCTCGCGTTCAAACGGGCCTATCGGCATAACGCTGCGGCGATCCTGTAACCTTTGTGCCCGCCGTTGTGCCGCAATTCTCGAATGATGGACGGAATATCTTCCTCCGTGATTTCCAGGTCTTCCCGCCACGACCAGAAACATTGCGCGGAGAATTCCTTGAACGCCTGGCGGGCCAGTTCCAGGCGGCGCTCACGGTCGGTTGGCTGCGGTTCGTTCACGGGCGGAAGTTACCGGCTTTTCGGCGCACAGACAAGGCGCGGCGTGATGCGGCGCGATCAGTCGTCATCATCCTCCGCGCCAGCCGTGATCGCCCACGCGGGATACGGCGCGGCGCTGCCTTTCATCGCGTGCCAGAGGATGCGGTTGAGCACGTCTTCGGGACAGGCGTCCACCTTGGCAAAATTCATCCGCGCGGACATGTAGGCGTGACGGCGCAGCAACGGGTCGGAAATTTTCTTCGGATCGGGATTCATCTGGTCCAGCGGCACGTTACTGGGCAGCGCGGTGAACGGCGTGAAGTCCGGCTTGTCCGTGAAACAGTCGAACATCGGCGTGGCTGTCGCGTCGAACTGGTTCATCGGCGGCAGGCCGAGGATCTGGCCGATGGTGCGCAGGACACTCGTCGTGTTGTATTGCGTCTTCACCACCGCGCCGCGTTTCGTGTAGGGGCTGACACAGTAGGCCGTGGTGCGGTAGCCGCTCACATGGTCCCAGCCGTTCTGCGGGTCGTCTTCGATGGCGAAGATGACCGTGTCCTTCCAGAACTTGCTATGGCTGATCGCCTGGACAATTTGGGCGAAGGCCAGATCGTTGTCCGCCACGCACGCGGCAGGCGTGGGCGAACCGGCGCTCGTGCCGCTGGTGTGATCGTTGGGCAGGCAGATGAGGACCAGATTCGGAAACTCGCCCCGCTCCTCGAACTGCCGCAGTTCGTTCGTGAAAAACTGCGCGCGATACTGGTCGGGCACGGTCATCTCCCAGCCGACGTAGTTCGTGGGCATAAACGGACGGATCGTTTCGATGGCGGGCTGGCTGGAGAAAAGCACTTCACCCGGGCGGTGGAGAAACTCCTTCCAGCAATCGAGGAATTTCGGCTTGCCCTTTCGCTTCGCGTCGGTCCAGCGCACGACGGGCATGGCGAACTCGCCGTAATCGCGCACGCTCTTGCCGTGCTTGAGCGCGCTGTCCCAGATGAAGCCGCTGGGCGCGTAGGCCAGCGCGTCGTTCTCGTCCTCGCCCATGCCGTCGGGATAGCTGCGCGGAAAGCCGGCGAAAGATTTCTCCATGTAGTCGGTGGCGAAGGCCGTGGTGCTCCACTGGTGGCCGTCGGCGCTGAGGATGCCAGAGCAGTAGGTGTTATCCTGCAGCACGAAGTCGCGCGCGAGCTTGTGCTGATTCGGAGTGATGCGCTTGCCAAAGACGCACAGGGACGGATCGCCATTGCCCTGCTTCATGTCGCCGAGCACCTGATCGTAAGTGCGGTTCTCCTTGATGACATACACGA
The DNA here is from genome assembly GCA_031378375.1 of Verrucomicrobiota bacterium. GTDB lineage: Bacteria > Verrucomicrobiota > Verrucomicrobiia > Limisphaerales > JANNEF01 > JANNEF01. Next base: position 10,267 of record JANNEF010000379.1, on the reverse strand, counting down.
CGTGCTTGAACACGCTCGGCTCGCCGATGCGCTCCGGCACAGGGCGCGGCGACTGGCCGGGACGCGGCGGGAGTTTTGCCAGTTCCATCTGCTCGCGGCGAAAATTCCGCCAGACGATGGCGGAAAGGCCGGGCAAATCGCGTTTCCGCGGGACGGGCACAAGCGTGAGCGAGCCGTGATGCTGGTGCGAGTTGAAGCCCATGCCGCCGCTGGTTTTGTCCCTCTTCTTTGTGTTCCCGATGCCTTTGATGTTCGCGACGCAGAGCACGCCGCGCCGGCTGTCCAGCGCGAGCGCACCGGGGAACCAGCCGACGGGGATCAGTCCGATCAACTTCGATTTACCGGGATCAAACTCAACCACCGCCACCGCGTTCTGCGTACCGTTGGCGACATAGACCGTCGCGCCCTTGCTGTCAAAAACGAGCGCGTTCGGGCTGGCACCGAACAAGTCGGCGGGGCTTTGCTTCACCCAAATTGTTTCCACGACTTTGTCCGTGCGCGTGTCTATGACGCTGAGGTTGTCGCTCGCGGCGTTCGCGCAAACGACGTGGCGTCCGCCGGGCGCGACGGCCAGCGCCGAGGCGTGCAGGCCGGTAAGGATTTCGGCGGTGACCTTGCCGGTCGTGAGATCGATTGCGGTGACGGAGCCTTCGTTGGCGACGTGCGTCACGGGGTCCACTTTGACTTCCGTGCCGCGACCGGCGGGGCCGGTGAGATCGCCAGGCTGCGGACGGCGTCCGCCCCAGTTGCTCACGTAAATTTTCTGGCCGGCGAGCGCCACGTCGTACGGCGCCACGCCCACGTCGAAAACGCGCAATAGCTTTCCCGTCGCCGTGTCGAACTCGCCGAGACGGTTCGACAGATTCAACGCGACGTAGAGCCGCTGGCCATCCGGGGAGACCGCCAGCCCCGCCGGAATTTCCTCCTTGCGGCGCGGCGCGCTGGCGAGCGCCAGTGGGATCGAATGCGACGCCGCCACCCGCCCGTCCGCGCCGACCGTGAACACCTTGATGCTGCCGTTGACGTTCGCCAGGTAGATGCGCCGGCCGTCAGGCGAAAAAACCAGCCCGGTGAAACTGACCTGCCCTTTGGCGTCCGGTTGGAGAATGTTTGGCGAAGGCACCTCGGGTTGCGGTTCGTTGAGTTTTTCCGACGGCAGCGGAACCGCTTGCAGAATCGCGCCCGTCACAGGATCGACGACGAGGAGCGCGTTCGTCTTGCCGGTGGTGACCAGCAGCCTGCCGTCGGGACTCAGCGCGATCGCCTGCGGACGCATCCCGGGCAGATCCACCTGGAGTCCGCGCGGTGTGAGGGTCTGGTTGACCGGCGTGACGACATGGTTCTTCGCGGCGCGGCCGACGCGCTCGGTGGTGGAAAACGATTTGGCCGCGCCCAGGCAGTTTGAACGCGCCGCCCACAGCGCCAACAGGCCGGCGACAGCGAACATGGGGAAAACGGGCGGACAGACAAGCCGGTGAATGTGCATGAGGGAAGAGTAAAGGCCTTTCGTCGCCGGTCATTCAATCTCAAAGTCCGGCCCGCTGGCCGCCGCTCCCAAGGATTCAAGCCCCAGCCAGATAGTGGCGATGATTTCTTCCATGGGAAGTCGTGGTCAAAACCGTGCGCTCAGTCGCACTGACAATGTGAAATTGTATGCTGACTGAACTCGTTATACCGCTCACCGGAGCGGCAGTAAAATGGGTGATTTACACCGCGCTGCTGTGGTTCATGATCAAAATCCAGAAGCTTCATTACCACCTTCCGGGTTTGCTGGCCTCCTCGGCCATTTCCATCCTGATTAGCTTCATTCCGTACGCCGGGCCTTACCTTGGCCATGCCGTGCTGTTGTTCTGCCTGTGGAAATGCACCGGAGCCGACTTCGTGCCCGACATCCTGTTCACCACGTCCATTGCCGGAGCGCTCATGTTCTGCGTCAACCTGTTCGTGATCGGTTCACTCATGGGCAACCTCCGCCCCGACCTGGCGGCCGCCCGCGAAACCGAAAGCCCGGGGACCGAAATGAACGTCGATGTGCCGGAAGATGATGATGACATTGAACCAGCGGAATCGCCGGAACCGCTCAAAAGCACCAAGACAGTTGCTCCGGCCAAACCAAACAAGGCCCCCGCTTCCGCCGGCCAACCCCAGGGCCAGTCGCTCGCCAGGCAATTCACCCTGAAGGGCGTCTCCCTGCACTCCGCCCAACCGCTGGCGATGTTCGCGGCGGGCGGGCGCGTGTATTCGCTCGGCACCGGGGAATCCGTGATGGTGCAACTTGCCGAAACCAGCGTCCCGATCCGTTGCGAAGCCATCACCCGGGACTCCGTGGTGTTAACCACCCGTAGCGGAGAGAAAATCGCCCTGGACGTGCTGGAATAGCCGGGCGCGTTTTCCCGAAAGTGCGGGGTGGTCGCGCCGACGACACCCGCTCGCTTTCCCGCCGACATCTGAGTTAAGGTTTCTTCAACGATGGCGACTGATTCGACAGCCAACTCCCCGTCGCTCGCCGGGAAACAGCGGGCGTTGCGGGAGCGCCTCGCGCGCCTGCCCGACCCGCAGGAGCGCCTCAGCTGGCTCGTGGAACAAGCGCGCCGCCGACCATTGATGGAGGCCGCGCTGCGCACCGACGATCACCGCGTCGAAGGCTGCCTGGCGCGACTGTGGCTGGTGTCGGAATTCCGCGACGGGCGCTGCCATTACCGGTGCGAGTCCGACTCGCTCGTCGTCAAGGCCATCGCCGGGCTGCTGTGCGAATTCTACAGCGGCCACGCGCCCGGCGAGATTCTGGCGCACGACCCGGCGTTCCTCGGCGAACTGGGCGTGACGCAACACCTCACGCCCAACCGCCGCAACGGACTCGCGCTCGTCTGGGGAAAAATCCGCGCCTTCGCGCAGAGCCAACTGCCGCCGTTCTCCGCGCCAGAAATTCCCGCGGCCCGCGCTTGAACCTCTACGACGCCCACAACCATCTGCAGGACGATCGCTTCGCGCACCGCCAGGGCGAACTGCTCGCCGCGTGCGCGCGGGCTGGCGTCGCGCGGATGGTCGTCAACGGCTCCTGTGAAGCCGACTGGCCGGAAGTGATTGCGCTGGCGCGGCAACATCCTCAAATCATTCCCAGTGTCGGCTATCATCCGTGGTACGTGCGCGAGCGCTCCTCCGACTGGGAACAACGGCTCGCCCGGACGCTCGCCGAGACGCCCGGCGCGGTGGTCGGTGAAATCGGTCTCGACCGATGGAAACCCGGCTTGGATTACGCGGGCCAGGAGGAAGTGTTCACCACGCAACTCCGTCTTGCCGCCGGACGCGGTTTGCCCGTGAGCATCCATTGCCTGCAAGCGTGGGGCCGGCTGCACGACCTGCTTCGCGCCGGGCCACGACCGGGCCGCGGTTTTCTGCTTCATGCATACGGCGGGCCGCCGGAGATGATCCCCGCACTGGCGAAACTCGGCGCCTACTTTTCCTTCCCCGGCTACTACGCCCACGAGCGCAAGACCAGACAACGCGCAACCTTCAAGCAAGTGCCCCGCGACCGTCTTCTCATCGAAACCGACGCGCCGGATCAACTCCCGCCCGACGACTGGAACGATCATCCCCTCGCCGACCCGGCGACCGGCCAACCGGTGAATCACCCCGCGAACCTCGCCGCCATCTATCGCTTCGTCGCCGGCATGTTCGGCGAACCGGTCGAAACGCTCGCCACGCGCATCGAGGAAAATTTCCGGCGACTCTTCGGCCCCCCGTGACGATCACTCACGCTCCGCGATCCGCCGCACCACCAACCCCGCCGCCACAAAACCAAACGTGCCGGTGACGAAGGCCGCCGTGCCCAGGCCGGAGTTGCAATCCAGCTTCAAGTCCGCTGCCGGGTCCCGCCGCGCACACACCGAGCCGTCGGGCTGCGGGAACACCGGCGGCTCCGGCGAATACACGCATTCCACACCAAAGAGCTGCTCGCCTCGCGGAAAACCGTGAAGCTGCCGCAGGCGGACGCGCACTTTCTGCAGCAGCCGGTCGTGCGAGGTGAGGGCCATGTCCTCGATGCGGGTGCCCAGCGCGTCCCGCCGCCCACCCGCGCCGCCAAACGTCACCACCGGCAGGCTGCGCTCGCGGCAGCCGCCGAGGAGGCGACACTTGTTCGCGACCCGATCAATGGCGTCCACCACGTAATCGTAGCGCGTGTCCAGGATCGTCTCCGTGGTCGCGTCCGTGAAAAACATGGACAGCGGACGCACGCCGCAACGGGGATTGATGCTGCGCACGCGCTCCGCCATCACTTCGACTTTGGGCCGCCCCACCGTGCCTTCGAGTGCGTGCAACTGGCGGTTCACGTTGCTCACGCAGACATCGTCCAGATCCACGAGGGTAAACTGCCCCACCCCCGACCGGGCCAGCGCCTCGACCGTCCACGAGCCGACCCCGCCCATGCCGACGACGCAGATGTGGGCACGGCGCAACCGCTCGGCCGCCACCGCGCCGAACAGCCGCGTTACACCGCCAAACCGGACTTCGGAATCATCGGTCATGGACTGAAAGGCAGGAGGTGGTGCCGCAAGAAAATTCGCCGGTCTCGCCGGCGGATAGCCGCAGGTGGAAAGCCCGTGACCCGCGGGTCACTTGCCGAGGTTGAAACCTTTCAAACCTTTTTGCAGCGAATCGCCGGCCTGTTTGAGTCCGGGCGCGTAGCTGTCCACGACTCCGCCGAGCAATTCTTTCTGAGCCGGAGAAAGCGTCGCGGTCTGCGCGAACTTCCTGAGCGCCGGCAACGCCGTGGCGGTCTCGCCCTTGCGCAGCGCGCTGACGATGGCGGCCACGTCGCTCTCCGTGCCCTTGATGCCGGCAAAGTTTTTCTGGGTGACATAGGCGGAAAGCACGTTCTTGAAATCGCCCGCGAGTTTCGTCTGGTCGGGCGTCAGTTTGGCGGCGGTGAGTTTTTGCAGCATGGCCACGGCCCTGGCGTCCTTGCCGCCGAGCAGCGATTGCACGGTGGAATCCAGCGTGCCCTTGAGGTCTTTGTTCGCCCCCAGCGAACCGGTCAGCGCCTTCATCGAGGAGGCCAGGTCGCCGCCCAGACCGTTGAGCACGGCGTCGGGTTTGCCGGGCGCGGCGGCGGCGAGTTTGGTGGCGAGGTCGGCGGTCTTGGCGTCGCTCTTGGTAATGGCGGGCGCGGCCTTGGGCGCGGTGGTTTGGGCGCGGAGGGCGACCGGGGATGCGACGACAACCAGACCGCAGAGCGCGAGTGTGTGCGAAATGTTTTTCATAATGCCGCCGACTTTATCCGAAACGATGCAGCAAGATAAAGCTTCAATTCAACGCGGAGGCACAGGGCGACGCATCTCGACAGTGCCCCCGATGGCAACGTGGCCGGCGCGCGGCCTTCCAGGCCGCTTACGCGTGCGACGATCCGTCGGTGCGAAGTTACGCCTATGGCTTGCCCATGTCCTAAGCGGCCTGGAAGGCCGCGCGCCGGTGGCTATGCCCGGACGAGCTCTTCACGCGGGCGACGACGGCACACTCGCCGTCAATCGTTCCGCGCCCGCCTTCGGCTCGGCGGCGAGTTGGAACGGCGCGTCCTCGGGCGTCGCGGCCAGGGTGACAATCGCGCGGCGCAGCAACTGGCCCTGGAAGGTGTAACCGGTGGCGAGCGTCTCGGCCACGCGCGCGGCGGCGGGCGGCGGCGTTTCCGAATCCACGATCTGGTGGGCCTTCTCGTCGAACAGCTCGTCGGCGACCGCTTCAAACGGCACGAGACCGAGGCGGCGCACGACTTCGCGGCAAGCGACCTGGAAGCGACCGAGTTGTTCGCGCACGGCGGGCTGGGCGGCGCGTTCGCCCGCCTGGTTGAGCGCATAGACGTGGTCGAGCAGTGTGACGACGATTTGGAGCCACTCGCCTTCGCCGCGCCGCAGCTTGTCGGTCTCCAGGCGCAGGTGGGCTTTCTCGGCGTCGTTGGCCTGTTGCATGAACTCGCCGAAGGCTTTCGCCTCGGCGCTCATGCGGTCGGCGATTTCGTGCGCGGCGGTGACGGTCTTGCCGGATTGTTCCTGCACGATCTGCCATTGCGCGGTGGCGAAGCTGATTTGATTGGCGAGCTGGCGGACGTTGTTGATCTCGGTAACGGCGCTGGTGAGGGAGTCCGTTTCGGCGAAGCGCATGGCGGCGTCGAAGTCGGCCAGGAAGGGTTTGACCGCGAGCCACGCGCCGAGCGCGACGCAACCGATGAGGCCGGCGAGGGGCCACGGTCCCAGCGGATGCGGGTAGTGGCGGACGATCCAAGCGCCCAGCCCCACCAGGAGCAGATCGCCAAGGAGGAAGGGCCACTTCGAGATTTTAGGCGCGATACGGTCGGACATAGCAGCGGTATGGTTGAAGGGGATTGGGTTCAAAAGCAAGCGACGGATTCCCACGCGATCTGCTTTGCGTGTCCCAGTTCTTGCCAGTGAGGACGGAGATGTGTCCCGGTTTATCAACAAGCGGCGGCCACTCAAGGCGGAAAGTCCGTGGCAGGGTGACTGCTAAAGGGAAAGACGAACCAAGGACGCAAACCACGGAGGGCATCCAGTGCGCGGGAGAAACCCGCGGCTGGCAAAGTTAGAAATGAAGCAGGCGTCAACGGAGCAACAACCATTATCGAATTATGAAAATCAGACTGGGAAGCCAATCACATCCAACCGGGACGCAGGCCGGCCTGTCGCTCGTCGAATTGCTGTGCAGCATTGCCATCGCGGCGGTGACCATCAGCGGCACGGTCAACGGTTACATTCTCTCCTCCAACCAGGCGGAGTGGTCCGCCTACTCGCTGGCGGCCAATTCGCTGGCCATGCAGCGGGTGGAACAGGCGCGGGCGGCCAAGTGGGACCTGGCGGCCTTTCCAGCGGTGGATCAGGTGACCAGCGGCAGTTTTCCGCCGGTCGCGAACATCCTCGACGTGCCGATCTCCGGAACGAACATCGTGTACGCCACGAACTTCACGACGGTCAGCACCATCTCGACCAGCCCGGCGTTGAAGATGATCCGCGTGGATTGCGTCTGGGCGTACCGGCAGCACGGCGTGTTCACCAACACGGTCATCTCCTACCGCGCCTCGGACCAATGAACATCCCGTCCGCCAACCACCCCGGTCGAAACGCGACCCGCCGCCGACGACAGGCGGCGTTCACGTTGACCGAGATTCTGGTCACGATGGCCGTGATGCTGATCGTGATGGCGGCGGTGCTTTCGTGTCACATGTTTGGTTTCCGGATGTTCGAGATCACCAAAGCCAAGCTGGGCGCCAGCGACGAGGCGCGCGCGGCGGTCAGCGCCATGGTATCGGAGATTCGTTCCGCCAAGCTGCTCCGCATCGGCGACGGGAACCTGGGAAACTTCACCGAGGTGGGCATCAATTCGCAGCAACAAGGGAGTGCGATTCAGATTCACCCGACGACCGACACCAATTCGTTCGTGCGTTACTTCTGGGACTCGGCGGACAACAAACTCAAGCGCACCACCAACGGCGCCACCTCCATCTTCGTGGTCGCCAATTCCATCAGCAACCAGATGGTGTTCACGGCCGAGGATTACGCCGGGAACATTCTCACAAACAATGAGAACAACCGTGTCATCGGAGTGACGCTGCAATTTTTCCAGTTGCAATACCCCGCCGTGGCGATTGGCCCGGGCAACTATTTCGATTTCTACCAGCTCCGCACGAAGATCACCCGCCGCACCCTAGAGTGAATATGCATACCAGAACCACTCCCCACGCGCGGTCCCGGTCCGGCTACACGCTGCTAATCGTGATGATCTTCACGACCGTGACCCTGTTGATTCTGGGTTCGGCGCTGAGTTGGTGCACCACTAATTCCGGCCTGAACGACCGCAACAACCAGTATTTCAGCTCCGTCGCCGCGGCCGAAGCGGCCACTGAAAAAATCCTCGCCAACGTGGCGCGGGATTACCAATCGCAAGGCGAGTCGCTGGTGTTCTCCAGTCTGGGCAGTTATCGCACACTGGTGCCAACGACCAATGAAAGCAGCGCCTGGAGCGCGTTCAGCTTCAAGGACGCCAGCGGCAGCGCGGGCCGCACGTACGTGGACCGGCTCGCCGCCGCGTCCTACGTGCCGTTGCAGTCGCAGTATGCGGGGCTTTACGGCCTGGCTTCGACGTACCGCGTCATCTCCAACGCGCGCATGTTGAAAACTCCGTACGCCATTGATGCGGCGATCAAACAAGAGGTGCAATTGGCCTCCATTCCGGTCTTCCAATTCGCCATTTTCTATTCGATGGACCTGGAAATAAATCCCGGCCCGAACATGAACATCACCGGGCGCGTGCATGGCAACTCCGCGATCTACCTGCAACCAGTCAACACGCTCACCTTCGAAAGCCACGTCACAGCCGCCGGCGCGATCAACACCATCAAGTCCCCGCTCGATCCCAGCGTGCGCAGCCTGGGGAGCAGCAAAGTTGTCTTTAAGGGCGAACACGACGCCAACCTCAGCACGTTGAACCTGCCCATCGGCACCAACAACTCGCCCGCCGCCGTGCAGGCGATTCTCGATGTGCCGCCGGACACCGAATTGGCCAGCTCGCTCATGGGCCAGCAGCGTTACCACAACAAGGCTGATCTGATTCTGCTGGTGTCCAACGACACCGTCGTCGCCAAGAGCGGCACGTTTAACAGCTTCGGCACCACCATTCCCTGGAGTGAGGTCACCAATTTCCTTTCCACGAACATCAGCTTCTACAACAAGCGCGAAGCCAAAACGATCAAGACCTCGGAGCTTGACGTGGGTCGCTTGAAGACGTGGAGCCAGACGAACAATTCGCTGCGCTCCGTGCTCGGCCGCGACGTGCGGCAGATTTATGTCGCCGACTTCCGCACGCAAAGCGGTAGCACCGAATCCGGCGTGCGGGTAAAAAACGGCCAGACCCTGCCCAGCCTCGGCCTCACCGTCGCCACACCCAACCCGCTTTACGTCCAGGGGAATTTCAACGCGCCCGCCGCCAACCTCGGCACCACCAACACCGCAAATTCCCTGCCCGCATCGCTCGTCGCCGACGCCATCACCATCTTGTCCACCAACTGGAGCGACGCCAACGCCGGCTCCAGCATTTCCAGCCGCACCGCCGGCAACACCACGGTCAACGCGGCGCTGCTCGGCGGCATCGTGGCCAGCAACGGCACCAACTACAGCGGCGGCGTGGAGAACTTCCCGCGCTTCCTGGAAAACTGGAGCAACAAGACGCTCGCGTATAACGGTTCGATGGTCGTGATGTTTTACAGCCGGACCGCCACCGCGCCGTGGGGCGGCAGCGACGTTTACAGCCCGCCCACGCGCCAGTGGACGTTCGACTTGAATTTTCTGGACGCCACCCGGCTGCCACCCGGCACGCCCGAAGTCCGCGCGCTGGTTCGCGGCCAGTGGGCGGCGATCCGTCCGGGGGCGACGTATTGAGCCATGAAACAAATTTCTCAACTGTGCGTGATCGGGCGGTGGTTGCTCGTCCTGGCCGGCGCGAACTCGCTGGCCGCCGGTGAACCTTTCGTACTGGCGACGCGCCCCGTCGAAGTTGCCGAAAACGGTTTTGTCACCAATCTCGTGCTCTACACGGCGCGTCACGAGTTCTCATTCCTGCCCCCGGCCAATTGGAAAATGGGCGTCAACACGAACGAAGCAACGGTGGCGTGGGAATCGAGCGACTTGAGTTCGTTGATCAGCCTGAAAACCGTCTTCTCCAACAACGGTCGTGCGCCGGCGATTTCCGCCGCCCAACTCCGCCCGGCGATCCGGGAGCACTTCGCGGGCGCACGCATCGTCGAGGAGTTCGTCGCCTACACCGGCAGCGGAGAGGGACTGGCCTTCGACCTGGAATATGTGCTGGCCGGCCGGTTCCGAATGAACACGCGGCTGGCGTATGTTCCGTTTAACGGTGGCCTGGTCGAATTCAACCTCACCGCGCCGACGGATAAATTCGCGCAGCACCAGCGCGAACTGGGGTTGTTGCTCAACTCCTTTCGCGCCGACGAGCGCCAGCGGCGATGAGTAGCGGCCCTTGCGGATAAAAGACGGATGATAGCGCGAAACATCCCCGTCCAAAGCCGGGTTCAACGCACGACATCCAGCCGTCCTTCCATGCCCAGTGATACCAACTACGTTAATTGGCTGGTAGAAGTTAAGCGGCGGGGATAGCCTTTGGGCATGGCCAGACCCCGAGCAAAATTAGATCGTTGCGGTGAGGCGGACCTCGTCACCCGCCGCCTCCACACCGAACCTCCCGGAGC
>JANNEF010000342.1:0-71755 GCA_031378375.1 Verrucomicrobiota bacterium | reverse complement strand
AGCGGCATTTTATGGAAAAATAGCGCCCCAGTGTCCCGAAAGAGGAAAAAACTGCCCCATTCCGAGACCCCGTCCGGGTAGGGGATGACGGTGTGGCCCTTGATGATGTCGTGCCACGCCAGCCGCAGCACCGCGCCGGTCTGGCCCTGGGCGGAAGCGTTATAGCCGGGCGGCGGAGCCGCTGCCAGCCCGGCCCGCCGCAACGCGAGGAAAACCAACGGACGCTTGAGTTCGCGACAACTCTTGTCCACCATCGCCCGCCGATGCCAGCCGCCGCCAACTTCGCTTCCTTCCAGGCCGAACTCGGCCGCCTCGTCGAAGTCTTCGGCCGCAACCTCGCGCACTACAAAGTCCCCGGCTACGACGAGGCCAACACGCGCAACGAATTCATCACCCCGTTCTTCGCCGCCCTCGGCTGGGACATGGAGAACAAGGCCGGGCTGATTCCCGCCCATCGCGAAGTCATAGCCGAAAGCCGGACGGGCATCCGTCGCGCCGATTATTTTTTCCGCACCGACCGCCGTCCGCGTTTCATCTGTGAAGCCAAGCGGCCCGCCGAGGAACTTGCCGGCCACGCCTACCAGGCCAAACGCGATGCGTGGACGATTGGCGTGCCGCTGGCCGTGCTGACGGATTTTGAGGAGTTGCACCTTTACATCGTCGGCGGGCAGCCGAAGGAGGACGAGCCACGAGTCGGTCTTTGGAAAACCTACTCGTTCCGTGACTACGTCGCCAAGGCGCACGAACTCTGGGATTTGCTCGCGCGCGACAACGTGGCGGGCGGCGTCATTGGCCGGACTGTGCAGACACTGCCCAAGAAGCCGCTGAAGATCGGCAAGGGCCAGTGGGTGATTCGCCCCGACCCGACGCGCAGTTTCGACAACGTCTTCCTCGCCTTCCTGGACGGCCAGCGTCGCTCCCTCGCCTCCGATCTGCTCCGGCACAACGAGGGCGAGAACTGGGCGGAAGGCACGCGCCTCAACGAGGCCGTGCAGTGCATCCTCGACCGCCTGCTCTTCATCCGCATCTCGGAGGCGCGCGGCATCGACATGGGGACCCGGCTCGAATCACTGCTCGAGACGTGGGAGAAGCGCCAGCCGCGGGAAGCGCCGCCCGTGCGCGAGGAACCGCCCGCGTGGTCGGGAGGCAGCGGGCTGGCCGCGCCGCGCGGTTCGCTGTGGAACTCCATCGTGCGCCACATCCGCGCGCTGGACCGCCGCCCGCCTTCGCACGTCCCATTCTTCAACGGCAATCTCTTCAAGCCGCATTTCAGCGAGGGAATCGTCGTGGGCGACGACTGGCTCGCGGAGTTTCTCGACCAGATTTGCCGGGACACGCAGGGCTACAATTTCGGCTACGTGGCCGTGGAAATCCTCGGCACGATTTACGAGCGGTTCCTCGCCAAGGTGGTGCGCCCGCACGGGCGCGGGGCCGTCATCGAAGAAAAGCCGGAGGTGCGCAAGGCCGGTGGCGTTTACTACACCCCGCGCTACATCGTCGAATACATTGTGGAGCAGACCGTGGGCAAATTGCTGGATGAGATTGCTGGTAGCAGCCGACGTGAGGAGGCTCAACCTACGAAGGGTGATCGGAGCCTCGTTACCTCGGCTGCTACGGCAAAGGATTTCGAGCGCCGCACGCTCGCCCTGCGCTTCCTCGACCCGGCGTGCGGTTCGGGCAGCTTCCTGCTCCGCGTGTTCGAGCGCGTCTGCGAACACTGGCAGCAATGGCTTACGGACCACGCGGACAAGCGCAAGAAGGACTGGTGCTGGGTGGAGAAGGAAGGCAACACCGTCCATCTCACCGCCCGGCTCAAGCGGCGGATTCTGCGCGAAACGGTTTACGGCGTGGACCTGGACCCGCAGGCCGTGGAAGTGACGCAGCTCTCCCTCTACCTGAAAATGCTGGAGGACGAAACCACCGCCACGCTGGAGCGCGAACAAGATTTGTTTGGCGGCGACGAGGCGATCCTCCCGCCCTTGCAAGACAACATAAAATGCGGCAACTCGCTCATCGCCTCCGACTTCTCGATGATGCCCGAAGACCTCGTGCGCGTTCACGCCTTCGACTGGCCGGTGCAGTTCCCGGCGATCATGAAGGCGGGCGGCTTTGACGCGGTGGTGGGCAATCCGCCTTACATTCTGCTCCAAGACGATTTCCGCGACGACGAGCAGTTGGCATATTTCCGCGAGAATTACCGAGGGGCGTCCTACAAGCTCGACACTTACCACCTGTTTATCGAACAAGGAATCAAGCTCTGCCGGGCAAACGGCCGGCTCTCGCTGATCACACCCTCGAACTTTCTCACCAACAATAATCTTGATGCTTTGCGGCGATTTATTCTCCAGTCAACCCAGCCCGAACAAGTTGTGGTGGTGGACGGTGGGGTCTTCGCTGGCGTGAGTGTTGATAATGCTGTCTTCGTGTTTCGCTCCGGGGCAGCGGCCACCAAACCTTTTCCCCTGACTCGCGCTGTTGCCGAGTCAACAGGTTTGCGGCCAACTGGAGAGGCAAAGGTCAATCCCGCACGCGTCCTCGCGGAACAACGCGCTCTGTTCACCTCTGGTATCATTAACCCTGGCAGCCATCTCTGGGATCGGCTGGCAGGGCAATGCCAGCCGTTGAGTAACTTCGCCGACGTGAACTTTGGAAAACAATTGCGTGATCGCAAAATATTTCTGCGCGATGTCATCGAAGTCGCCAGTCGAAAGGCGATACCGCGAACGCATGTGGCTTGCGTCACGGGCAAAGACATTGAGCCGTACCATCTCAACTGGTCACAACTCGCTTGCCTCAACGACACGGTCGCTCAATCTGGTGGTTGCTGGGATGAGACAAAGCACGCGGCGAGAGGCAAATTGCTCACCCGCCAAATTGGACGCTTCCCTTCGTTCGCGTTTGATGATGTCGGCTATCACTGCCTGAACACGATCTTCATGGTGACGGTTCGCGAGCCAAGCCAGATCGAGCCAAAGTATCTGCTCGGCATGCTGAACTCGAAACTGCTTCGCGCACTTTGGACGGGCCGGTTCTACGATCAGCGCCAAACCTTTCCGAAAATCAAAGGCACTTACCTCAAAGAATTACCGATTGCTTTCCCGGATTTGATGAAGCCCGCCGACAAAGCGCAGAACGACAAACTGGTGTTGCTGGTGGACAAGATGCTGGGGTTGATGCCCAAGCTGCGCGCGGCCCCGTCGGAGTCGGCCAAGGCCACGCTGCAAAACGCCGTCACCGCCACCGACCAGCAAATCGACGCGCTGGTCTATGAACTCTACGCCCTCACGCCGGAGGAAATCGCGCTGGTCGAGGGCCGTCAGGAATAATTGAGGTTACCCCGTATTTGTCCGACCCCGGCGCGCAAGCTGGGGCGAAAAACTATGGGACTCACGATTAACTACTCCTTCACCGCCCGTTCGACTTTGCGCGACGAATCCGTGCGCCGGCTGGTGCAACGCACGGCGCGGCTCGCGCAAGAGATCGGCTGCGCCCACGTCGGCAAGGTGCTGCCTTCTTTTGAAAGCGACCGGGATGCTCCGGATTTTTTTGATACGCGCTGGGGAAACCCGCGGCGATGTGCGGGTGGCTCCGGCACCACCGGCTGGCTGGTGGAGGTCTGGCCGGGCGAGGGTTGCGCGACAGCGGTGTTTGGTCTCACCCGCCATCGGCCCCGCGTTCCCGGCGAATGGCATAAAACCTACCGCCCGCGCCGGAACAGTCGCTGGGAATTGCACGAGTACTGCAAGACCTACTACGCGGCGCAGGTCAGCCTCGATCATTTCGTCCGCTGCCACGAGCGAGTCATCCTGCTGCTGGACCTGTGGCGCAGGTCCAGTGTCCATGTGCGAGTGCATGACGAGGGCGGCTTTTGGAAGGCGCGCTTCAAACCCGCGCTGGCAAAACAGATTGGCGACCCCGCGTTATTTGCTCAGGTGGCGCGAAGGTACATCTGGGAGTGATGCCCAAGCTGCGCGCGGCCCCGTCGGACGCGGAAAAGGCCACGCTGCAAAACGCCGCCACCGCCACCGACCAGCAAATCGATCTACTCGTCTATGAACTCTACGGCCTCACGCCTGAAGAAATCCAACTCATCGAAGGGACAAACTAATGGCGACTCCTAAACTCCCGACTTGGCTGCGCATTTACGGGTTCGTTCTCAACCGCATGAGTTGGCCTGTGGTGGTGCTGTTCGTGTTGATACTTTTCAGTATCCCCTTGTTCAAAGCGATCACTGCCATGAGCAAGCTCGGTTACGGCAGCTTTTACGTCGAACTGCAAGCGGCAGCAATAGACAGAGGCATCGCAGAGATTCCCAAGGAACTGAAAGGTTTGTCCTCAGAACAGCTTCACTACTTTCTGGTTGTTGGAGGAGAAACAGGAAACGAAATCCAGTACCGCCCGCCACTCAGCCACGAACGGCAACAACGAATCATCGATGAACTAAAAGCGCGAGGATTATTGGAGGTCGTCAAGATTCTTGAGCCCACAGATCCCGACTATCCAAAGTCAGCAGGAGGCGCCAAAGCGGTGTTGTTCAAAACAACCGATAAAGGCCGCAAAGCTCACTCCCTGATAATGGATGTATTGTATGAACAGATCGCCCGCGCCCGGTGAGGCAACCAGCGCATGAGCTAAAAGTAGTGGGAGGCGTGCCAGTCGCAGTGGTAATAGAAGCTGCCGGTCTTTTTGAGCACGCGGGCCAGTTCAACGCAGCGCTGGCGCATGTAGTCGATGTCGGCCTGGGCACTGGCGTGGCGGTCCTCGAAGGCGCGCTTCTCCCTGGTCTCGCCCCAGAAGACTTCGTAGTTGCGGTTGGAGTTGAAGGGCGGGGCGATGTAGATGAGGTCAACGCAGGCGTCGGGCAGTTTCTGGAGCTGTTCCAGGTTGTCGCCGCAGTAGATGACGCGGGTGTCGAGAAGGGCGCTGGTTTTCACCCGGCCAGTGGTGCGGGCGCGCGTCGGGGGCGACGCGGGAGTCAGACTTTTCCCGCCAATGATGCGTGCCATGCGGGGAGGGTAAGCAGGCGGCGGCGGGTTGCAACCGGAAAGCGACTGGCCTACGCTGGCGCGGATGTGCGGCCGTTACACGTTGACGTTGGAAGAAAAGCAAGCCGGAGCGCGCATGGCCTTCGGCTTGTCGTCTGCTCAGAAGGAATACTCCTCCGGTTGCTCAAGACTACCCTTGGGGATGGAAGGGAAGAGGACTTTTGGTGGAGTTCCGTCATAAAAACAGGTAGTGGTACAGTTTGACGGCCGCGTCGGGATGGGGTGTTCACCCCATTGTCTGAACGCCGCGTTTATTTACAGTCACTCAAATGCGCGTGGCTCGGCAACACATTCAAAACAATTAATTCAAGCAGTGCCACTACCAAAAACCAACGCGCTTGACACCCAACCAAAGAAACGAGGAACCTACCCTTCATGATACCAACCCAAAAAGCAATCTTTCAAACCTTAGCCTTAATATTGGCACTATCCACTCCGATCGCCGTACACGGGGCTTCGCAAGCTGGAGGGCTTCCCGCTGTATCGAAGCGGGTCACAGAGCTTGAGGCTGCGGTGGGCCGCCTGGGAGCAGATTTGGCTGCGGAGAGGGCCGCTCGTCAGGCGGCGGACGCGGCGCTTCAGAACACCATCAATAACCTTCAGACCAGTTTTTCCAATGCTATTAACGACGAGCGTGCGGCGCGCCAGGCGGCGGACGCGGCGCTGCAGGCCAACATCACAGCCACGGTCAATGCCGAAACTGCGGCGCGTCAGGCGGCGAACGAGGCACTGCAGAATCAGATCACTATACTTCAAAATACCCCCCAGCCCAGCACATACGTTGACTATAAACCAGAGGGGACTACCCCCAACGGCGACAGGACAGAGGTCCTCAGGTCGCAGGTCTTACCGCCAGGAAACTACCATGTCCTGTTCACCGGAGTGATGCACATTCGTTCAACCCCCAGAGACACCAGCGCTAGTGTTACGCTGTATCTGGATGATCGTCCTCTCGGCGAATTCCCGACTGCGGTAATAAGCTTTAATGGAACCGTCACGTTCTCCCAGTTGGTGAGTATTCCCCAAGGCAGCTCGGGCAGGATCTCGGTATTTGGCGACAACGGCGGGAATTCCAATTCGAAGGTGGTTAATATGTGGCTGATCGCAATTCCCGTCGCCCGTCCGGTTGTGCAGTATCATCCCGGCACTTAGAAGTAGTGTCGTAATGCGTTCGCCCCGTTGGGCGGTATGTCTTGTAGCTAGCCCTTGCTTGCTTAAGGGCGCGAATGTATCAAGCTTCCAAGGAAGACCAGTTGTTGAACCCTCTCCCCCCGACCCTCTCCCCGATGGGGAGAGGGAGATCCCGGAAGCCTACCGAAGTCGTATGGCACGTTCCCCATCATCACCACGGAGCCGAACGAACTGGCGCGGGCGGTGCATGACCGGATGCCGGTGATCCTGCCGCCGGAACATTTCGAGCGGTGGCTGGATGCGGAGTTTAAGGACGTGGCGGCGTTGAAGGCGATGCTGGCGCCGTATCCCGCCGACCGGATGACGAGCTGCGAGGTGAGTCCCTACGTGAGCAACGCCCGGAACGAGGGGCCGAAGTGTGTGGAGCGGGTGTGATGGTGGGAAGTAATTGTCGGGCGCCCCGACAGTTTGTGCCGGGTCAGGGAAAGGGAACGGTGGCGGGCGGGGGGCGTTTATCAAGGGGTTATGTATCGGGTAGAGGTGGCGGCCAGCGGGTAAATCTTTCCTGAAGGGCTTTGGCATGAATCATGGTTCTCTAGCAGGTGCGTATAAATCGGCTTGCCGAAGGCGCGAAAGCGCGGTGCAGGCCACTGAATAAAACCGACCTGTAACAGCATCGCAAATAACCGAGCCATCCCGAAAGACCACACCTATGCAGCTCCCCAATTATCTCTTTGTCGAAACTTCCAATGAGTATTTATCCCATTGGCTTCAATGCAATAACGCACTACCGGTCGGCACGCCGCTGAGGATCAAGCTGCCGAACGGATCGCTCGTCACGCGGGCGCAGTTTGCAGGTCTGCGCGACGCGCTGGTGGCGCAGAACAACGTGGTGCTGGCCGAGCTGACGGAGCTTGATCTGGCCCGCGGCACGATCGAGCTGGGCAAGGAGGCGTTACTGGAACGCTTCAACCAGTTCAACACGAAGCTGGATGCGAACTGGCAGCGCACGCGCTACTTCCGCGGCCGCCAGTACGCCCCGGGCATCGGCTACGGGCAGGAGCAATTCTCGCGTCCGATGGGCCGCGTGATGACGTTGTGGGCGAAGATGAACGCCGGCCCGGCGCCGGCCGGGGTGACGCTGCCGCTGGTGCTGCCGGCGACCGACTTGCAGATCGTGCCGATGACGCAGGGTGAGTTTGCCAGCGCGTTGTCGGCGCTGCAGTTCAATTACGCCGACGAGGATTTGAGAGATCAGAATGTGACGCTGGCGCGCGCCGACCGGGATGAAATCCAGGAGAATCTCTACGAGGTCATGAAGGCGTATCGCGAGAATGTGCCCGGGGACATGATGACATTCCCCGCGCTGGTGGCCACGATGCCGCGTCTTTCGCCGCTGCCGGGCCACACGCCGCAGGCGGTGAACGCGAGTGCGGTGTTTGAAGCGCCGGACAAGTCGAAGGTGGTGTACAACGCTTCGAACGACGCGATGCTGGCCGGCTACCAACTGCGCGGCAACGTGGGGACCGATTACTCGGACGAGGATGCGGTGGTGATCGCCAACAACGAGCCGGGCGCGACGCGGGAATTCATCACGCCCTTCGGACTGAACCAGCCCGGCGTGCATCTCGCGCTGAAGGTGTATGTGATTCTCACCACAGGCAACGAGGCGGGCAGCGCGGCGATGTTCGTGCAGCGACCGTTCGCGGTGGCGGCGTAGCGAAGCGCCGGATTGATCCGGCAGGTGCCGCGCCCGATGGCATTCCAAATCGGCGGCAACGCGCGCAGAACTTCTGGTTCCCCGGCTGCCTGGACGACGCGCTGCTCTACGATCGCGCGCTGACCTCCGCCGAAGTGCTGGCGCTGGAAGATTACGCGACCACCGCCGACATCGTAGACACGGCCACGCAACGCTGCTACCGTGTGATCGAACTGCGATAGGCGCGGCGCGCGTCCCGCAACGAAAAGGTGCAGGGCAGGGGACTGTCCGGCGGCGCTCTCCTGTGAAATGGTTTGCTCAGGCCGGCGGCTGCGGACCGGTCGCTGCCCGCTTACGGTGCCGCAACTGTGAAGTTCGCCTTCACCGGACCCGACCACGGCGTGGACGCGGGCGGCCCGCCTGACTGCCGCTGCTTCGCGTTGTGAGCGCGGGCCACGATCTTCGCGTCGGCCTTCAGTTGAATCGGTCCGCTGTAGGCGATTGCATTGGAGGAGATGACTCCCTGCGCGAGACGCGGGTCCGTGCCGTCGAGCGTGAAGTAGATCGTCGCGTTGGTCGCCGCCGTGAGTGTGAGCAGCGCGCCGTTTCCACCTTCCTTTTCGATGCGCGGTGGTTGCAGCAACTGCCCGTCGATGAAATCCACCCGGCTCGAGAGCCAGCGCTTCATGTGATCAATCTCCGCTTGATACGAGCCGCCGCGCGGTTGGAAGCCCCAGCGTTTGTATTCGCGCGGCTGCGCCTCCCGCAATTCGCCCGTGAGCCGGTCCACGAGGCCATGCAGATTCGTCACCGAGAAATGCGTGCGTCGCAACTCCTGCCAGCGATCCACCCACTGCTGCCAGAAGTCCACGTCGCTGAACATCCGCGGCCACCACGCGCCGCTGAAGAACGGTCCCGTGTTCCATTGGCGCGGATTGTCGTCGCGCCCATCCGTTGAGCCGAGCGCGCGGTCGAAGTCCCAGTGCGGACCGTACGTCACCTTCCCGTTGCGCGGCTTGTAGAAGTAGGTGCTCAACACGATCGCGTCCACGTTGCCGCTCAACACTTCGAGGACGTGGAAATCAATTCCCGCCTCCACGTCGAAGAACGCGCGATAGCCCTTCGTTGCGTCCTTCCAGTTCGGTCCGTCGAGCGCGCGTTGAAAGTCCGTGAAGAACTTCGTCAGATACTCCCGCTGCGGCGCCCGTTGCGGCACCATGATGGCCGGCTCCTTCGGCTCCACGTACACCATCCCCGCGCCCCCCGCATTCAGTCCGCCCTCGTTTGGCCCGAGCCGGTCGAACTTGAACAAATACCCGCCCGTCACCTTCGGCGGCTTCACGTCCTCCGCGCCGACACGCTCGATGTCCACGCGGCTCTTGCTCAGCTTGATTTTCTCCTCCAGCACGTAGATGCCGTGGTAAGAAGTGTCCCGCACGCGCCCCGGACCACGCACCAGGAACACCTCCACGAATCGCGTGCGCGGCGACCAGTGTCCCAGGTCGCGGCTCAATTGATGCACGAACGGATTGTGAATCATCACGGGGTCGAAGGAGTTCGGCGCATAGAGAATCCAGTCTGAATCCGCCGGCAGTCCCAGCGGTGCGAGGTTCTTCTCCTGATTGAACTCATCCACGAACTCCATCGCGAAGCCCTGCTGCGGCATCCCCGCAGAGGTCGAGCCGCGCACACGATAACCCGCGCGCGTCGTCAGCGTCGGCGCGTTCGTGAGCGACGCCTTTCCGTTCACCGGCTCGTGCAGCGACAGATGCACGAACGCCCGGCTGTCCGACACCGGCAGGTCTCGGCCGAACGTGTCCATCACCAGCAGCGGCAGCGTGGAGGTGAACTCCAGCACGTTCGTGAACAGGTTCAGGTAAGCCTCGCTGTGCGGCGGCCCGGGCAGCAATCCCTCCTTGAAGGCGCGCGCGCGAAGCTGCGTGGTGTTCGTGATGTGAAGCGCTACGGAGTAAATCATCGACGTGCTCACGGGCAACGTGCCGTCGAGCGTGTAGCGAATGACCGCGCCGTTCGTGCGGCAGGAGAGTTCCACCGCGAACGGCTCCGTGAAGTTCCCGCCCGCGCGCGAGAAGTTCACCTCCGGCGCGAAGCCCGGCCCGCTGCTGGCGTTGGCCTTGCCCGGCGTGGGGCGGGGGAACACCCCGCGCAGCCTCGGCTCCCCGCGCACGCTGCCGAACGACACATCCGCCGTCTGCGCCGGATAGGATGGCGCGAACTCCGACACGACATTCGTCGCGCGATTCACAAGCGCGAGATAGCCGCCCTCCTTCGCGAGGAGAAAGCTCGTGTGCAACGGCGCGAGAATGTTCGCGCGATTCTTTCCCGAGGCGAACACCACCATCTGCTTGTCCGCCAGCAACGCCACATTGGGAAACGCCCACTTCGTCAGGTTGCTGCGGGTGTCCGTGAGGAACCACCCGGCGAGATTCAGCGTCGCATTGCCGCCGTTGTGGATCTCAATCCATCCGTGATGCTCGCCATCCTCGTCCGGCAAGCCGCCCTTGTTCTCCGTGAGGAATTCCGCGATGTAAGCCGTGTTGAACGTGTCCGCCGTAGCGGCACATGTGACTGCGCACAACATCACGAGCACGCGATGAAAACCTCGCATCTTCATCGTTTATATTTCTCCGTCCGAATCACAGGTGGTCTCGCGCTCGTGGTTCAGATCGTCCGGGCCGTTCGTTCGATGATAGTTCGCAGCGGTGTCGCCGGGCGAAAGCCGGTGGTCGCGGCGAGCTTTTCAATCACCGGGCGTCGTCGGAGCATGTCTTCAAATCCGGGCGCGTAGGCTTCGTGGTAGGAGACCAGGTCAATCGTGGACTTCGATCCCATTACGGCGATGACCAGTTCCGCCAGTTCGCGGATGCTGATCTCCTCGGTGCTGCCGACGTTGAAAATTTGTCCGCGCGCGGCGGTATCCTTCTGCAGTCGCACCAAGGCTTCCACGGTGTCGTTGACGTCGCAGAAGCACCGCGTCTGGTGTCCGTCGCCAAACACGCGCAACGGCTGGTCCGCGCGGGCGGCGGCGATAAAGCGCGGCAGCACCATGCCGTAACGGCCCGTCTGCCGAGGTCCGACCGTATTAAAGAGGCGCGCGATGATCACCGGCAGGCCCCGCTCCTGCGAGTAAGCCAGGGCGAGAAACTCGTCCATCAACTTTGAGCAGGCGTAGCTCCAGCGGCCAAACTGCGGCGAGCCAATCAGCAAATCATCGGTTTCGGCAAACGCGGGCTTCTGGCTCTTGCCATAAACTTCGGAGGTGGACGTCAGCAACACCGGCACGCCCGCCCCGCTGGCCGCTTCCAGGATGAACTCCGTCTCGTGCAGGTTGGTTTGCAGCGTGCGCACCGGTGAATTCACAACCAGTTCCACGCCCACGGCTGCCGCCAGATGGAAAATGGCTTTTGCCTCCGCCACCAACCGACGCAAGTCGCCACAGGCAGAGACGGTGCTCTGAATGACACGCAGGTCCGGATGCGTTTCCACCGGGCGCAGATTTTCCAACCGGCCCGTGGAAAAGTCGTCGATGATGACGACCGGCTCGCCGTCGGCCAGCAGGCGTTCCACCAAGTGCGAGCCGATGAAGCCGGCACCGCCGGTGACGAGGATGGGAGCGCGGTTGCTCACAGGGCTGGTAGTCGCGTCATACCCCGATGGTCGCCGTGCCCACAAAGACCGCGCCGCTCTCGACCACAAGCCCGCCGGCGCGCAGTTGACCGAAGTAACGCGCGGTGGACTTGAGCACCACGGTCTTGTCCGCGCGGATGTTGGCGATGAGTTCGCCGCCGATTTCGGCGGACACCACGTTCAGCGTGTCCGGCCAGCGATGACAGGTGCCGGCCGGCAGGATCAGCCGCGCCGCCTGGAAGGTGCCTTTGAACTCGGCGGCGGGCCGGATTTCCAGCGATGTTTCCGCGGTGAGCTTGCCAAGAAACTTGCCCTTGATGATGACTTCACCGGCGATGGTGTCGGTGTTGAACAGGTAACCGTCATCCTCGACGACCAGGCGGCCCTTGGTCTTGAAGTTCTTCGCGATGGCCTGGTGGATGATGTAATCGTGGAGATCAACGTGACTCCCGCAATGTTTGCACATGGCGGACTGCGCGGTCAGCGGGACAATCAACTCCTTGCTGCACTTGAAACAGAGAATGTGCCGGCCTTCACGCGGCGGCTCCGGCGGCGGGGCGGCGGGGCGGAGAACATCCTGAACGCGGAAGTATTCCCGGCACTGCTTGCAGTTGGTGGAATAGGCGGCACGCGGCTCCAGTTGGGTATGCCCGCACTTCGGGCAGGCCACAAGCACCTTGTCCGGTTTCATCGCGGGCCTTTGCGCTCGCCTCCGGCGGAAGGCCGGGGTGGATTAGCGCCCGCCCAATTTCGCCGGCTCCAGGATCTTCGGTTCGACCTTGGGCTCGAAGGAACGCGGCACCGGCTGCACCGAGGGGGCGACCTTGTTCGGGTTGACCTCGGTCTTGCCGACGAAAGTGATGCCTTCCTCTATGACCAGCTTGGCGGCGCGGATGTCGCCGAACAGCTCCGCCTTGGATTTGATCTCCACCTTGTCCTTGGCGGTGATGTTGCCATTGACCTTGCCGCGGACGATCACGGTGTTGACGTTGATGTTGCCGTTGATGGTGGCCGTCTCGCCGAGTTGAAGGGTGCCGTCGGATTGAATTTCCCCCTCCAGCTTGCCTTCGAACGTGAGTTCGCCGTTGAATTTGAGGTTGCCTTTGATCTCCACGTCGGAGTTGAGCACGTTTTTCGAGTTGGTAGCCGCAGTTGTCATAGATTGGTCCATAATGTTTTTAGGCGCGTTGGTGGTAGTTATCCCAACGGCGGTGAAACTGTCAACCAGAACAAATGCACCAGAACAAATGCACCCCGCGCGGTTTCTGAAGTTGGCCGGTTTTGTTGCCCGCCATTTGGGCCAACCGGAAGAAATAGTAAAATGCGTTGCTGACAGAAATTCCTTTGCTGGGAAACTCCTCCCGCATGACCACGAAGAAAATGGATGCCTGCCATTGCGGGACTGCGCTGCTGGGGATTGCCTTCAATTGCTGGCTTGCCGCCGGCCCCCTCATCGCGGCTGACAATAACTCCACGCCGAAGAAAGGGAGAGCCAAGCTCGTCGCCGAAGTTCCCGTCCCCGAAAAATCCGTCGCCGCCATCGCCGAACTAGCCCGCCACTCCGTCGTCACGGTTTCGCACTTCGGTCGCGACGGCAAACCGGATGGCGTGGGCGCGGGCTTCATTGTGGCTTCCAACGGGCTGATCGCCACCTGCCTGCACGTCATCGGCGAGGCACGGCCCGTGACCGTGCAACTGGCCGACGGCCGACGGTTCGACGCCACCGAGATTCACGCGTGGGATCGCCAGCTTGATCTCGCCGTCATCCGCATTGACGCGCGGGACCTCCCCGCGTTGCCGCTCGGCGATTCCGACATGCTCAAGCCCGGCGCGTCCGTTGTCGCCATCGGCAATCCGCTTGGCCTGGAACGCAGCGTCGTGCAAGGCATCGTCTCCGGCCGGCGGCCCTTCGATGGCGAGGACATGATTCAACTGGCCATCCCCATTGAGCCTGGCAACAGCGGTGGACCGCTGCTGGATCGGCAGGGGCGCGTCCACGGATTGCTCACGCTCAAGTCCGCGTTGAGCGCCAACCTCGGTTTCGCCATGCCTGTCAGTGCGCTAAAGCCGTTGCTCAAGCGCCCCAACCCCGTTCCCATGAACCGCTGGCTCACCATCGGCGCGCTGAGTCCGAAGGAATGGACGCCGTTGCTCGGCGCCCGTTGGACGCAGAAAGCCGGACGCATCCTGGTGGACGGCTTGGGCAGCGGTTTCGGGGGGCGTTCCCTGTGTCTGTCGCAAAAGCCGGTTCCGCCGCAACCGTATGAAGTCGCCGTGACTGTGCGACTCGACGAAGAAGCGGGTGCCGCCGGTCTGGTCTTTGCCTCCGACGGCGCTGACCGGCACTACGGATTCTATCCGACCGGCGGCCAGTTGCGCCTGACGCGTTTCGATGGGCCGAGTGTTTTCTCGTGGACGATTCTCCAGACAGTTCCCAGCCCGCATTACCGCACAGGCGACTGGAACACGATCAAGGTCCGTGTCGAAGCGGACAAACTCCGCTGCTACGTCAATGACCAGCTAGTGATCGAATCGGGCGACCGCGAACTGATCAACGGCCAGGCTGGGCTCGCCAAGTTCCGCGACACGCGCGCGCAGTTCAAAAACTTCCAGCTCGGTGTCTCCGCGACGGTGCCAAACGCGGCCCCCACGCCCGCGCTCGCCGAGCTCGCCCGGCAACTTGCCGCCGTCAGCGGTCTGCCGGACACCCGCCTGGTCGCGGAACTTCAGAAGCAGGCCGATGCTGGTCAGGCGCTGTTGTCCGAGCGCGCGCGTCAACTTGAGCGTGACGCGGCGCAACTTCGCCAGCTCGCCGCCGCGATTCACCGCCAGAGGGTGCAAGCGGAGTTGCTCCAGGCGTTGCGGGGCTCCGAGACGAAGATTGATCTGGTCCACGCCGCGTTGCTGCTCTCGAAGTTTGACAACCCGGAACTGGACCTCGAACCCTACCGGCGCCAGTTGGATGACCTGGCCCGCGAGCTGGCCGCGACCCTGCCCGCCGGTGCGGACGAGACCACGCGGATCGAGGCATTGAGGAAATTTCTTTTCGTGGAGAACGGCTTTCACGGCAGCCGCACGGATTATCACAATCGCGCCAACAGTTATCTGAACGACGTGCTCGACGACCGCGAAGGGCTGCCCATCACGCTCTCCATTCTGTTCGTCGAATGCGCCCGTCGCATCGGACTGGAGAACGTGGTGGGCGTGCCGGTGCCCGCGCATTTCATGGTGAAGCACACCGCGAAGGACGGCGCGGAGCAGCTCATTGACGCCTTCGACGGCGGCCGGCGGCTCACGCGCACGGAAGCCGCCGAGATGGTGCTCGCCATGACCGGCGGCGCGTTGCTCGACGCGCATCTCCAGCCGGCCACCAAGCGCGACATCATTGCGCGCATGTTGCGCAATCTGCTCGGCACGGCCCAACGCCGGGAGTCGCCCGGTGACGCGCTCCGCTACCTCGACCTCCTCGTGGCGCTGGAGCCGGACTCGGCGATGGATCGCTTGAACCGCGCCCGGGCCCGACTCCAAAGCGGCGACCCCGCCGGTGCCAAGGCGGATTTCAAATGGCTGCTGGACCGACAGCCGCCGGGGCTGGACTTGGAGCGGATTGAAGAACTCCACCGCTCACTCTAAGTTGGGCCTTCGGTCCAGACCCGACGCCGGTTTTCTTGCGATTGCGGGTGATTGGCTCTCCGCTTGGTGTTGGGAAAACCGGCGGGTTGGCCCTTGGATCAGAAAGAAAAAAACAGTGCTTGCAATCGTCAGACGTTCCCGTAGTTTCTCAACCGCAATACGGACGCGAGCGTAGCTCAGCCTGGTAGAGCATCACGTTGCCAACGTGAGTGTCGAGGGTTCGAATCCCTTCGCTCGCTCCAATTTTTTCCAAGGGTGATCCACTTCCTTGCCCAACCCGGCAATTCCCCACAATGTTAATCTCGCTGGACTACTGGCCGGTCCGGCCCGTGCTATTTCCCTAATCCGCCACAGCCAGATCCATGTCCGGCGTGCAAAAAAGGATGCGACCGCAATTGGGGCAGGTGACCAGTTCCTGGCGGGCCTGGCAGGAGACAATGACCTGGCGGCTCAGTTGCATGTGGCAGCCACCGCAGACGGCGTGCTGCACGCCGACGACGATGTTCTGGCCTCGGTGTTTGAGCAGGCGTTCGTAACGTTCGCGGACGGATTCCTCCACGGCGGCAGCGAGGGCCTCGCGATCCGCGTCGAGGGTGGCGAGGTCTTTTTGCAAATTCAGTTCGCGCGCGGCCAGATCGCCCACGCGGCTATCCACGTTGCGTTTGGCTTCAGCAGCCGCCTGGGCGGCGGTGGCGACTTCCTTTTGCGCCGCTTCAATCTGCTCCATGAACTCGATTTGACCGTCATCCAACACGGAGATCGCTTCCTTGCACATCTCGATCTCATGGGCCAGCGCCCGGTATTCTTCGTTCTTCTTGGTCTGGAACTGCTGGATGGAATACTTGTCGATCAGTTGTTTTTTGGCCTCCACGTCGAGTTCGAGTTTCTTGCGCTCGGATTCGAGGTGCTTGACCTGATGCTTGGCCGCGTCGAGAGCCGTTTGGGTGGAGGCGGTTTTGGCCTGGAGTTGGAGTCGCTCGGCGGGGATACGCGTCAGTTCATCGCGCACTTGCGAAATTTTCCGGTCGCGGTCCTGGAGGATTAACAATTTTTCAATGGCTTCGTGCATGGCGCGCTGCGTTAGTTTTCTTGACTGCAAACTATCGGGCGACCGGGGGCAAGTCAATCCGCAGGATGAGCACGCCTTCGCCTCACAGCAATCCAGCAACCGATCGGGGTTCGGCGGTTCGCCAGCGCGCCTCTTCGCCAGCGCGCCTCTTCGGCAGTGAAACTTGCGTTCGTTGCCGGTGGTGCCCTAACTTTGCCGGGTCACATGCTGTCGTTAATCGAAAAGATCGAAGCCAATGCCGCCGCGCGCCTGGCCCTTCCGGCTGGGACGGACCCGGCTGAGGAGCTGTCTCGCTACCGGAAATTCCTCAAGGTCGAATCACACCGCCTCAAGTTGCTGCATCGCGCTGGCACCGACGGACGTCAGGTGTGCCAGGCGCGGGCCGCGTTGATCGATATTCTCTTGCGCCGGCTTTGGGCGGCGGCCAAAGCCACGCTCTCGGCGCAGGCGCAAAAGGATTTTCCGCCGCTCGCGCTCGTGGCCATCGGCGGCTTTGGCCGTGCGGAACTCAATCCGCACAGTGACATTGACATCATGTTCCTGCATCACGATCAGGTTTCCGCCGGCGGCAAACCGCTGCCCTGGCTGGCAAAACTCATGGACGGGATCGTTTTGCCGCTCTGGGATCTGGGCTTCAAGGTGGGCCAGTCCGTCCGCACGGTCGCCGATTGCGTGCAGGTGGCCAACACGGACATGCAATCCAAGACCGCCCTCATCGAGGCGCGACTGGTCGAGGGTGATCCGAAGTTGTTCGAGAAATTCGAGAAAGCCGTGCTCGCCAAATGCGTCGAGGGTCATGAGGACGAGTACATCGCGGCGCGGGTCCAGGACCAGTCCACCCGGCGGGAGAAATACGGCAATTCCGCCACCATGCAGGAGCCGAACATAAAGAACGGGTGCGGCGGCTTGCGCGATTTCCAGAATCTGCACTGGATGGCCTTCTTCAAGTATCGCACTCGCACGCTGGCCGACATGCAGGCGCGCGACCTCATCGGGGCTGCGGAGCGCAAGCACCTCGAAGCCGCCTACGAGTTTCTTTTGCGCGCCCGCAACGAATTACACTACCAGACTAATCGCCCCGTGGACGTGCTGTCCAAGAGTCTGCAACCCACCGTGGCCACGCACCTGGGTTATGGCGACCGCTCGCCGAGCCGGCGACTGGAGAAGTTCATGCGCGATTTCTACAATCACTCGCGCAACATCTATCTGATCACCCGCACGCTTGAGGAGCGTCTGGCGTTGCTGCCGCAGACCGGCCGCATCGCTTCCATCCGCAAGCTCATCAGTGGACCGTTTACGCCTCCGCCCGAGCAGTTGGTGGACGGTTTCAAGTTCAGCCGCGGCCAGATTCACGGCGCGGCCAGCACCGTTTTTCGCACCCAGCCACGCCGCCTGATGCGCGTGTTTCTGCACGCCCAGCAGCGCGGGTTGAAGCTGCACCCCGATCTCGCGCAACTTATCCGCCGCGAGTTGCCGTTGGTAAATCGCGGGTTTCTCTGTGACGAACATGTGCGCGAGTCGTTCCTGGAAATTCTCAACCAGCGCGGCAACGTTGCCCGCGTCCTGCGGGCCATGCACGAGGTTGGCTTTCTGGGCAAGTATCTGCCCGAGTTCGGCAAGCTCACCTGTCTGGTACAACATGAGTTCTATCATCAATACACTGCCGATGAGCACACGCTGCTGTGTCTCGAACAGCTCGACCGTGTCTGGGAGGCGCCGGAACCGCCGCACTCGCACTACACGGAGATTTTTCAAAACGTCGAGCGCCCCTTCGTCGTTTATCTCGCGCTGTTGCTGCATGACGCGGGCAAGGCGCTGCCCACCGACAACCACGCCGACACCGGCGGCCAGCTTGCGCTGCGCGTCGCGCGCCGCCTCGAACTCGACGGTGCCACCAGCCACTCGCTGCGGCTGTTGATCGAAAACCACCTGACGATGGCGCAAGTCTCCCAGCGCCGTGATCTGGAGGACGAGGCGGTCATCAGGAGTTTCGCCGGCCAGATTCAATCGGAGGACAACCTGCGGATGCTCACGTTGCACTCGTTCGCCGACGCCCAGGCCACCAGCGACAAGTTGTGGAACGGCTTCAAGGATTCGCTGCTCCGGGATCTTTACCGCAAGGCGGCCGAGGTGTTGCGCGGTGGCACCGAGTTCATCCGCGCCGAACGAACCCAGCGCGAACTGCTCGCCGGCGAGGTGGAAACTCTGATGCCCCGCAGCTTCGGCCAGGACGAACTGGAGGCGCACTTTGGCGCGCTGCCGCCGCGCTACTTTCAAATCCATCCGGTCAAGGAAATCGTCGCCGACCTCTCGCTCACGCACCGCTTCATGCACCACCAGATCGCCGAGGAGGACAAGGCGCTGGAGCCGGTGCTGACCTGGCACAACGAACCCGATCGCGGTTACACCAGCGTGAAGATTTGCACTTGGGACCGCGCCGGGCTGTTCACCAAAATCGCCGGCTCCTTCAGCGCGGCGGGCATCAACATCCTCAGCGCGCAAGTCTTCACCCGGGCCGACGGCATCGCGCTCGACACCTTCTTTGTGACCGATGCCGCGACCGGCGGCATGGTCAACCGCGAGGAGCGCGAACGGTTGGAGGCCATTCTCGTGCAGGTGCTGGCGGGTGGGGAAGTGGATCTGCACAAACTCATCGCCAGGCAAAAAGTCGCCCGTCCGCTTTATCAAGGGCTGGATGGCGAGCAGATGGCGACCCGGATCTATTTCGACAACCAGACCTCCGCCGACCGGACGGTGATCGAAATCGAAACCGAGGACCGCCTCGGCCTGCTGCACGTCGTCTCGCAGGCTTTCACCGAACTGCGGCTGGACATTGCCCTGGCGAAAATCTCCACCGAGAAGGGCGCGGCGATTGACAGCTTCTACGTGAGCGAACTCGACGGCCAGAAAATCATCGCGCCGGAGCGTCAGCAGTTCATTGAACAAAAACTCCGCCTGGCTATCGCGTCGCTTGTGGCCTGACCGCGAAACTCAAGGTGGTGAACCTTCGCTTGACTTCGTCTCATCGCTTCATCTGTTGTTCGTGGATTTCGCGGTAAAATCCGCTGCGCTTCACCAGTTCGTCATGCCGCCCCTGCTCGACGACGCGGCCGTCCTTCAACACCAGAATCCAGTCCGCATGCTGCACGGTCGAGAACCGCTGCGCGATGACGAACGTGGTGCGGCCGGCGCACAAGCGGCGCATGGCTTCCTCAATCAACCGCTCCGTCTGGGAATCCACACTCGCGGTCGCGTCGTCGAGAATCAGGATGCGTGGGTTCATCAGAAACGCGCGCGCGATAGCGATACGCTGCCGCTGGCCACCGCTCAGCGACACGCCCCGCTCGCCGATGACGGTGTCGTAGCCGTCGGCCAGCCGGGTGATGAACTCGTCCGCCTGCGCGGCGCGGGCGCATTGCTCGATCTCCGCGCGGGTCGCCTGGGGTTTGCCATAGGCGATGTTCTCGGCGACGCTGGCGCTGAAGAGAAACGTTTCCTGGAAGATCACGCTCACATTGCGACGCAGTTGGTTGAGGTCCAGCTCGCGCACGTCCGCGCCGTCCACGAGCACGCGCCCGCCCGTCGGTTCGTAGAAGCGCGGGATCAAATTCACCAGCGACGTTTTCCCGGAGCCGGTGGGGCCGACGATGGCGACGGTGTGACCGGACGGGACGGTGAAACTGACTTCATGCAGGGTGGCGCGCTTGGGCGCCCCCGCCGGGTCACCACCGTAATGAAAACTGACGTTCTCGAAGACAACTTCGCCGCGACCCGCCGGCAACGCCCGCCGTCCGCTCTTGATGATTTGCGGCTCGTGGATGATTTCGAGGATGCGCTCGGCGCTGGCGCTGGCGTTTTGCACAATGTTGGTGAACTGCCCGACTAGGCCGATGCGGTGGCCGATGGCCATGAGGTAGAAGACCACCTTCGCCAGATCGCCGATGAGCAGTTCGCCGTGGATGACCTGCCGCCCGCCGATCCACAACACCAGCGGCGTGCTGAGGCCGTAAATGAACTGCGCCAGCGGTACGCGCGCGGCCCAGTAGTTCACGGTGGCGAGCAGCGTGCCGAGATAGGTTTCCTTCCGGTCGCGGAATTTTTTCACCTCGCCGGTTTCGCGTGCGAACGCCTTCACCACGCGCACCCCGGCGATGTTTTCCTGGATCACGGTTGTCATCGCGCCATGCAGGTCGTGGACATTGCGCCATTGGGGCTGGAGCTTGCGCGCGTAGAAAGCGATGAGCGCGATGGTGGGGAGCATCGTTGCCAGCGCCAGTCCGCCGAGGGTCGCGTTAATGGTGAAGATCAAAAACGTCGTGGCCGCCAAGGACACGACGATGTCGGCGCTCAGGAGCAGGCAGGCAAAGAGGAAATCCTGGAGCCGCCAGATGTCGGTCGTGGCGCGCGAGATGAGTTCGCCGGTGTTCGTGCGGTCATGGTAGGTGAAGGCGAGGCGTTGCAGCGCATTATAGACGGCGGCGCGGAGATCACCGAGCGTGGATTGGATGGCGCGGTTGCGGATGGGACCGAGCACCAGGCCCACGCCGGCGCGCACGAGCGCGAGCGCCAGGAACAGACCGACCAACGGCCATGGCGAAAACGCCGCGCCCGTGGCGGCGTGCTGGCGCAGGCCGTTGATGGCGTTGCCGAGGATCTGCGGCAGCGTCATCTCGATGCTGATGTTGACCAGCAGCAGCGACAGCGAGAGCGCGACCTGTCCCGGATACTTCCGCAGAAACGCGAGCACCCCCAGCAGATTGCGCGGTTTGAATCGCGCGTCACGCAGTGCGGGAGCGGTCATGAAGCGAGGGCAGGCAACGGGTCATGTTCAAGGCGGTTGGAGTTTTGTGCATCCGCAGGGAAAGTTCAAAGTGCAAAGTTCAAAACTCAAGAGAAGCTCCAGAGTTTGCACGTTCGGTCCAATCGTGTTTGGACATGAGTGTTTCGCTTGAGATTTGCGCTTCAATCTGTTTGATGGGTGGCAGGAAGAATCATGCAACCAGCCTACTTCGGCATCGAAATCGGCGGCACCAAACTGCAACTCGTCGCTGGCGACGACACGGGCCGCGTCCTGGAGCGGTTGCGTTATACGGTCGAGCGGCGGCACGGTGCCGCCGGCATTCGCCAGCGCATCGAACGGGCGCTCGTTGAGTTGAGCCGTTCGTGGGAACCGCTTGCCGTGGGGGTTGGTTTTGGCGGACCGGTGGACTGGCGCACGGGGCGCGTGGCCTGTTCGCATCATATTGCCGGCTGGTCAGATTTTGAACTGGGTGAATGGGTGGGCGCGCGGACGGATTGCCTCGTGCGGGTGGACAACGACGCGAACATGGGCGCGCTGGGCGAGGCCATGCGCGGGGCGGGACAGGGTGCCAATCCCGTTTGCTACGTCACCCTCGGCAGCGGAGTGGGCGGTGGGTTGGTGGTGGCCGGGAGGATTTTTCACGGCGCCCGACCCGGCGAAGCTGAGATCGGCCACCTCCGACTGGACCGCGATGGGACGACCGTGGAGTCGCGCTGTTCCGGCTGGGCGGTGGACGCGCGCATCCGGCGGCTCAAGGCCGAAGGCTCGCCGAGCCTGTTGTGCGAGTTGATCGGTGACACGCCGGGCGGCGAAGCGCTGCACCTGGACCGCGCGCTCCGTGAGAACGACCTGGCGGCGTGGCGGCTTCTCAAGGAGGTCGCCACTGACCTGGCCTTCGGCCTGTCGCACGTCACGCACCTGTTTCACCCGGAAGTGATCGTGCTCGGCGGCGGACTCACGCTGCTGGGCGAACCGTTGCGCGCGGCGGTGGCGGAGGCGTTGCCGGCGTTCGTCATGGAAATCTTCCAGCCCGGTCCGCGGCTGCGCCTGGCCGCGCTGGGTGAAGACACCGTGCCAGTTGGTTGCCTGGTTGCGGCGCGACAACGGTTCACGAGCGAACGCGAGTGACCTGACCTGCCGCTGAAAATTTCCCGCTATCCTCCCCCGCTGGAGTTTGCAATATTCCGCCCATGAAGAACTGGATCAACGACTACGTGAAGGCGCAGAAGGCCGCGCTTGATTCGATTTCCATTGATGCCGTGGCGCAATTGATTGAAAGGCTCCAGCGTGCGATCAAGGAGGATCGGCAGATTTTCGTGTTCGGCAACGGCGGCAGCGCGGCCAACGCCTCGCATTTCGCCACCGATCTCGGCAAAGGTTCCTCCGACAAGATCAACCGCCGCTTCCGCGTGCTCTCGCTCAACGACAACGTGAGCTGGATGACGGCGCTGGGCAACGATTACACCTATGAGGACGTCTTCCTCCGCCAGTTGATGAACTACGGTCAGGCGGGCGACATCGTGCTCACCCTCAGCGTCAGCGGCAGTTCGCCCAACGTGGTGCGCGCCGTCGAATGGGCGAAGAAGACCGGACTCCACACCATCGCCCTGGTCGGCGGCAAACGCGGCAAGGTCGCTGACATTGCCGACACCGTGCTCGTCATCAACTCCACGCACTACGGTCGCGTCGAAGACGCGCAGATGGGCATCTGCCACATGCTCTGCTACGCGTTCATGGAGAATCCGCAGCTCGGGGATGCCTGAGAGTTTACTCGGCTGATGGCGAATTCACCCCCTACGCCGGCGTCTTGCACTCAACGAACGCGCGCGTGATCTGCCCGTCGCTCGCGGTGCAGACGAAGTAGCCTTTCTCCTTCGTGCCATCGTGATTGCCGCGTTTGAGCGCGCAGCAGCGGTTCGTCGTGAACACCGTCCCCGCAGCGCTGCGCTCCGTGAAACCGTGAAAGTGCCCGCTGAACACCGCTCGCACATTGAACGTCTCGAACCTCGCCAGCAAATCATCTGCGTTCCAAGGCTGGTATTTCACCTCCGCGCCCAACGGGAAGTGCGTGAAGATGACTAGTGGTAATTGCTTGTCCAGTTTGCGCAGGTTGTCGTCCACCCAGCGCAACGTGGCGGGCTGGATGTCCGTGTCCTCGTAACGCTTGCCGTCGCTGCTGTCCAGGCCGACAAACTGCCAGCCGCGGTTTTTGAAGAAATAGTTGAGCCGCTTCGGAAACAAATTCTCATAGGCCGTCCGATCCGTCTGCGTCAGATAATCGTGGTTCCCGATCTGCGTGTAAACCGGCACGCCCAGCCCCTTGAAGACGTCGCGCGCGGCGGCGAGATGCTCGCGGCCTCCGTCCTCCACCAAATCTCCCGCCAGCAGACAAAACTCCGCGCGTTCCAGTTTCATCCGCGCCACCACGCTCTCCAGCCAGGCGGCGCATTGGGGACTCTGGAGATGCGTGTCGTTGACGACGATGAAGCGAAACGAGTTGGAGCCACCTTTGGCCGCGGCACGCAACGCCCCGGGCCACAACCCGGCGGCAAGCAGCGCGCCCGCACTCATTTGGCGCAACGCCTCGCGGCGCGGAATTAGTGGCGGTGGCACGGACAAATCTGTTTTCATAAGGATGCGGGTTCAATCCATACGCGGGTTGGATGGTTTGCACCAGACCGAAGATGTCGTCGCTCGTTTCATTTGGCTGCGACGGCACCATCTGAACAAATGTTTCCGGCTCGCGTCGAACTTTCCGTCCAAACGGCTTGCCGCCAGTTTCGAGGCCCAGTACAAACATGAGAATGAATTTCGCGACATCCGGCCGCCCCACCTCGTTCGTTCAGCGAGGCGCGGCGGTTTTGTGCTCCGCGCTCTGGCTGGCCGGGTGTGGCCAGGAGGAGATTCGCGTTTACAAAATCCTGAAGGAGAAACCACCGGTGGAAACCGCGCGCACCTCCCCGCATGAGGAACCCGCCGAAGACGTTCACTACACAGTCCCGGCGGGCTGGACCGAACAGCCGGGCACCCAGATGCGCGTGGCGAACTTCTCCATCCAGGGCAAGGACACGGAACAGGCGGAAGTCGCCGTCATGCCGTTTTCAAGTCTGGGCGGGACGGATCTGGATTTCGTGAATCTTTGGCGCGGCCAGGTGGGGCTTGCGCCAATCGGAGAGGTGGAGTTGTCCAAATACATGGAGCGCGTCACCGTCGGCGAGGCGGCGGCCAAGCTCTTCGACGTGTTCGGAGCGGAAGCAGCGAGCGAAGCGGCGCGCAAGGTGCGCACGCTGGTGGCCGTCTTGCCGCGCGGCGGCAAGACGTGGTTTTTCAAACTGGCGGGGGACGCCGCGCTGGTCGCCGAGCAGCGCCCCGCGTTTTTGGATTTTCTCAAATCAATCACCTTCCACGAGGGAGACGCTAACGCCGCCCATTCAAGCACCGCCGAACCGCCGCCCGCCGCTGCCGGCCTGCCGCAGTGGGACGTGCCCGGTGGCTGGCAAGAACAACCGCCCACGCAGATGGTCCTCGCCAAGTTTCTCGTGACCGGCGACGCGGGGACGAAGACGGAAATCACGGTCAGTTCCTTCCCCGGCGACACCGGCGGGTTGCTGGCGAACGTGAATCGTTGGCGCGGCCAGATCGGGCTGGCGGGCGTGGGGGAGGCGGAGCTTGCCAAGCTGGTCACGTCGCTCGACGCATCAGGCGGCAAGGCAACGCTGGTGGATATGACCGGGACCAGCAAGGCGACCGGGAAGCAAGTGCGACTGCTCGGCGTGATCGTGCCGCGTGGTGGCAGCACCTGGTTTTACAAGATGCTGGGCGATGAGTCCGTCGCCGAGCGCGAGAAGGCGGCTTTCATCAAATTTGTCCAAACCGTGCGCTACCCCAATGTTTGACCGCGTCATCAACCTTTTCACCTCACTCAAGCTGACCGTGGCCTTGCTCTGCCTGGGCACGTTGCTGGTGTTCATCGGCACGCTGGCGCAGGTGGACGAGGGGCTTTACCAGGCGCAAGCGCGGTACTTCAAGAGCTTCTTCATCTGGTGGTCGCCGGCGGCGGGCATGAAGCTGCCGGTGTTCCCCGGCGGCTATCTGCTGGGCAGCCTGCTGCTCGTGAACTTGTTCTCCGCACACGCCAAGCGGTTCAAGTTCACGAGGAAAAAAATCGGCATCAACCTGACGCACGCCGGAATCATCCTGCTGCTGCTCGGCCAGTTGCTCACCGACGTGCTTTCGACCGAGAGCGCGATGCGGCTGGCGGAGGGGGAATCGAAGAATTTCTCGCAAGACTTCCACGCCAACGAACTGGTGGTCGTTGACATGTCGGACACGCAGCAGGACGAGGTCATCGCCATTCCCGAATCACTCGTTGCGGCCCAGAAGGAAATCCGCCACCCGAAGCTCCCGGTGACCCTTCGAGTCAAACGCCACTGGCCGAACACCGACATCCTCGGCAAGCCCGCAAACGGAACGGTGCCTGCCGACGCCACTCAAGGCGTGGGCGTGGGCGTTCACGTCCGCAACCTGCCGGTGACCGCCAAGATGGACGAGCGCAACCTGCCCAGCGCCGTGATCGAAGTGCTCAAGGGAAACGAATCGCTGGGCACCTGGCTCGTTTCGAGCCAGATCGGCCAGCCGCAGACGTTCACCAACGACCACAAGGTTTATCAACTGGCCCTGCGCTTCACCCGCCACTACAAGGCGCACAGCATCACCTTGCAGGACTTCGCCCACGACAAATACAAGGGCACCGATATTCCGAAGAATTTCTCCAGCGTGATTCGCCTGCAAAACCCGGCGACCCGCGAGGATCGTGAAGTGAAAATCTGGATGAACAACCCGCTGCGGTACGGTGGAGAGACGTACTACCAGGCCGGGTTTGACGACAAGGATCCGACGGTGACGATTCTGCAAGTGGTGCGCAATCCGGGCTGGCTCACGCCGTATCTGGCGTGCGTGCTCGTGGCGCTCGGTTTGATCGTGCAGTTTATGACGCACCTGATTGGCTTCGCCATGAAACGGAGGACCGCATGAAAATGTTTTCGACCCTTGGCCGGACCTTGCCCTGGTTGCTGGTCGCACTGTTCGCCGCCGAGGCGCTTCAGGCGCTCCGCCCGCGCGCTGAAACCGGTTTTCATACGCGCGAGTTCGGCAGGCTGCCTGCGCTGCTCAACGGACGCGTGCAGCCGCTCGATTCCGTGGGGCGTAATTCACTGCTGCAAATCCGCAACACCCAGGACGTGCCGCTGGCGGAAAAGAAGGCGTGGGAGTTTTGGAAGCATCCCAAGAAGCTGCGTCCCGGCGAATGGCTGCTTGAAGTTCTCGTGCGGCCGGAGCAGGCGGACGCGCGCAACATTTTTCTGATTCATCACCCGGAGTTGCTGGGTGAGTTCAAGCTGGAAGGCAAAGGCACCGAGAAATCCGGCCTGCACTACTTCACCTACGCCGAACTCAAGCCGGTGCGGCCGGAAATCCACGAGCAGGCCAAACGCCTCAACGGGGTGGATGACAAACTTTGGACGCCCGTGCAAAAGCAACTCGCCAACCTGGAGCGTGGCCTGACCATCTACGAGCGGTTGAAGAACAGCTTGCGGCCCGAGGTTTCGGATGACTTCGCCAAAGAATTGGCCGAATTCAAGCAGTCCGTTCCCGCCGGCATGGCCGCCGTGCGCGCGCAGCAGGAGGGGAAGGAGTTCGACAAGGAGGCCCTCGACCGTTTCGCCAAACCGGCCCAGCACTATTATCTCGTCGAGCAGATGGCGCTGCCGTTGATCGTCCCGCCGGCCCAGCCGGAAGTCTCGCGCGACAACTGGCAGAATGCAGGAGCGAACCTGATGGAGGTCATCCGTGGCGGCGAGGTGCATCCGGCCATGAATTATTACGCGCAGATGGCCAGCGCATATCGCCAGGACAAACCCGACGCGTTCAATCGTGCCGTGGAAGAATACCGCCAATGGCTGGCCGGGAAACTCGCGCCGGAATTGCGCAAGAGCCGCAACGAATTTTTCTTCAACAACCTGCTGCCCTTCATGCGGGCGATGATTGCTTACATCTTCGCCTTCCTCTGTGCGTGTGCCGCGCTGGCCACGGTGGCGTGGGCGCGTTGGTCGGAGATGTTCCGGCGTTCGGCGTTCTACCTGATCGCGCTGGCGTGGGTCATCCACACGTTCGGCCTGGTGTTTCGCATGGTCTTGGAAGGGCGTCCGCCGGTGACGAACCTCTATTCCTCCGCCATCTTCATCGGCTGGGGTGCGGTGTTGCTGGGGCTCATCCTGGAGCGCATTTTCAAGATCGGAATCGGCAGCGCGGTGGCGTCGCTGGCGGGTTTCATCACCCTCATCATCGCGCACAACCTGTCCATGGGCGGCGATACGATGGAGATGCTGCGCGCGGTGCTGGATACGAATTTCTGGCTGGCCACGCACGTCACGGTCATCACGCTGGGCTACGCTTCGACGTACGTGGCGGGCTTGATCGCCATCCTGTTCATCGTGCTGGGCGTGTTCACCCGCCATCTCGCCGGGGAGACTGCCAAAATTCTCACCCGCATGGTTTACGGCATTCTTTGCTTCGCCACGCTGTTCAGCTTCACGGGCACCGTGCTCGGCGGCATCTGGGCCGATCAGTCGTGGGGCCGTTTCTGGGGCTGGGATCCAAAGGAAAATGGCGCGTTGATCATCGTGCTGTGGAACGCAACGATTCTCCATGCGCGTTGGGGCGGGTTGGTGCGTGAGCGCGGGCTGATGAACATGGCCGTGTTCGGCAATGTGGTGACGAGCTTCTCGTGGTTCGGCGTGAACATGCTCGGCATCGGATTGCACAGCTATGGTTTCATGGACGCGGCTTTCAAGTGGCTGATGATTTTCGTCGCTACCCAGGCGCTCTTCATGGCTCTGGGTTTGTTGCCGCTACGGTTGTGGGCGAGTTTTCGCCCGACGAAGGCAGCGCCGGGAGACGTCCCACCCATGGGCGGTCAGGAGAAACCATTGCCCTCCACCGGATGAGTTTGTGACCGAACTTGCCACTTGTGCCGGCCCGGCTGACGGCTACCCTTCCAACATGAGGAACAGACAAGTGCAACTCCTCGCCGGTGTGGTTCTCGCGTTGTGGAATCTGGTCGCGGGCGGTGCGGATGTCGCTTCAACTGGGCCGATGCCGAGAGTTTACACGGCCTTCGAAACCCGGATCATCACTAGCGTTGCCTACGTTGACCGCGTTCCGGTGCGGTATGTCTCCACGGTTGTCACCGATCCGTCGGGCCTCCGTTCGACCAACCGCCAACTGGCTGCCTTGAGTGAGCCTTTGCGTGGTTGGGTGATTGTCGCGCCGACCCTTGAGAATTGTGAGGCTCTGCCGGTTCGCCAGTTGCTCGACCAGGCGGAAGTCCCCGCTCGCGCCGCCGCCGCCCGTCGCGCACAGGCCAGGCAGGAGCGCATCCAACGGCAACCGGCGTCGTTCCCTGCGTACCGCCGCGTCGCGCCGGCGGCTGGAGTTCCGAGTGCCGTCATCGTTGCTTCATCGCCGAGTGTGCCTCCGGTCGGGCGCTATTCGAGGACTCCTGTCGTAATACCAACTGTCCGTTCGGTGAGTTCACTTTCATCCACCGTGCCCTGCGGTCCAGTTGGTTGACGGCCCAGATTTCGCCCGGCGGGTCCGGGCGCTCGTCGTTAGTCGTCTGCAGATGGGATTCAAGTTCGCTCAGCCCGGGTATGGAAGCTGAGTCGGATGCGCCCATGTTTCGATGCCAGCCTGAAATAGAACGCGCGCCGCGTGCGTCCAACGGCGCGTGAGAATTGAAAACTGAAAGAACCGATGCGCGCCGCCTTGAGAATCATTTGCCTGAGTCAGGCACTGGCTGGGATGCTGTTTGTGTGGAGGACGGCGGCGAGCACGGTTGATTATGTCCGGGACATTCGCCCGATCTTCGCCGAGCGTTGCCTGGAGTGCCACGGCCCGAAAAAACAGAAAAGCGGGTACCGGCTAGACCGCCGGACTGATGCTTTTCGCGGCGGCGATTCTGGAAAATTGGCCATCGTCGTCAGCAACAGTGCAGCGAGTGCGCTCGTCGCGCGCCTCATCACGGCAGACCAGGACGACGTGATGCCGCCCAAGGGCGAACGCCTCTCGACCGATCAAGTCGCGCGGCTCCGCGCCTGGATTGACGCCGGAGCGCCGTGGCCGGACGACGCGTCCCTCGCTGCGGGCCAGCATTGGGCATTCAACACGCCGGTGCGTCCGCCCGCGCCCAAGGTTGAGAACCGCCGCTGGCCCCGCAATCCGATTGACGCTTTTGTGCTGGCGAAACTGGAGCGCGAAGGCGTGGAACCGTCGCCCGAGGCGGACCGCTTCACTCTGGTGCGCCGGCTGTACCTCGATTTGATCGGACTGCCGCCGACACCCGAACAGGTGCGCGCGTTTCTTGCGGATCGCCGACCGGACGTTTACGAGCGCCTGGTGGATTCGCTGCTTGCCTCGCCCCATTTTGGCGAGCGCTGGGGCCGGCACTGGCTCGACCTCGCGCGCTACGCGGACAGCGAGGGCTACCAGCTTGATCACCCGCGTCCGCACGCTTACGTCTTTCGCGACTGGGTAATCGATTCCTTCAACCGCGATCAGCCGTTCGACCAGTTCACCGTCGAACAACTTGCTGGTGATTTGCTGCCCGACGCCACGCGCGAACAAATGATTGCCACCGGTTTCCACCGCAATACGCTGATGAACCACGAGGACGGCGTGGACGCCGAGGAGTTTCGCTGCAAAGCCAAAGTGGATCGCGTGGCCACCACTGGCACGGTGTGGCTGGGCCTTACGCTCGGGTGCGCGCAATGCCACTCGCACAAATACGATCCGATCAGCCAGCGCGAGTTCTTCCAGTTCTACGCCTTTTTCAACCAGGCGCAGGAGGCGGACATCTCCGCACCCAACACCAGGGACCGGAATGCGAAGGCGCAGGCCTTCCGGGAACTGACCAACGCGCCGCCGACGCGCGTCCACATTCGCGGGGATTTTCTCCGGCCCGGCGAAGAAGTGCAGCCGGCCACCCTTACGGTGTTGCATCCGTTCAGGCCGCGCGGAGCGGGCGCCGACCGCCTGGACTTGGCCCGTTGGCTGGTGGAGTCCGCGAACCCGCTGACGGCGCGGGTCGCCGTGAACTATTGCTGGCAACACCTCTTTGGTCGCGGTCTGGTGAATACGCCGGAGGATTTCGGCACGCGTGGCGAACCGCCGTCGCATCCCGAACTGCTCGACTGGCTGGCGACGGAGTTTTTGCAGCGCGGTTGGAGCCGCAAGGCGATGATCAAACTCATGGTGACATCCGCCGCCTACCGCCAGTCCTCCCATGCGCGCCCGGAGTTGAACACGCGCGATCCGCTGAATACTTTGCTCGCCCGGCAGAACCGGTTCCGGCTGGAGTCGGAAATTGTCCGCGACACCTTTCTTGCCGCCGGCGGATTGTTGAACCCGGAGATTGGCGGCCCAAGCTTTCGTCCGCAAACACCGCCGGAGTTCAAAGTCCTCGGCGGGGCGGGCGCATTTGTTTGGAACGATTCCGCCGGGCCGGAGCGGTATCGGCGGGGCCTCTACATTTTCTCGCAGCGTACCGTGCCGTATCCCACGGCGATGACCTTCGACCAGGCCAACTCGTCCGAGAGTTGCCCGCGCCGTGAGCGGAGCAACACGCCGCTCCAGGCGCTGACGCTGCTGAATCACGGAATTTTCTTCGAGTGCGCGCAGGGGCTGGCGCGGCGGATGAGGGCGTTGCCGGGCTCCGACATGCGGGCGAAAATTTCCCAGGGCTTTGTGCTCTGCCTGGGCCGGCAGCCGGGTACGAGGGAATTGGCGCGGTTGGAAAAACTTTATGAAGACGAACGGCGACTGGCGGTTCAGTGCGCGGACGCCGCCAGGGTCGCGGGTGACGCGAAGCCGGAGCAGGCCGATGTTGCCGAGGCCGCCGCGCTGGTTACTGTCGCGCAGGTGATGTTGAACCTGGACGAGTTCGTCACCCGGGAATAAACGCCATGTCGCCGCACGAAATCATTCAATTGACCCGACGCGATTTTCTGGCCACCGCCGCCAGCGGCGTTGGCGGACTCGCGTTCGCGTCACTGCTCCAGGCCGATGGGCTTCTGGCTGCGGACGCATCGCGCTCGTCGTCACCCGACTTCGCTGCGAAGGCCCGGCATTGCATCTTCATCTTCATGGAGGGCGGCACGAGCCAGATCGATCTGTTCGACCCGAAGCCGAAGTTGAACGAGTTGAACGGCCAGAAGATGCCGGAGTCGCTGACAAAGAACGTGCGCTTTGCCTTCCTCCAAAAAGATTCCGCCGTGCTGCTGGGCAGCCCGCACAAGTTCCAACGCTACGGCCAGTGCGGGATGGAAATGTCCGACATGTTGCCGCACCTCGGCGCGTGCGCGGATGACATCGCGCTGGTCCGCTCGCTGCACACGGAGGCGTTCAACCATCATCCCGGCGAGTTGCTCATGTACACCGGGACGCAAACACTCGGGCGGCCCAGTGTCGGCGCGTGGGTCAACTACGCGCTCGGCAGCGCGTCGCAAAATCTGCCCGGCTACGTCGTGCTCGCGGCGGGCCGCGTGCCCAGCGGCGGGAACACGATGTTCGGCAGCGGCTTTTTGCCGTCGCGCTTTCAAGGCGTGGTGTTCCGCAACCAGGGCGAGCCGGTCCCC
The DNA here is from genome assembly GCA_031378375.1 of Verrucomicrobiota bacterium. Taxonomy (GTDB): domain Bacteria; phylum Verrucomicrobiota; class Verrucomicrobiia; order Limisphaerales; family JANNEF01; genus JANNEF01. Next base: position 40,038 of record JANNEF010000342.1, on the reverse strand, counting down.
GACTTGAACAACCCGCCGGGCGTCACCGCCGAGATGCGTCACTACGGTCTGGATGCGTTGCGCGACCTGAACCAGATGCGGCAGAAGGTCGTGGGCGATCCGGAAATCGCCAGCCGTATCGCCGCGTATGAACTGGCGGCGCGGATGCAAACCGCCGCGCCGGAGTTGACGGACTTGACGCGTGAATCCAAGGCGACGCTGGATGCCTACGGCGTGGACCGCGACGCAGGCGGGCTGAAGACGCAGCGGGGCGGGGGAGCGGACAGTTTCAAGACGTTCGCGCGAAGCTGCCTGCTGGCGCGGCGCATGGTGGAACGGGGCGTGCGCTTCGTGAGCATCCATCACGCGTCGTGGGATCATCACAACGATCTGAACAGCGACCTGCTTTTCAACTGCCGCGTGGTGGACCAGCCGATCGGCGCGCTATTGAAGGACCTCAAGCAACGCGGACTGCTCGACAGCACGCTGGTCGTCTGTTGTTCCGAATTTGGCCGCACGCCCTTGGGCGAAAACCGCCCCGCCTTCTCGAGCGTGACCGGGCGCGACCATCATCCGTTCGCGTTCAGCGGCTGGCTGGCCGGCGGCGGCGTGAAGGGCGGACAGATTTACGGCGAGACGGACGAGCTAGGCTGGAACGTGGCCAAAGACCCGGTGCATGTGAATGATTTCCACGCGACGCTGCTCCGCCTGTTCGGACTGGACCACGAGAAACTGACGTACCGTTTCCAGGGCCGCGACTTCCGGCTCACCGACGTGGCCGGGAAAGTAGTGGCGAAGTTAATTGCGTAACCAACACGACCGAAACTTCGGCGACCGGCTCAGACGTACATGTAAACGTAGGCGCCAAAGCCCGCCGCCGTCAGGCCGAGGCCAGCCGCGAAACCCCAGAGCAAATTGCGGCGCTGAACCGCGAGGGCGAAGCTTGCCAGGATGACCGCCGCTTGCGCGCCCAACATCCCGAAGAAGAAGCGCTGGCTGCGCAGATGGTGGCGTTCAGCGGAGATGTTGCTGAGGCGCACCTTCAATTCGTAAAGCTCGGCGATGGTCCGGTTGTAACGCGCTTCCGCGTCGTAACGAGCAGCGTCGTAACGCATCCGGGCGGCCGTGAAATTGCGCGCCAGCGGGCGAATCGTCTCCCTTGTCGTGGCCAGTCCCGCCATGATTTGTTTTTCCAGCCCGTCAATGAGTTGTGTGGTGGGCGAGACGGTTTTTTCGAAAGCGCGCGTCTCCTCCTGCGCGGTGAGGATCGCGGTGTCCACCGCCGCCAGCGACAGGTCGGCGAGCAGCGCGCTCACTTCCGTCTCGGTTTGTCCGGCGGCGATGGCTTCCAGACAGGACTTGATCGCCGGCGGGGTTACGGATTGGGCCGGCGAAGCCGGCAGATCTCCACTCAGGAGGAAGCCGATGGTAGCGGCCAGACTGGGTTCGGACACCGTTGTGCCCGCGACTTGTCGCAGTGTGTTTCCGTCCAGCGGGCTGATATCCGTGGTGGCCTGAAGCAATTGCAGGCTGGCGCGCAGAGTGGCGCCGCGCAGCCGCTTTGCTTGAAAGAAACTCCATTGGTCGCCGACCTTGGACTGTTGCTGCGCGGCCAGCGAACGATCGTACTGGGCGCGGGTCATTTCACTGCTGGACAATCCCGCCATCAACGTGGCGACGACCGTCATGACCACGGGGGTTGAGCCGAGCAGCCTACCCCCAAAAGTTTTCGGCTGGTCGGCGGCGGGTGAAGAACTATCCGTTATTTCTGACTTCATCAATGCGACGCATGACACCGGTTGCTCTCGCGCAAGTCAATGTCAGATCCGGCGGATTAGTCTTGGAAGTCATCCGCTGATGAGCAACCTCGCTTGCGAAAAACTGGTGGAGCCATGGGGATTCGAACCCCAGACCTTCTCATTGCGAACGAGACGCTCTACCAACTGAGCTATGACCCCGAACCAGGCTGACGGGCCAGCCGTCAGGGCGGAAACTAAAGCGCGGTATGGCCGGATTGTAAATCGTTTTTTTCGCGTCAGTTTGGCGGCAACGGACGCCGGGCAACGGACGTTTGACAACTCCACGGCTGCGCATCATGCTCCGTGTCCATGAAACTATTCGCACTGGTTGTCTCCTTGTTGCTCATGCAAACCATCCCCGGCCGCCCGGCCTCCCTTCACGAAATTGCCATCAAGGACATTGATGGCAAGGACGCTTCGCTCAAAGACTATAAGGGCAAGGTGCTGCTCATTGTGAACGTTGCCTCGAAATGCGGATTGACGCCGCAATACAAGGCGCTTGAAGCCGTGCAGCAGAAATACAAGGGCAAGGGCTTCACGGTGCTGGGTTTTCCGTGCAACCAGTTCGGCGGCCAGGAACCGGGCAGCAACGCGGAGATCAAGGAGTTTTGTTCTTCCAAGTACAGTGTGAGCTTCCCGCTCTTCGACAAGTTGGACGTGAACGGCTCCAAGCGGCATCCGTTGTATGTCGCGCTGGCCGGCGAGTCGTCGCCGTTTCCCGGCGACATCAAGTGGAACTTTGGGAAGTTCCTCGTCGGCCCCGACGGCAAGATCATCAAGCGCTTCGAGCCACGCATCGCGCCGGGCGCGCCGGAAGTGACCGCCGCTATCGAGGCAGCCCTCGCCGCGAAGTAGCCGGCAACGAAAGTGAACAGCTTATGAAATACGGAGCCAGAAATAAAATCGTGGGCAAAGTCATTTCGGTGCAGAGCGATCAGATCATGTCGCTGGTGAAATTCGACGTGACGACGCCCGCGCAGATGGCTTCGGTGCTTACGACCGAGTCGGTGCAGGAACTCGGCCTCAAGGTGGGTGACACGGTGCAGTTGGTGATCAAGGCGATCCACGTTCTGCCGGTGAAGGAGTGACGCGCCGCGGCGGCTGTTGACACCCCGCCCGCGCCCCCTACTGTGCTGGCGCGCAACGTGAAAATTCTCGCCCTTACCAATCTCTATCCACCCAACCACGCCGGCACCTACGATTTCCGCTGCCAGAATCTGATCGAGGGACTGCGCCTGCGCGGCCACACGATCCGCGTGCTTACCTCGATCCACGGGACGAAGCAGGAGCAGCGCGGCGGTGAAGTCGAACGGCGGCTGTTGCTCAACGGCGTGTACGAGCATCCCACCGTGACAGGTTATGGCGAACTGCGACGGCTGGAGATGCAGAACCACCTCGCGTTGCGCGAGACCATCGAGCAGTTCGAGCCGGATGTGATTCACGTCTTCAGCCTCAAGGGGCTTTCCAAATCGCTCATCTTCGGCCTGCGCCTGTCCCGCCGCCCGACGGTCTATGACGTCGCCGATGACTGGCTGGCCGCCGGCGTGCGCGAAGACGCGTGGCTGCGCTGGTGGAACCGTCCCAGCGGCCCGGCCTTGCAAAACGCGCACCGCACGCTTTTGGAAACCTCCGGCCAGCGCAACGCACTCGACGACATTGCACCCACTCGGATGATGAAAGGCTTCGAGCGGGTGCCGCTCGTTTATGGCGACGGCGATACATTGGCCGCTGTGCAGCCCAACTCCGTTCCCGCATTCCGTTTCGACCGGGTTTACTTTTGCAGCGACGCGCTCAAGACGTTGACCGAGCACGCGGGTTTCCGCGTGAGCCACGGCGAGGTGATTTATCCGGGCATCCCCACCAACTTGTTCGTCGGCGACATCAAACCTCCGTCCGCGCCCGTGCAGAAGTTTCTCGTCGTGGGCCGGCTCGACGAACGGAGCGGCGCGGTCACCGCCGTCCGCGCGCTGGAAATTCTCCGCGCGAACAACCTGCCCGCGACCCTTGGCATCCACGGCCGCGGCAGTTCGGACTTCATCGCCGGGCTGCGCTCCTATGTTTCCATGCACAAGCTTCCAGTGGAGTTTGCCAGCGCGCCCACCGGTGCCAGGGAGTGGCTGGGCATCTACCGCAAGCACGACGCACTGCTGCACACGAGCGAATGGAACGAGCCGTTCTCCGTGGCGCCGCTGGAAGCAATGGCCTGCGGCCTTCCGGTCATCGGCACGGCGATGGGCGGCGCGGGCGAACTCTTTCGCCACGGCGAAAATGCCCTCACCTACCCAGCCGGAGATGCCGCCGCGCTCGCGGGCCGGATGCAGGAACTCCAGGCGCAACCCGATCGGCGCTGTCAGATCGCGGACAACGCGCAGCAGGAAGTCTTGAGCCGGTTCAACGAAACCGCCGTCATGGACCGCATCGAGAGCTGCCTGGAAGCCTCCTGCGAAAGCTGGCAGCACACGGCCGGGTGACGGGGAGTTTCCTTCCCGCTTTACGCCGCCGCCTGCTTCTTCAGGACGAAATCACCGCACCGCTTCGAGCCGGGGAACATCTTGTGCGGGTTGCACCGGCCTTCCGGATCAAACACACCGCGCAACGCCCGCATCGCGTCGAGGTCGTCCTTGGAGAATTGCTTCGCCATGAAATCCATCTTCTCCACGCCGATGCCGTGCTCGCCGGTCACGCTCCCCCCCATCTCGACGCACCGCGTCAGGATGTCATCGCCGGCGGCCACCGCACGGCGCACCTGGTCGGCGTCGCGTTCATCGTAGAGGATGAGCGGATGCAGATTACCATCGCCGGCGTGAAAAACGTTGGCGATGCGCAGGCCGTGCCGCTCGCTGCACTCGCGGATGAAGCGCATCATCTCCGGCAGCTTCGAGCGCGGCACCACGCCGTCCTGCGTGATGAAGTTGGGACTGAGCCGGCCAATCGCGCCGAACGCCCGCTTGCGCGATTTCCACAAGTCGGCGCGTTCCTGTTCCGTCCGGGCAAGGCGCACTTCGCGGGCGCGATGTTTTTTGCACAGTTCGATCACGCGCTCCGCCTGACGCTCCAGTCCGGCGGATAACCCGTCCAATTCCACGATCAGCACCGCCCCCGCGTCCAGCGGGAAGCCGAAGTGGTAGGCGGCTTCCACTGCTTGCGTGATTAGCTGGTCCATCATCTCCACCGCGCCGGGCACGATGCCGGCGGCGATGATGTCGCTCACGGTCTCGCTGGCGTCGTCCACGCTCTCGAACACACCGAGCAATGTCTTGAAGGCTTGCGGTGCGCGCACCAACCGCAGCAGAACGCGCGTGACGATGCCGAACATTCCCTCGCAGCCAATCACCGCGCCGCGCAAATCGTAGCCGTCCACGTCTTCACCGCCCTCGGGAGTGGTGCCGAGCCAGACGGCCTCGCCGTCGGGCAGGACCAACTCAAATCCCAAGATGTGGTTGGTGGTGACGCCGTATTTGAGCGTGTGCGGACCGCCGGAGTTGGTCGCCACATTGCCGCCGATGGTGCAGGCGGACTGGCTGGACGGGTCAGGCGCATAGAACAGACCGCGGGCCTTCACCGCGTTGGTCACCCAGGCGTTCACGCAACCGGCCTCAACGAGCGCACGGCGGTTGCGATAATCCACGTCGAGAATTTTGTTCATCCGCGTCAGCGCGACCATGACGCCGCCGGTCACGGCCAGCACGGTGCCGCTCAAGCTTGTGCCCGCGCCGCGCGGGATGATGGGCAGGCGATGCCGCGCGCAAAGTTTGACGACCGCGGCAACCTGCGCGGTGTCGCGCGGCAGCACCACGACCCCCGGTGGATGCTTCTCCAACGTGTAGGCGTCGCATTCGTAAACCAGCAGTTCATCGTCGCCGGTGATGATGCCTTCCGGGCCGACGATGGCGCGGAGTTCGGTGATCACCTGCGGCGGAAGCGGCTCGATTACTGGCGCGGACATGGGCACAGGTTAGGCAACCGGCGCGAAACTGTCGAGCGGGTGCTGGAACTGGATTGGCGAAGATTTCGGGCTGACAATATCGAACTTCTAAAGTATGAAGATGCGTGTCCTTAAACTTCCCAATCCACTGCGGTGCATCCTTGAAGTTTGGCCGCCTGTTGGGCCGGCTGATCACGGTGTGGTGTGTGGCGTGTGGCCTGCCACTGTGCCTCGTCGCTGCTCCCATCGCTGGTGGGACACTCGTACAGGCGACGGCTTCAGCCGTGGTTCGCGTTCAGGTGGGAGCGGCGAAGCCCAACCTGGCGCCCAACCTCACCGCCGAGGTTGATTCGCCGCCCGCCGCGCCCACCGCCGCCGCGTTCACCTGCGCTTGTGTGCCCTTTGCACCGCCAAGCGTGCCACTGCTGGCGGGCGCGGGCATCCCGTATCCGCCTTCGCCGCTGGGTGAAAAGCGTCTGCTGCTTTATCGCGTTGATTTCGCCGATTTCACCAACGCGCCGCTGTCATCCAACGCCGCCGCTGATTTGATCAGTGGCCTGAACAATTTCTATCGCGACATGTCCTACGGGCAGATGCCCCTCGCACTGGCGGGCGCGGGTTCGACGGTGACCGAGTTGTTGCGGTTGCCGGAACCATCGGGCGCATACAACGACAATTTTGAAAAGCTCATCGAGGATTGCCGCCAGACCGCCAGAGTCGCTGGCTACCCGGTCGGCAACTTCGACCTCGATCTGGTGCTCACCACCGCGCGGCCGACGTCGGTGTTTGGCGGCATCGCCTACGTGGGCGGTCCCGGCGTGTGGGTGGCCAACAGCAATTTCAATGTCGGCGTCATCGGGCACGAGTTGGGACACAACTTCGGATTGCCCCATGCGAGTTTCTGGGCCACTGGCGACCAGAGCAGCATCGGGCCGGGCAGCCAGGACGAATACGGCGACCCGTTCGACTCGATGGGCGTGCCGGGCGGCAGCACCAGCCATTTCAACGCGCGCTTCAAACAGTTGCTCGGCTGGATTCCCGACGCGGATGCGCCGTGGGTGACAAGCAACGGCGTGTATCGCATCGCCGCGCATGACCATCCGGCGGCAGGCGGCCCGCGCGCGTTGCGAATTGCGCGGACCTCGGCACAGAATTATTGGGTCGAATTTCGCCAGTTCTTCACGAACGCGCCCAACCGTTGGGTCACCAACGGCGCCAGCCTCCGCTGGGCCGGCAACGACGCCACCAACACGCTGCTGCTGGACACCACGCCCGGCACGCCCACGGGTCGAACGGACGGCGCGGTGGTCATCGGGCGGACCTTTTCGGATCGTTGCCTGGATCTGCACATCACGACGCTGGGCAAGATCGGCACGACGCCTGAGACACTTGACGTGGCCGTAAACCGCGGCCCCTTTCCCGGCAACGTCGCGCCCATCGTCGCCATTTCTGCCAGCGCAACGACGGTCGCAGTGGGGGCGACGGTGATATTGCAGGCCACCGCGTTGGATGCCAACGGCGACGCGCTGGCCTACTACTGGGATTTCGGCGACCTCAGCTTCGGCACCAACGCGCCCATGGTGGCGAACGTGTGGAACACGGCCGGCGAGTACGTCGCGCGTTGCACCGTCACCGACATGAAGGGCGGCACCGCAAGCGCCTCGGTTGTCCTGCGCGTCGGTACGGTCACGACCTTTCTCGCCGCCGGTCGCGTGTTGCGCGCCGGCACGCCGGTCGAGGGCGTACTGGTGAAGGCGGGCCCCGGCCGTTTCAGTTACTCGGACAGCGACGGCACGTATCGCGTCAGCCGCGTGGCAGCAGGCCGGCAGACGATGACAGCGGTTTACGAAGGTTTCAACGTGCTCAACGCGGGGTTTGAAAACCCGGTCACGTTCGGCCCCGGCGCGAGCGGCCTGGACTTCACGGCGATGTCGGACGCGTTGAACAGTTACACGCTCGTCGCGACCGGATCGGTTTGGAAATTTCTGGATAACGGTGTCGCGCCTGCCGCCAACTGGACGACGGCAAACTTCGATGACAGCACATGGAAGACCGGCCGGTCGCGGCTCGGCTACGGCGTTGGCGGCGAAGCCACCATCGTCAGCCACGGGCCGGACCCCAACAATCGCCATCTGACGACGTGGTTCCGGCGGCCGTTTACGGTGGAGGATGCGACCGTGGTAAATCATCTCGTGTTCCGCCTGCGCCGTGACGATGGCGCGGTCGTGTATCTCAATGGGCAGGAACTTTTCCGCGAGAACTTGCCAGCTGGGGCGATTCAACCGACGAACACCGCGCTCGTGGACGTCACCAGCGTCGAAGAACCGACCTTCTTCAAACGCCGCACGCCACCGCTCGGCCTGCTGACGGGAACGAATGTGCTCGCCGTGGAAATCCACCAGTTCCGCACCAACAGCACGGACTTGAGTCTGGACCTCGAACTGACGGCGGTGAGCGAAGACCCTCAAGGTCTCCTCCCGCTATTGGCGGTGCAACCTTCCGGCGCGGACTGGCTGCTCGTCTGGTCCGCCGGCTACAGCGGGTGGACGCTCCATTATGCCGACGAACTGCCACCGACGGTTGGTTGGATGCGGCATGGGGGTCCGGTGGTCACGAGCAACGAGTGGCGCCAGGTGCGATTACCGTTTGGTCAGGCGCGCGAGTTTTTTCAACTGCGCAAGTCCGGGTTCTGCGGCCCGTAGCGGAAACCGCTCAGACGCATTCAGTGCCGGACCGGCAAACCAGCACGACGGGTAGCACGGAGAGCCATCCCGGGAGGGCTCCCGGACGCGGGCCCCCGCTTCAAAGACCAGGCTGAGGCTTCCTCGCTCGCCTTGATCCGCATCGTGGCACCGTTCTCCCGCCTCTGGCGAACGGCTCCAATCAGCCAGCAACCCATTAAAAACAAAAAGGCCGGACAACAGGTCCGGCCTCTTAACACAAGCCACACTCGAGAACGGAGTGCGGCTAACACGTCCTCACAATACGCTCCGCCGCGGCTGCTGCCAGTCACCAGTATTGGGGACACGCCGTCCGGGAGCATGTGCCGACTGTCCCGCCTGCCGAACGTGGGCGGAACCGTTGCACGGCAGCCCTCCCGTTTACCTTCGAGCAGTCAATGCCAGGAGCTATGTTTGCTTTCGTTGAGGATTAGAATCTCCTCACGTTGGTTCGGGCTGGAGCCACTCCGCTCACCAGGCACAATTCATTTGCCAGGCCGCCCACGCGGACGCTTTGATTTGGGCGATGACTCATCCTCGCCCCGCTACCGCGCTGCTTTACCCGATCTGCTTTCTCTCGGGCGCAGCGGCGCTGGGTTATCAGATGGTCTGGACGAAGTTGTTCGCCGCCGGGTTGGGTCACGAAATGCCCTCCATGCTCGCCGTCGTTGCCGCGTTCATGGGCGGGATGGCACTGGGCGCGACATCGCTCGACGGCATCCTGACCCGGGGCGCGAACCCGGGGCTTTGTTACGCAGGTTTGGAATGGATCATCGGCGGTTGGGGAATCATTACAGCCATAGTAATTCCCTTCGTCAATGAGCGCGCGATCCAATTCATCGGCCTGGAACCATCAGCGTGGCGGCATTGGTTCGTTGCGTTCGCGCTGCCCTTCGTCACGTTGCTGCCCGCCACGGCGGCGATGGGGGCGACCTTCCCCGCGATGGAACGTTGGCTGGCGACGACGGCGACGCCGTGCCGTTGCGTGGGTGCGGTTTACGCGGCAAATACTTTTGGAGCGGTGGCGGGCGTGCTCGGCACTGTCTTCGTGTTAGCGCCGGCCCTGGGCTTTCGTCACAGCACCTGGCTGCTGGCGGGGATCAACCTGATGTGCGGCACGGCGGCGTTTTGGGGGAAGCACGCGAGCGGGCGACGCACTCCGGGCGTGGTTGCCGGACAGGAGGCGGGGGCTTGCTCACTCACGGAAAGATCGCAAGTGGTGGTCCGTTATCCCGGCTCATACTTACGTCTCGCGGCGACGCTCTTTTGCTGCGGCCTGCTCGGCATTGGTTACGAAATCGTCGGCACAAGGGCCTTGGCAAAGGTGCTTGAGAACACGATTTATACCTTCGCGGCGGTGTTGTCCGTTTACCTGCTGGGCACCGCGCTCGGCGCGGCGCTGTATCAACGATTCGCCCGGCAAGCAAACTTCGATGGCTTGCTCGCAGTGCTGCTCGGGGGTACGGCGCTGACGTGTCTGCTCGGATTGTTCGCGCTGGCGCAGGCGCAGATTCTGTATGACTGCCTGCGGGCCGCGTGGGGCGACGCCCAACCGGCCGTGCTCGCGGCCGAGATGGCTGTGGCCATGTCGGTGTTCGGCCTGCCGACGGTATTCATGGGCGCGGCATTCAGTCATCTGGTGCAAGCCGCAGGTGCGCGTCCGGGCGGCGTGGGGCGGGCGGTGGCGTGGAATACTCTGGGCGGTGCGGGCGCGGGCGCTTTATTTGGCGTGTGGTTGCTGCCCTGGCTTGGCTCCAAATGGACGCTGACGTTGATTTCGCTGGGCTACCTGGGCTGGGTGCGAAAACTATCGGGCTGGCGTTGGGCGATTCCCTTCGCGGCGCTGGTGCTGGCCTTCTTGTTGCCGGACGATTTTCGTCTGGCGCAACTGCCGCCGCGTGAACTGATCATCGCCTATCGTGAAGGAACAATGGCGTCGGTGACAGTGGTTGAAGACGCCCCGGGGCAGCGCATGCTGCGCGTGAACAACCGCTTTCAGATGGGCGGCACGGCCTCGGCGCCGGCGGAGTACCGGCATGCGCACCTCCCTTTGTTGCTGCATCCCGCGCCGGGACGGGCGTTGTTTCTCGGCCTGGGCACCGGCATCACTCTGGGGGCGGCCAGCCGACATCCAGACTTGCAAACCGATGCCGTCGAACTCCTGCCGGAAGTAATCGCGGTGATGCCGAACTTCGAACCGCACAACTTTTCGCCGACGCGTGATCCGCGCGTGAAAGTGTTCGTGGCCGACGCGCGTCGCTTTGTGCGCGCCACGGCGGCGCGCTACGACGTCATCGTGGCGGACTTGTTTCACCCGGCGATGGATGGTGCGGGCACGCTATACACCGTGGAACATTTCCGCGCCATCCGGGCGCGGCTCGCGCCGGGCGGTTTGTTCTGCCAATGGCTGCCGCTGCATCAGCTCGACCATGAAATGTTGCGCGTGATTGCGCGCACGTTTCTGGACGTGTTCCCGGAGGCGCAGGCGTGGTTGCTCCATTTGAATGTGGACGCGCCGGTGATCGGGATCGTCGGCACGCTGAAGCCTGGGCAGTACGCCAGCGGCTGGGTGGAAAGTCGCCTGACCAATGCAACACTCGCGGCGGAGTTGAAGAAACTCGCTTTGGCGGACTCGGTGCGTCTCTTCGGATCGTTGCTGGCCGGAGCGGCGGCGCTCGAAGAGTTCGCGGCCGGCGCGCCCACGAACACGGATGATGCGTCTCAGGTAATTTTCGGCGCACCCCGGTTTATTTACCGGAAGGGAGAGTCTGCATACGGGCGACTGTTGACGATGCTGGCGCTCGGCCCCGTGGATTTTCGCGGCGCGTTGGCACTCGGTGACGCTCCGGGCGCGGTGGAGTTGGTGGCGCGATTGGAGCGCTACGCCGCAGCCCGCGACGTTTATCTCAAGGGATTGATCGCCGAGGCGGAGGGACGGGGCGACGAGGCGGTGGACGCCTATGTGGAGAGCGCGAGATTGAGCGGGGACTTCACGGCCGGCTATGCGCAATGCCTGACCCGGGCCACGATCCAGGCGACCGCGCAACCTGACGCCGCGCGAGCTTTGTTGCGGCGTTTGATTGAAGCGCAACCCGCGCGCCCCGTCGCGCGCGAGCTGCTACAGCGGTTGCTCGGAGAATGATTCAGCGGCGGGGCGGCGGGGCATGCCGTTGTGCGACGAGGAGGTGTAACCAATACGCGGCAATCACCGCGCTGATCAGCGTGCCAACAATATCCGTGGTGCTGACAAAACCCCGCCAACCGATGGTGCCCGCCAAGCCCAACGCGGCCAATGCCAGCACGGCGGAGAGAACTTGCACGAACACGCCGGGCACAAATAACGAAGCAGTATTTTGCCAGCCGAAAAGCGCGCGGCTCTGGCCAGACGTGGTGGCCAGGCGCGGTTGTTGCCGCAACAGGAAAACCGTGCCCACCGTCAACAGCAGCAGCGCCATGACAATCAAGCCCCACTCGGAAAGCGTCGGAATGGTGCCGATGAAGGGGCCGGTTTGTTCCACGCGCACGGCGCGGTCGGCGGGGAACCACGTCGCACCGTTGTCAATGCTCAGTTCGAGGAAGACATCGAAGTAGCTCATGTGCCGGTAGCCGTTTTGCACCGCGCGGATGCTGTGGCGGCCCACGGATGCCAGCGTGGGGCTTTCCCGCAAAATGGAACCGGCGGCGAAAGTTCCCCCAGACACGGTCAGCGCGAGCATTTCGGTGTCGAAGAAGCGCGTGTCGGAACTGTTGAAGCCATGTCGAATGCTGGCGCTCACGGTGGCCGGGCCGCTGCCCGGGGTGTAGCTGGTGCCGCCGTTGCTCGAAAACTCCAGTTCAATCAGCGTGTCCGCCGCCGTGTACGTCGCGTTCCCGCCCGGTCCCGGTGGAGCGATGGAATTGTTCAAAAGACTGTGACGGATATTGCGCAGCAGGATCGCGCCGTTGGCGAACGACACCGGCGGATCGTTCGGCGGCGTCCCAAAGCTGGCGCGAGCGGGAGGGCAGACATCGGACAGGAAAAATACTTCCGCCGGACCGGTCAGTTCCATCCGCACCGGCGGGGTGATGGACGCCATCCAGGTCGCGCCGCCGTCGGTGCTCATCTCGGTGAAAATGTCGAAGAAACTTTGCACTTCAAAACCGGTTGCCGTCGGCTGGATGGTCGTCATACCAGTGGACGCCAGCGTGGGGCTTTCGCGCATCCTTACGTTGGCAGGCAGTGTGCCGCCCGCGATGTCCAACTGAAGCATCTCGGTCTGGAACACGCGGATGCCGTTATTGTCAGCGACGTGCTGCATCCTCACGACAACTTGCGCGGGAGCGCGCTGCCGGTTGCCGTTGGGCAGGCCGTTTGGAAACACGGTGAAATCCACGACGGAACTGAACGTATGCACGACGTTGCTCCCTGATGGAGGCGGCGGGCCACCGCCGCTGAACGCGTAATGGATCGGGTTGTTCACGATGGTGCCATTGGGATAAGCAGCATGGTATGTGGCCAGGTCGGGCGTACGATACTCGCCACCGGGCGGCGGCGTGGTGTCCGACGAGGACGAATAAGCCAGCGCGGACGTGACGCCAGCAATGGCGACGAACCCGAGGAGCGTCAGCAGCGCGAGGCGAACGCGCCCGGGCGTCGAAGCGACCGGCGGAAGTTCGTGGGTGAGAGGTTGGCGTGCGTGGTTGGTTTTCATAGTTTGTGTTGCAGTTGCATCCGTGTTGGTCGAACCGGAAGTGGCTTTTCCACCCGCTGATTGATCTGTTCTTGGAAAAAGCTTCATCGGTTCACGCCAAACAGGAATTTGAATCGAGATCAAAGTAAGCATGAGCACCACCTGTCGCAAGGGATAATCTTGAGCCGCATCTCCGATAGCGGGAGCCGGGGTGTGGGTGGTTGGAAAATCTCACACGCCGCCGGACAACGCCGGATTGGCCAGGTCGCGCAGCAGTTGGAAGTGCAACGTGAGCGGGAATTCAAAAATCCACATCTGCCCGTCCACCGTCGCCAGCGCGTAAGGATACTGCGAAGGGGCGCGTCCGCCGAATTCCAGCGTCAACACCGTGGGTTGATCGCCGTTCTTGAGTTCAATCGTCAGTTTGTGGCCACTCTCGGTGAAACCGTAGAGGGCGCGGTTTTCGGGGCCGCGCGCGACCCAGACGGCGGCGCGCAATTCGCCGAGGCGATGGACCATTTCCTCGACGGCAAACGTGTTGATGACGCCTTGCGATCCCGGGGCCAGGCTCCATTCGCCCGCGCCACTGCGGGCCAGTTGCCGCGTGTAACCGCGCTGGCGGATGGATACGCGGCTGACCTGGTTGGTGGTGAAGTTGAACACGCGCCGGTCGCGCAACTGCCACGCGGCCTCGGGCAGTCGCTCGTAATCGGCCGGTGACAGCGAGTAAACCGAGTCTTCGTCGAGCCGACGCGCGAAGATCTTTTCGCCCAGGCGGGCGCCGAGATCGAGTTGAGCGATGACCAGATTGGTCAAGCCGCCGGTCGCGTTCGTGCCAGCGGTCTTGAGTAAGATTTGCCGCGCGGGCGGCACCAGCCCGTAGGGCGCGGCGAAATCCGTCACCACGTCTTTCTCCACACCGCCCTCAAGCCGGGCCAGCAGGTCCAGCCACTCACGGACCAACTCCGTGTCTGCCAGCATCGGTTGCGGCTCTGTTACCAGCCAGGAGCCATTGGTCTGCAGGCGCACGGCGAATTTATCCGGACCGAGCACCTCAATGGCCGTCACGTTGGTCGGTGCAAAGGTCATCAGATGGCGATCGCGCAATTCGGTGTGCGGAGTTTGCAGCGCGTCGAGCAAGGTTTTCGGAACCTGGACAATGTTGTTGTGCGCCAGTCGGCGGGCAAACACGACGGACGGATCGTTGGTGGGACTCTTGCCAAAATGGACCACCAGCACATCGTTGGTGCCCAGGCCGAAGGCCAGCTCGGCTTCCGGCGTCTGCAAGCCATACGGTTCCAAGTCGCCCCGCAGGTGGTCGTTCTCGAACTTGATGACGGTGGCCGCGACGAGCTTGCGGAGCAACGCCTCCAGCTTCGGCACGTCGGCGCGTCCGGGAGTCGGCTTGGTGAGGACGAAAGCGCGGTTGGTTTGCTCCAACTGAATCGCAAAGCCACGGTTGGCCGCGCGGACTTCCAGACGATTCCACGCCACGCTGTTCAAGTTCAACAGGGCGTTGTCGCGCCAGTCGTTGGCCCCGCGCGGCAGGCGGTCAAACAGTTCGGCGCTGATGACGTGGATCTCGGGCGCGGTGAGCAACTGCACATACACCTGGTCGCCGACCGGGGTCTTGTTGCCGAAGAGCAACTCGGTGCGTCGCCCGCCGTGTTGCAACGTCAGCGTCGCTTGCGGCGCGTCGAGGCCGAACTCGGCCAGGCCGCGCCGGTTCGCGGGCAATTCGACGAGCGGAATGCGAGTCACGCTTTCCAGATTCTCCAGCCAGTGCAACAGACCATCGATGGCATGGACCTGGGCGGGATAGACGAACGGGAAAGTGAGATTCCACGTCGCGTTGGTGCGTTCGGCCCAGAGGACAAGCTGGTTGGTGCGCCGAAGCTGCATCCCGGTGACATCGGTGGCCGGAATGGCGAGCAGACGGACCGGCGCGCGCGCGCCCGGCAAGGTGGGCTGTGTGCGCCGTTCCACCAGCCAGATGAAGGCGAAGAGCACGACGACCAGGGCCAGCAACAGCCATGTGGTTTTCCATTTCATCTGGTTCGATTTTTAGGATCAGCCCGCCGCCGACTCTTCGTTCATCGGGTTAATTCCGCCGGCGCGCCCACACGATCAAGCCGAGCAGCAAGACCGCCCCCGGCATTCCCAACAGGAGAATCCACCGCACCGACGCCAGGTCGCCCGTGGTCATCGTCAATTTGTATTCCTTGATCGGACGCGGCCCGAGGCCGACGAGCATTTCGTTGCGCGCCAGCAGCCAGTTGACGGCGTGGCTGGCGAAGTCGCGGTTGGCCACCTTGTCAATTGTTTCGTTGCCGAGGAAAATGGATTCGCCCACCACCACCAGCCGCGTGGCGCCGCGATCCGCGCTCACGCCGCGAATGCCGCCCTTCTCCACCGCCGCCATCAGCGGCACGGTGCCGATGTAGTCGCCCGGCGCGGGCGTCGCCACGCCGCCGCGCACGTCGGTGAGGACACGTCCGTTCTCGCTGGTGGTGGCCAGCGGATCGACCTGGGGGGCGTCCGCGCCAGCCCCGCTGGTCTGCGTCTTGGCGACCGAACGCGGCAGCACGAGGTAAAGCCGTGACTGGAGAAATGGGCGGCTGATCGCATGGCCGCCGAACTGCGACACCACCATGTCCTGGCCGGTGACGGAATTTTCGCGGTCGAACACGACGTTGTTGCCGACGGTCACGCCCCACTGGGCGAGGATTTGTTCGAGGCCGGTGGTTTTGTTGACGCTGTAGAAATTGAGCAGCGCGAGCAGGCGTCCGCCTTGTTTGAGGTAGCGGCCGATTTTTTCCAACTCCTCGGGCAGCAGCGGATTCACGGGGCCGGCGATGATCAACAACTGGCAGTCCGCCGGCACGTCGCCGGAGCCGGCGAGATTGAGCGGGTCGAACAGAACATTGTTCTCGCGCAGCACACCGGCGAATTTGGAATAGCCCATCAGCGTCTCGTCGCTGTCCGGCCGGTGCTCGCCGTGACCCTGGAGAAAATACGCCTTGAGCGCGCGGGCCGTGGTCACGTTCAGGATCGCGGAGGTGAACTCCATCTCGCCCCGGAAATGCGTGCGCCGCACCTCGCGGCCCTGTCCGCTGGTGAGCGCGGAGTAATCCAGCTCGGAGAGTTGCTTCTGTTCGACGATTTTCACGCGCCCGCCGGCGTCGAAGATGACGATGTTCTTGTCCTGCGTGGAGGTAAGCTTGTATCTGGCCTTGATGAGATTCGCGGCGCCGGGGTCGCGGTTGTAGTCCACCGTCTCAACCACGATTCTTGAATTGGCGAACTTGTATTCCTTGAGCAGGCCCCAGACGGATTCGTAAATCGCCTCGTCGCGGTCGAAATAGATGGTGACTTTGATCTCGTTGGTGAGCGCGCCAAGCACGCGCTGGGTCAACGGCGAGAGTTGTGCCCGCGCCCGCGCGGACCATTCGAGGCGTTTGAAATGGCGCGCGGCCAGGTAATTCACCATCAGCAGCAGCGCCAGCACCGCCGCCAGGGCGACCAGCACGTTGAGCGTGAGGCTCCACTTGCGCGCGGCGGAAAAGCTCGGGGCGTCGTTCATGTCATTTCCACCGGCGGCTCTCGACCACCTTGTGCGTCAGGAACAGAAAGAAAAAAGTCAGGCTCAGGTAGAACACCACGGGCCGGGTGTCCACCACGCCGCGCGCGAAGTCCTGCATCTGCTCGATCAAACCGACGTGCGCGAAGAGTTGCGCCTTCCAACCCGTCTGCTTCGTGAAGGACATCGAAATGAAACTCAGCAGAAACAGCGAGATGCCGCCCGCAAACGTGATCATCGCCGCGACAATCTGGCTGCGGGTCAGGGCTGACGCAAAACAACCCAGCGACATGTAAAGCCCGCCCAGCAATATGATGCCGAGATAGGTCGAGCCGAGCGTGCCCGGATCGAGCACCGCCGGATCGTTGCTGAAATGCCGCACGATGAACACGCACGCCAGCAACGGCAGCCAGAGAATGATGTAGAACAGCAGCGCGCCGGTGAACTTTGCCAGCACCACGACCGCGTCGCGCACCGGCGTCGTCATCAGCGTCTCGAACGTGCCGGAGGATTTCTCGCGCGCAAACGTCCGCATCGTGATCACCGGTGCGGCCAGCAGCAGGATGAGCCAGAAATACATCGTGCCGTAAAACATCTCGGTGACGGGCCGATCCGTCGCCTCGGAATTCAGCACCTGGAGCAGGTTGGTGAAGCTCAACCCCAGCAACAGCACCACTGCCGAGAGCACCACGTAACCGCTCCACGACAGGAAGTGCGAACCCATCTCGCGGCGCACGAGGGTCAGGTAGGCTTGCATCAGCTTTCCTCCTCCTCCCGATCCGCCCGGGTGACACGCACAAAAATGTCCTCCAGCGAATGGCGGCTGCGCGACAACTCCCGTAGCGCCCAGCCCCGATCACGCACCATCGCGAACACCTGCGGTCGCAAATCCACCCCCGCCCGGGCCGTCAACGCGCAGCGGATGTAGTCGCCTTCCGCCGCCGCCAGATCGAAGCTCTGCACTTCGGGCAACTGGTCCCAGCAATTCTTCAAGTCCGCCCACGGCGCGGCGATCTCGGCGATCACCTGGCCGGTCTCGCTCATGATCTTCTGCAAATTCTCCGGTGTGTCGGCGGCGCGGATGGTGCCGTGATCGAGGATGAGCACGCGGTTGCACGTCATCTCCACTTCCGGGAGGATGTGCGTCGAGATGAGCACGGTGTGCTTCGGTCGAAGGTCTTTGATCAGTTGGCGCACCGAGCGAATCTGGTTCGGGTCCAACCCGATGGTTGGCTCGTCGAGGATGATCAACTCCGGTTCGTTCACCAGCGCGTCCGCCAGCCCGACGCGCTGCTGGTAGCCTTTGGACAAGTGGCCGATGATGCGGCGGTGAACATCGTCAAGGCCGCACTGCTGCATCACCACATCCACGCGGTCGCGGGAGGCGGCGCGGCTGAGGCCCTTGAGCCGCGCGCGGAATTTCAGATACTCCCGCACGCGCATGTCGCGGTGCAGCGGATTGTTCTCCGGCATGTAGCCGAGCCGGCGGCGCACGTCGTCCGCCTGCGTGAAGACGTCCAGTCCTCCGACCCGCACTGTGCCGCTGGTGGCCGGCATGAAGCAGGAGAGGATGCGCAGGATGGTGCTCTTGCCCGCGCCGTTGGGGCCGAGCAGGCCGACGATTTCGCCGCGCCTGACCGTAAACGACACGTCCGCCACCGCAGCGCGGCCCGTGTAGCGTTTGGTCAGGTGCTCGACTTCGATCATCGTTCCGTTGTCCATGAAGCGAGCGCGACTGTAGTCGAAAGGTTGCGAGCAAGGCCAAGTAAAAACTCTGACCGCCGGTGAAACGTCCTATCCGCGTTGCGCGTAAGCTCGCGCTCCACTGCTTATCTGGACGGGATCAATCCAGCCGACAATACGCCGCCAGCCCCTGCAACCCGCCCTCACGCCCAAAGCCGCTTTCCTTGTAGCCGCCGAACGGACTCGTTGGGTCGAACTTGTTGTAAGTATTCGCCCAGACGACGCCGGCACGCAGCTTGTTGACCATCTTGAAAATCTTGCTGCCCTTGTCCGTCCACACGCCCGCGCTCAAGCCGTAGGGGATGTTGTTCGCGCGCTCGAACGCCTCCTCCGGCGTGCGGAACGTCATCACGCTCAACACCGGCCCGAAAATTTCCTCCGACGCCACGCGGTGCGCGTGCGTGACGCCCGTGAGAAACGACGGGGCGAACCAATAACCTTTCACGGGAAGCGTGCATTGCGTCTGCGTCAACTCCGCGCCTTCGTCCACACCGCTTTGCACCAGCTCGCGGATTTTTTCGAGCTGCGGCCGCGAATTGATCGCGCCGATGTCGGTGTTCTTGTCGAGCGGATTGCCGACGCGCAATGTCTGGATGCGGTCGCGCAGTTTCTTGATGACCTGGGAATGAATCCCTTCCTGCACGAACAACCGGGATCCAGCGCAACACACGTGGCCCTGGTTGAAATAGATTCCGTTGATGACGCCTTCGATGGCCTGATCAATTGGCGCGTCCTCGAACAAAATGTTCGCCGCCTTGCCGCCGAGTTCGAGTGTGAGTTTTTTCTTCGTGCCCGCGACCGCCTGCGCGATGCGCTTGCCGACCTCCGTGCTGCCGGTGAACGCGAGCTTGTTGATGTCCGGATGATTGACGAGCGCCACACCGGTTTCGCCCGCGCCGGTGACGATGTTCACCACGCCTTCGGGCAATTCCGCCTCCTGAAAAATCTGCGCCAGCCGCAGCGCCGTGAGGCTCGTGGTCTCGGCGGGCTTGAGTACGACGGTGTTGCCGCACGCGAGTGCGGGCGCGATTTTCCACGCCGCCATGAGCAACGGAAAATTCCACGGGATGATCTGCCCCGCGACACCGAGCGGCTGAGGCGTCTTTCCCGGGAACACGTATTTCAACTTGTCCGCCCAGCCGGCGTAATAAAAGAAGTGCGCGGCCACGAGCGGCAAATCCACGTCGCGGCTTTCCTTGATGGGCTTGCCGCCGTCCATCGTTTCGAGCACGGCCAGCTCGCGCGATTTCTCCTGGATGATCCGCGCGATGCGATACAGATACTTTCCGCGCTCGCGTCCCGGCATCTTGCTCCAGACCTTGTCGTAAGCCTTGCGCGCCGCCTTCACCGCCGAATCCACATCCGCTTCATTCGCCGCCGCTATCGTGGTGAGCGTCTGCTCGGTGGCGGGGTTGATGGACTCAAAATATTTTCCCGAACTCGGCGCGACAAACCTGCCGTTGATGAACAACTCATGCTGCGGCGCGATGACGTAATTCTTCGACTCCTCCGGCGCGGGCGCGTAATCCCACTTGCCGCCAAAATCCAGGCGGCGGTCGCGCGCGGGGACGACCGGACGCGCAGCCTGGGTTCCGGACAATTTTCCAGCCTGACGGACAGCCAGTGAGGCAGACGCAGCCGGGGCGCGCTTGACGGCGGCTTTTCGTTTGAGTGTCACTTTCATGTTGAGGCGTGAGGTTAAGCCATCCCGTCGGCGTGGCCAACACTTTCAGGCGGGAGGGACATCGCGGCGAAGAAGCTGCGGAGTTTCTTTTCATCCAGCCGGCCTTCCGTGCGGACGCTGCTGCACAGATCCAGGCCGAAGGGTTGCACGGCGCGCGTGGCGGCGACGGCGTTTTCCGGTTTCAGGCCACCGGCGAGGAACACCGGCACAGGCGCGAGTTCACGGATGCGGCGGCTTAACGTCCAGTCGTGGGTGCGTCCGGTGCCGCCGAGTTCCTTGATCGGCAGCGCCTGATTGCCCGAATCGAGCAACAGCGCGTCCACATGCGAAGCAACCGAGACGGCTTCAGCCACGGATGACTCTCCGGCGACGTGGATGACTTGCACCAGTGCGATGCCAGGCAGCGCGGCGCGCAACCGCTCATGGGCGCCTGGCTCCAGCCGATCACAGAGTTGCAGTGTGTCGGTGCGGCAGCGGCGGTGTTGCGCGATGATGGCCTCCGAGCTTTGCCGCGAAGTGAGCAGGAACGTGGCGATGGGCGGCGGCACGACGGCGGCGATGCCAGCGATCGCCTCCTCGGAAATCACGCCCGGCCCGCTCGGCATTTCGGACACCAGCCCCAGCGCGGACGCGCCGCAACGGATGGCCAGCCACGCCTCGGCGACCGTGGCGATGCAGCAGATTTTGACGCGCGGGACGGGCGTGGGTTCCATGTCATCGCTCAGTCTCTTCGCACGCACGACTCCATTTCGGCGGTGGTAAAATGCACCCCGTCCACGGTCAGTTGCAAATTACACTCCTGGTCGTCCGGCATGAACAGCATCTCCTCGCGCAGTCGGAGCGTGCCGCGCAGGCGGATGTCGCCGCGCAGCCACACTTCGACCGGATGGCCCAGCGGCAGGCCCAGTTTACGGGCCAGTTGGGACATTGTCTCGCGCCGCTGCCGCTGCCACATGGCATGGCCATCGCGCTCCGGGCTGGCGTACCAGGAAAGTTCACCCTGCTCCGGCGATGGATCTGTCATGGCAGTGAAAAGTAGTCCGCGCCCTGGTAGCTGCCATCCGCCAGCCTGGCGACTTGCATGAGCACGTCGTTGACGAGCGTGCTGGCGCCGAAGCGGAACAGGTCGGGCGTAAGCCAGTCATCGCCGAGCGTCTCCTTCACCATCACGAGGTAGGCGAGCGCCTGCTTGGACGTGCGGATGCCGCCGGCGGGCTTCATGCCGACGCGGATGCCGGTGGCGAAAAAATAATCGCGGATGGCCTCCAGCATCACGAGCGTAACGGGCATGGTGGCGGCGGGGGAAACCTTACCCGTGCTCGTCTTGATGAAATCCGCGCCCGCTTCCATCGCCAGTTGGCTGGCGAGGCGGACGTTGTCGTAGGTGACCAGTTCACCGGTTTCAAGAATGACCTTCAGATGCGCCGGGCCGCAGGCTTCCTTCACGGCGGCGATCTCGTCAGCAACGCGCGCGTGTTGTCCGGCGAGGAACGCGCCGCGATCAATGACCATGTCAATTTCATCCGCGCCGTCGGCCACGGCGCGGCGGACTTCTTCGAGCCTGGTGCGCAACGGAAACTGGCCGCTGGGAAAACCCGTGGCGACGGAGGCGACGTGGACGGCGGAATTATCGCCGAGAAATCTCCGCGCGCTGCGAACCATGCTCGGATAGACGCACACGGCGGCGCACGGCGGCACATTGTATTTCGCCTCGATGGGCTGGAGCGCCTTGCGGCAGAGGTAGGCGACCTTGCCGGGTGTGTCCTTGCCTTCGAGCGTGGTGAGGTCGCACATGCTCACGGCCAGCTTCAGCCCGGCCAGCTTGGTGCTCGTCTTGATGCTGCGCTTGGTGAAGGACGCGGCGCGCTCCTCCACCATGACTTGATCAATGGTGGGCACGGCAGGAAGGCGCAAGGCAGACGCGGCGGCGGATTTCATAATGCTGGCGGCAACTGTTACGAGGCCACGCGCCGGCAGTCAACCCACTTCCAAGCCTCGCGCCGCCCAACGCGACGCGAGGAGGGCGCGGCTTACGGCAGTGCGACCACGCGATAGAACCGTTGCGGGAGGTCGCCGACGAAATCCGTCGTCGCAGTCATCTCGTCCCGCGCCAGCACCTCGCCGGGGAGGTCGTGCCACGTCGGATCGCCGAGGTGGTTCTTGTACTGGACGCGATAGGTTTTGCCCGGCACGGCTTTCCACACGAGTTTGGCCAGGCCGTCATCCATGGTCATGCGCACGGCCAGTCCGCTTTCCCGCGCCAGTTCGCGCAGGAGTGGCGCGGGCGCGGGCGGCGGCGGGGTGGCTTCGTCAATGACGCCCTGCACGTCCGCGGCGGACAGGCAACTGCCATAGAGCCGCGCGTCGTCAATGCAGCCGGGGAAGTAGAAGTTCAGTTCGGTGCTGCCACCGATCTGCACGGGATAAATCGTGTTCTTCGGCACCGCGACCGCCGGGACGGAACCTTCCAGCACGCCGTTGACGTAGAGGTTCATGTTCATGCCGTCATACACGGCCGCGGCGTGATACCACTGGTCGGCGTTCCAGGAAGTGGTGGTGGATTTCACAATGGGCGTGCCGGTGTTGAGCACAAAGGCCAGCTTCCCATCACGGCTGGGGAAATTCATGATCAGCCAGTAGGAGGCGTATTTCCTGAACAGATCCTTGCGCCCGCAACTGGCGTCGAGGAGTTGCGACGGTTTGAACCACAGGGCGATGGAAAACTTGTTGGACACGTCGAGCGAGTTGTTGTCGGGGATGCTCACCACATCGTTGACACCGTCAAAGCGCAGCGCCCCGCCGAGTTTGCCGGGCGCGCGGACTGGTCCGTTAAGCAGCGCGCCGGGATTGCCGTTGGCCGAGTCGAGCGCCGTCAGTCCGTCGGGCTCGTCGAAGCGCCACCGGCTGATCAGCGCTGCGGCGGGCGCCGGAGTGCTCAGGACGGTCACCGTGAACAGGGTGCTCGCGCTCGCCTCGCCGTCACTGACGGTGACGGTGATTTTCGCCGTGCCGGACTGGCCAGAGGCGGGCGTGATCGTCAGATTGCGGTTGAAGCCGCTGCCGCCGGGAACAAGATTCGCGGTGGGCACGAGCACCGGGTTGTCTGAACTGGCGCTGACCGTCAAAAAGCTGGGCAGGGTTTCCGCGTCCGCAATCGTGAAGGGAATGCCGGTGATCGTCTCGTTCTTGTGCGTGGTCTGGTCCGCGATGGCCGAGATGGCCGGCGGGTGGTTGGCCGGGAGCGAACCGCCGAAGAGATTCAACACCTCGGCCGCCGTGAGCGCGCAGCCGTAAAGCCGCGCGTCGTCAATGCAACCGGGGAAGTAGCGGCTCAGGAAAGTGTCGCCGCCGATTTGGAGCGGGTAGATGGTGTTGGCGGGCAGAGCGGTCGTGGCACCCGCGCCTTCCAGCACGCCGTCCACGTAGAGTTTCATCATCGCGCCGTCGTAGGTGGCGGCGGCGTGGTACCAACGGTCGGCCTGCCATGAATCCGTCCGGGACTTCACGATCTCCCCGCCGGTGTTGAGCGCAAACGCCAGTCTGCCGTCGTTCGTGGGGAAGTTCATGATGAGCCAGTAGGCGGCGTACTTGGCGAAAATGTCCTTGCGTCCGCTTCGCGCATTGAGCAACTCGGACGGCTTGAACCACAGGCTGATCGAAAACTTGTTCGACACATCCAGCGAATGGCTGTCCGGCACGTTGACGTGATCGTTCACCCCGTCAAACCGCAGCGCATCCCCAAACCGTCCGGGCGTGCGCACCGGCCCGTTGACGAGCGTGCCGCGATTGCCATTCGCGGCGTCAAGTGCCGCGACCGAAGCGCCCTCATCGAATTTCCAATGGCTGATCAAGCAGGCGTCGAAGGGATCGATGACCGCGAGGGTCGTGCAGTTGGTGACGCTGCCACAGGGGCCGGTGACTTCGACGCAATACGCGCCCGCGTCGGCGGATTTGACGGAGCCGATGGCGAGCGAATTGCCCGTCACATCCGGCACCACCGCGCCGTCGTGCCGCCACACGAACGTGAACGGCCCGACGCCGGCAACCTCCGTGGTGAACACGACGCTCTCGCCAACGGTCTTCACCAGGCTGGTCAAGGCGGAGGCGGTGTGGAGCGCGCAACCGGCTTCCACCGTGACAGTGAAGCTGCAGGTGTTCGTGTTCCCCGCCACGTCGCTCGCGCTGCACTCCACCGTCGTCGCGCCCACGGGGAACGCACTGCCGGACGGCGGCGCGCACACCACGGTTGGACTGCCACAGTTGTCGGTGGCCGCGACGGTGAACCCAACAAGCGCGGTCGTCTGATCCGGCAACGCCGTGGCGGTGAGGTTCGACGAGCAAATGATTACCGGCGCCTGCTGGTCGAGTACCGTGACCGCAAATGCGCAGGCGTTCGTGTTGCCGGCGGCGTCGGTGGCCGTGCAAGCGACGCTGGTCGTGCCAACGGGGAAGATTGAATCGGAAGCGGGCTGGCAGACGACCGTCGCGCTGCCGCAGGTGTCGCTGGCGCTGGCGTCGAACCTCACCACCGCGCCACATAGGTCATTGTCGCTGGCCATGGTGATGTCTCCGGGGCAAACAACCACCGGGGGTTCCACGTCCGTCACCGTCACGGTAAAGCTGCATTCGCTCCGGTTGCCGGCGGCGTCGGTCGCAGTGCAGGTCACCGTCGTCGTGCCGGGGGCGAAGGCACTGGCACTCGCTGGCACGCATTCCACCGTCGCGTTCGTATCGCACGCATCCACCGCGCTCGCCGTGAACGTCGCCACCGCGCCATCCGGGCCGGTGCAGGCCAAGGTCTGACTGTCCGGGCAGGTGAGGCTCGGCGCCGCGCCGTCGGCCACGGTCACCGTGAAACTGCATTCGGCCTTGTTGCCACTGGAGTCGGCGGCGGTGCAGGTCACGGTGGTGATGCCGGCCGGGAACAGGCCGCCCGACGGCGGTTCGCACGACACCACAACATTCGTATCGCACAAGTCAGAGGCGGCGGCCTCGAACACCGCCACCGTGCCATCCGGCCCGGCGCATTCCACGGTCTGGCTCGACGGACAGGTGATCGCTGGCGCCGTTGCATCTTGAACCACCACCACAAATTCGCACGCGCCGCTGTTGTCACTGCTGTCGGTCGTGGAGCATGTGACGATGGTTGCGCCCGGCGCGAACACGGTGCCCGACGCGGGCGCGCAGTCCACGGGCACGATTCCGTCGCAGTTGTCCGTGGCGCTCGCGGCGAAGTTGACGGCCGTGCCGTCCAACCCTTCGCATTCGACGATCTGCGGTTCGGGACAAACCACTACAGGCGCTTCCGTGTCGCGCACGACGACGCTGAACTCGCACCGGCTCGCGTTGCCCGAAGCGTCCGTTGCGACGCAGGTCACGGTATGGAGGCCCAGCGGCAGAAACGTGCCGGACGGCGGCGTGCAGACGATGCTCAGGTTCGCGTCGCACAGATCGGTGAAGGCCGGCGGGGCGAAGCTGACCGTGGCTCCGCATTCGCCGGGGTCGTTGTCGGCCACCAAGTCTTCGTGGCAGGCACAGATCGTCAGTTCCAATTCAATGAAATCCACCATCGTGTCCTCGGCCACGATGATGTCGAGGAAGCGGTTCGCGCGCAGCGTGGGCAGCAAGTCAGCGATCGAACCGTCAGCGTTCGTCAGGCTCGACAAGTCCAGCGCCGGAAATTCCAGGTCAAAGCCGAACAGCCACAGACCGCCCGCCAACTCGCCGATGCTGCGTTCCCAGCGCGCTGGCAGCAACGAGCCGTCGGGATTGGCGAACTGTAGTTTGATCACATCGTCCACGGAGGTGTCCTCGCAAGCCGCCAGACGGAAACGCAGCCGCGCTCCCAGAATTTCCCCTGCCGGCAGATTGTCGAAGGTGTGGGCAAAGGTCCGGCTCAAGACGCAATCGTCGAACGACCGGAGCGGGGCATCGCCCAATTGCGCCTTCAACCCATCGCTGGGCGCGGCGGGTTCGACATTGCTCAAGTCGTCAAAGTGGTCGTCCACTCCACTCGTGACCAACCGCTTCGCTTCCAGGCAAGCCAGCGGCGGCGTGGTGTCGCTAATCGTCACCGTGAAACTGCAATTGGTGGCATTGCCACTCACGTCGGCGGCAGTGCAGACGACCGTGGTTTCGCCGGGCGGAAACGCCGTGCCGGACGGCGGAACACAGATCACGATCACGCTCGTGTCCACGTTGTCCGTGGCGCTCGCCGTGAACGTGGCGGGCGTGCCTTCCGGTCCGGCACAGTCCAGCGTGAGACTACCGGGGCAGACGATGGTCGGCGCTTCGGTGTCGCCGCTCACCACGATGACGGTGACTACGAACCGGCACTCGTTGGTGTTCCCGGCGGCGTCTGAAACGGAGCACACCACGGTGGTCGCGCCTGGAGTGAAAAAGGAGTCGGATGGCGGCGCGCAGACCGGAACAACGTCCCCGCAGTTATCCATGGCGCTCACGGAGAACGGGACAACCACCCCCTCGGAAATGGGTTCGATGGTGACAGTCAGATCGCTCGGACAGGTGATCGTGGGCGCGGTTTCGTCCACGCGCGTGATGGTGAAGCTGCAACTGGTGGTGTTGCCGCTGGCGTCAGTGGCGGTGCAATTCACCGTCGTCGTGCCGAGCGCGAAGCGGCTGCCGGATGGCGGCTCGCAACTGACGGTCACATTGGTGTCGCAGAAGTCGGTCGCCACTGCTTCAAAGATAAACTCAGCGCCGATGGCGCAGTCGAACACGCCATTGGTCGGGCACCGAAGTTCCGGGGGGAGCGTGTCCACCACCGTGATGCTGAAGTCGCAAGCGTTCGTATTGCCGCTGGTGTCGGTGGCCGTGCAATTCACCGTCGTCGTGCCCAGCGGAAAAAGATTCCCGGCCGGCGGCTCGCAGACCACCGCCACGGCCAAGTCACACTGGTCGCTGGTCTCCGGCAATGGATACAGCACCACGGTCGCGCCGGCGATTCCTTCCGGCGCCAGACACTCAATGGTCGCGCTTGTCGGGCAAAAGATGTTCGGCGCGGTCGTGTCAGCGACGGTCACGGTGAAGGAGCATTCGGCGCGGTTGCCGCTCGTGTCCGTCGCGGAGCACGTCACCGTGGTGGTGCCCAGCGCGAAGGCACTGCCGGTGGCCGGGTCGCAGACGACCGCCGGGCTTGTTGCATCGCAGGCGTCGCTGGCGGTGACGTTCCAAGTCGCCACCGTTCCCGCTGTTCCGGCGCATTCCACCGTCAGGTTCGGCGGGCAGGCGATGCCCGGCATGGTTTCGTCCGCGACGGTTATGGTGAAGCTGCAATTGGTGGCGTTACCGCTGGTGTCACTGGCGACGCACGTCACCGTGCTCGTGCCCAACGCGAAGGTGCTTCCGGGAGCCGGATTACAGACGACCGTCGGGTTCGCATCGCAAGCATCCGTCGCGCTGATGATCCAGTTGGCGGTCGTTCCGTCCGGGCCGGCGCATTCCAACGTCAAGTCTGCCGGGCAAGTGATGTCGGGCCTGGTCGTGTCGGCGACGGTCACGGTGAAGCCGCAGGTGTTCGTGTTGCCACTGGCATCAGCGGCGGTGCAATTCACGGTGGTCGTGCCCAGCGGAAAAAGACTTCCGGTCGGCGGGTCGCAGACCATCGTCAGATTGTTGAAGTCACAGTTTTCGCTGAGTTCCACACCATAGAACACCGCGGTCGATCCGGCGATTCCCCCCGGCCCCGCGCACTCGATGGTCAAGTCCGGCGGGCAGAAGATGTTTGGCGCCGTCGTGTCCTGCACCGTGATGATTTGAACGCACGCCGCGGAGTTACCGCAAAGGTCGGTGGCTTTGTAGGTGCGTGTCATCGTGATGACAAAGCCGTTGGTCACGGCTTCGTCGCCGACGTGACTCGTGATCACGTCGCTACAGTCGCTGGCCGTCAACGCGCCCAGGTCCACCGGGGGAAGATCCGCGAAGCATTCCACCGTGACGTCCGCCGGACAGGTGATGGCCGGATTGTTGGTGTCTTGCACGGTGATGACCTGGCTGCATGTGTTGGTCCGCTCGCATTCGTCGGTGACCTGCCATGTGCGCGTGGCGGTGAAGGTGTTGCCGCAGGCAGCGTTGGTCATGGTGCTCACGACGGCAACCGTCGCGACACCGCACGAGACGGTGGCCGCCGGCTCGTCGAAGCTCCACGACTCGCCACATTGAACGGTGCGCGCCGGCGAACAGTTGATTGCGGGGGGCTCCACCACCGAGGCCACGGTGCTGTGGAGCGTGCCGGCGATCAGGACTCCGGCCTGGAGTATCCGTGTGAAAAGGTTTCGTGTTTTCATAGTCGTAATCGTTAAGTGCGGATGGCCGTCGAGACGCGAAGCAAATCTGCGCGCCGCTTCGTAAACTACGAGCGGACGTTGTTCCAGGTTGTCCTGTCTTTTGTAATGTATTGTTCGTCTCATGCAAACTTCGACATCCTTGTACCGCTGTCTCCGAACGGCTTTCGCCGCGCGTGCTGGCTCGAACGCTCAGGACGCCGATGGTCATGGCTGATCAGTTTTTTAGCCTGCTTAATCCCCGTGGAATGGAACGAGTGTTATTAAAAACGGATGGCTTGGATTTTACAAGCAAAAAGTTCGGCGTCTTGCCGCCCTGATCGCTCAGGGGTTTGTGATTGCCTGACCCACTGGCGGCTTTAGATTGCACGAAGCCGCCCAACGCGGCCACTCACATGTATTTCGGCGTTGATTATTATCCTGAGCACTGGGTTTACCCGCTGGCCGGCACGCCGGAAGCGCCGGAGTCGCGCTGGCAACGCGATGTCGAGTTGATGGTCGAGGCGGGCGTCAACGTCGTGCGCATGGGCGAGTTTGCCTGGGGGCTGTACGAACCGGAGGAGGGACGGTTTGATTTCGCGTGGATGCGCCGGGCGATGGACCTGTTCGGCCAGGCGGGCATCCAGGTGGTCCTCGGCACGCCCACCGCCGCGCCGCCGATCTGGCTGGCGCGAAAGCATCCCGAAATCCTCCCCGTGGACGCGCATGGACTTCGGCGGCACGAGGGCACGCGTCGCGCCTATTGCCTGAACAGCAACGCGTATTGGGAATACTCCAAGCACATCATCCACGCGCTCGCCGGAGCGCTGGGCGATCACCCGCAACTCATCGCCTGGCAGATGGACAACGGCCTCGGCGGTCACAACACCGAACAATCTTTCAACGACGAAACGCGCCGCGACTGGCACGCCTGGCTCAAGGCCAAATACGAATCCATCGCGCGCCTGAACGATCTCATGGGCACCCGCTTCTGGACGCAGACCGTGACGGACTGGGAGCAGGTGCCGATGCCGCAGGCCGCGCCCACGGTTCACAACCCCGCGCTCGTGCTGGATTGGATGCGCTTTGGCAGCGACACGTTGGTGGCATACTCACGGATGCAGGCGGACTTGCTCCACCAACTCACGCCGAAAATTCCCGTCACGCAAAATCTCCGCGCGCTCACCCGCAACTTCGATCACTTCGACATGGCGGAAACGCTGGACTTCGTGTCCGTGGACAGCAACGCCACCATCAAGGAGAAGCCCTCCCAACTCGCGTGCGAGATTGACATGATGCGTTCGCTCAAGAAGACGGACATCCGCACGCCCGACGGCGACTGCGGCTTCTGGGTGATCGAGCAAAAAGCCGGCAACGTGAACTGGCAGGAGGTCAATTCCCTCGTGCGCCCGCAGGTGGTGCGGTTCTTCACCTACCAGATGATCTCGCGCGGCGCGTGCGGCGTGCTCTACTTCCTCTGGCGCCAGCCGCGCATCGGCTCGGAAAAGTTTTACGGCGGCGTCCTAACCCACGACGGGCGCGGGGACAATCGCACCTATCAGGAAATCAAACAGGTCGGCCAGGAGATCAAGCTCCTCGCGCCCGTGCTCAAGGACACGAAAGTCATCGCCGACACCTGCATTCTCCTGAGCCACGAAAACGAGTGGAATCTCAAGGCCGTGCCGCAACCGAACAAATACTTCAACCAGCGTGAGCACGTTCAGCTCTTCTACAACGCGCTGCACGACCGGAACATTCCCGTGGACTTCGCGCGGCCCACCGAGGATTTGTCGCGCTACAAACTGGTCTTCGCGCCGTCACTGCAACTGCTGGCGGGCGGCGAGGCGGATCGGCTCAAGCTCTACGTGCAAAACGGCGGTACGCTCGTGGGCACATTTAACACGGGCCTTGTGGACGAGCATCACATTGCGCCGGACACCGGCTTCCCACACGACCTCACGGATTTGTTTGGTCTGGAAGTGCTGGAGTTCGACCCGCTGCCGCCGGGCGAGGAGAACCATCTCACCTTCAAAGGCGCCTTCGCCGCGACGCATTTGCATCCGGCGCGCTTGTGGTGCGACATCATCGAGCCGCGCGGCTGCCAGGTGCTGGGCGTTTATGCGAAGGACTTCTACGCGGGCCGCCCCGCGCTCACGCTCAACGAATATGGCGACGGCCGGGCCGTGTACGTCGGCACCATGAGCCACCAGCATTTTTACCACGACCTCGTCGTATGGCTGCGCCAGTTGTGCAACCTCCATCCCCTGCTCAAGGTGCCCGACACTGTCGAAGTGAGTCTGCGCCAGAAGGAAAACTTGAAGATTTATTTCCTGCTCAACCACCAGAACTCGCCCGTGCGCATCTCGTTCTACAAGCCAATGCACGATTTCCTCACCGGCCAGACTTTCAACGGCAACTACGACCTCCCGCCGCACGGCGTGCTGGTGCTGGATGAACAAACCGGTCCAACGCCATGAGTTCAAAGTTCGAAGCTCTAGGTTCAAAGTTCCCCGGACAAATCCTTCCGCGTCGCGTGCCCGCCACTCGTCACACGTCATTCGTCATTCATCATTGACCAATGTTCCCCCGCCCCCCGCGCTTCATCCCCCCGCTCGGCCCGCCCAAACGCGGTCCGCGCCAGCGCGCGCTCGCCGAATGGCGTCATCTGGATGTGACGCCGTTGGAAAAGGCGCGCGAGCGCCCCGCCCAACCCATCGGCAACGTGATGCCCGGCGTGCTCACCCATCTGCGCATGGATCGCCGCCGCGCGGAAGCCGAGATCGTGCGCGTGTGGAACCACCTCATTGACCCGGCCATCACCGCGCACGCCCAGCCCGCGAGCATTCACCAAGGCACGCTCTTCGTCACCGTGGACAACAGCGTGTGGTTGAGCGAAATCGTCCGCTATCGCCGCAAGGAAATCCTCACCCGCCTGCAACACAGTTTCGGCCACGAACTCATCGCGCGCATCTCGTTTCGTGTGGGTTGAGCGTTCCTTCGAGCGCAACACCGGCGTGCGGCGTTCATGCCGGTTCATTGTTCGGAAATCCACTGGACGGCGATGAGGCCTCGCCATGCGAAGACGAAATAGCCCCGACCCGGTGGAAGATGTGGCGTGAAGCTGGTGAACCGCGTCTATGCCCTTCGCGCGGCGGCGGCGACTTCAACGAAGGCCCGCGCCAGTCGCATCAACTCCGTCCAGTTCGAGGTGCGGAGGATTTCGCGCGTGAGGAGCGACGAGCCGACGCCCAGCGCCGCGCAGCCGGCCTTCAAGAACTCCGGCGCGGTTTGCAAATCCACGCCGCCGGTTGGCACGATGCGCAGGTGAGGCAGGGGGGCGCGCAGGTTTTTGATGTAGCCCGGCCCCAGTTGGTCCGCCGGGAAAATCTTGATGAAGTCCGCGCCCGCCTCGTGCGCCGTCTGCGCTTCGGTGGGGGTGTAGGCGCCGAGCATCACCGGGCGGCCGGCGGCGTGCGCGACGGCGACAATTTCCTGCCTCGTGATGGGACTGACAACAAACTCCGCCCCCGCCGTGATCGCCGCGCGGCACGCCTCGGCATGGAGCACGGTGCCCATGCCGATCACCGCCCGCGCGCCGAGCCGTTGACTGGTTTCGCGAATCGCCACCAGCGCGTCCGGCACGGTCATGGTGATTTCCACCGCGATGACGCCGCCGGCCACCAACGCTTCCGCCACGGGCAGCACCTGGTCGGTCCGGTCGGTGCGCACGACGGCGATGATGCCAGGGTTGGTGAGCAGCGAGATGATTTCGGAACGCGAGCGCATGGTCGTGCGGCTATTGCAAGCGGACAAGGCCGATGGTGGCGGTGCCGGTGGTGTCGTCAGGTTTCCGGGTCATGTGTTTTTTCAAGGCCGATGATACGGGCAACCGTTCTTGCGGCAACGCGAAAGAGTCGGCCAACACCGGGAGGGACTCGCAATGGGGGAACTTGCCACTTACGCGAGCCGAGTGGCCGGAACGGGTTGGTCTCGGGATTCGCCGTGTTCATCCCAGCACGGTCGTCCCGCCACCGCCGGTGGCCTCCCGGTCGGTGCTCACTCAAGCGTCGTGCGAAACGACTCGCCCGCGCTGAATCAACCGGATCGAATCCAGTCGCAGCCGGGCGCTGGCGAGATGCTGGTCGAGGGCAGCCTGCTGCCGCACGAGCAGTTCAATCTCCTCGGCCCGGACGCTGCGGTTGACCTTTTGCAATTCCTTAAGGCGCGTGATTTCGTGACCCAACTGTGCCGTCATCTCTTTTCGGGCTTGCGCCACAAGGTTTGGTATCCGCGCACTGGCGGTGGCCCGGGCTTTTTCGATGAGAGCCGGAAGCAGCTCATCTCTCAGCTCTGGCTGATCCAGAAGCGCGAAGGCATCGCCGCTCTTCAGTTGTCGCCGGAGCAATTCCGTCGTGACCGTCGCTCCTGCGTCGGTGCCGCGATGATCCACCAGCACCCGCAACGGCGTGGGCGGCAGAAACCGGTCCACGTGCAACGGGGGCGGCGCGATGCATTCGAGGAGATAAATTGCCTCCAGATAGATCCCCGGGTTCTTCGCGTCCGGCCAGAGACCGAAACTGCTGTTGCCCTTTTCCGTCCCGAGCAGCAGGTCGAGCGCGCCGGTGACCAGCGGATGATCCCACGTCAGGAACTGGACGTCCTCACGCGACAGCGCGCGCTTCCGATCGCTGGTGATCGTGAGGCCCTCCGCCGGCAGCCCGGGAAACGATTCCGCGAACACTCCCGCCGATCCGAGTTGAAACGTCCGGCGTGTCAGTTCCTCGACGTGGATGGAGAAGTGATCGAAGACCGCAACCATGAACCCGTCCAGCGAGTCATCTCCATCCTGCTGCTGAATGTCGCGCACGAGCCGACCGGCGACTTCGGATCGAAATGAGTTCAGCTCGAGGAGCCGGTCCCGGCCTTCTTCCAGGCGCGTTGCGAGCACGCTTCGGGCTGCGCCGGTTTCTACAATCAACTGTTCCAGATCTAGGTTGGAGTCAGGCTGGGTCTCGTGAAAATCCTGCGCAAGGTCGATAATTCGCGTGCCGAACTGCTCCAGCAATTCCCGGCCGCCGTGCAGGTTCTTATCAAAAGAGCTGAGACCCTCGTGATACCAGCGCGCCAGAACTTCCTGAGCGCTGCCCGCGACGAAGGGCACATGGATCTGAATCTCGGAAGCCTGCCCGATGCGGTCGAGCCGCCCGATGCGCTGCTCCAGCAGTTCCGGATCGAGCGGCAGGTCAAACAGGACCAGGTGGTGCGCGAACTGGAAGTTCCGGCCTTCGCTGCCGATCTCCGAGCAGAGCAGCAGACGCGCACCATCGTCCTCGGCGAACCACGCCGTATGTCGGTCACGTTGCACCAACGGCAGACCTTCGTGGAACGCCGCCATCTTCACATTCAGGCGCTGCCGCAAAGCCGCGTCGATCGCCTCGACCTTGCGCTGAGTGCGGCAGATGAGGAGAACTTTTTCCTCGCCCAGGTGCCGCAGCAATTCAGCCAGCCAGTCGAGGCGCGGATCATTCATGAAATCCGGTTTGAAGTAAGCCGCGACGCTGGAATCCGAGTCCGCCGTGAATTCTTCGGCCAGCGCATCGAACAGTTCCGGGGTGCTGGCGGAGGCGCGCAGCGGACACAGTCGCGCGTTGCGCCTGGGAAAACCGCGAATCGTCGCGCGCGTGTTGCGGAACATGACGCGCCCGGTGCCATGCTGATCGAGCAAGGCGTTCAGCACCTCCGATCGCAGGTCGCCATCCCCTGCGTCAATCTGATCGAGCTTTGCGCGGATGCCCGCCTCGGTGACAGCGAGAATTTGCGCCAGCCTCTTCACCTCGTCGGCGGCCAACTTGTGCCCGCCTCCCAGTTTTTCTGCCAGCCGGGCCACGTCGCGATAACTGTCCGCCTCCTGGATGAACTCCGCGAGATCGTGAAATCGATTCG
This sequence comes from Verrucomicrobiota bacterium, assembly GCA_031378375.1. GTDB lineage: Bacteria > Verrucomicrobiota > Verrucomicrobiia > Limisphaerales > JANNEF01 > JANNEF01. Next base: position 5,713 of record JANNEF010000342.1, on the reverse strand, counting down.
GGTCCAGCAGGCGCAACCGGGCGAAGTGGCTCGCCATGCCGAGTTGCTCGGGTGTCGCGGTCAGGAGCAGCAGTCCCGGTGTCTGGCGACCGAGCGCTTCGACCACGGCGTATTCGGGACTCACGTTCTCCGGGGACCAGCCGAGATGATGCGCTTCATCGACGACGAGCATGTCCCAGCCGGCGGCCAGGGCCTGTTGCAAGCGAGCATCGTGGCCGGCAAACAGGCCGATGCTCGCCAGTACGAGTTGATCGTCGAGGAACGAATTGGTCTCGGGATTCGCCGCCTCGATGGCCTCGCATCGTTCCTCGTCGAAAATGTGAAACCAGAGATTGAAACGGCGCAACAGTTCCACGAACCACTGATGAACGAGCGATTCCGGGACAACGATCAGGACGCGCTGCGCCCGGCCGGTCAGCAGCAGCCGGTGCAGAATCAGGCACGCCTCGATGGTCTTGCCCAGCCCCACCTCGTCGGCAAGCAGAACGCGCGGCGCAAGACGCCCGGCCACCTCGGAGGCGATGTAGAGCTGGTGCGGAATGAGATCGATGCGCCCGCCTGTGAAGCCGCGGACTCCGGACTTGCGCCGCCGGTGCTGGTGCTCCAACGCCGCCAGCCGGAGATCAAAAACTTCCGGCCCATCCACCTGTCCGGCCAGCAGACGTTCCTCGGGTTGGTTGAAACTGATGGCGTCGCTGAGTTCAGTCTCGCACCACTCACGCCCGCCGCCGCGGTAGAAGATCAGCCCGGCGCGCTCCACGATTGATTCCACCGCCAGCGTCTGGCGTTCGTGGTTCTCGATGGGGTCTCCCGCGCGGAAGCGCACGCGCCGCAGCGGCGCATTGTCGCGGGCGTATTCGCGAGTCTCGGCGCTGGCCCCGAACACCACGGTCACGGTGCGCGTGTTCAGGCGGAGCACCGATCCCAATCCGAGTTCTGGCTCGCTCTCGCTGATCCAGCGCTGACCGGCACGAAAATCTGTCATCATTCTTCGGGCGAAATCTTCTCCCGGTTCACGCGCGTCACCAATCTTTTGTTCAATGCGGCGGCGGGAGAATTTCGATCCCGTACTTGGGCGCTACCTCGAGGAGCTTCTGAATGTCGGCGGGCGTCACCGGCACAGGGGGTGAATCGAAAGACGGAACGGGTTGGGCAAACTCGACCAGGAACTGATCGAAGCCTGACGGCGCGACGAGGATCATCATCCGTGCCGGCGCCTGGCTTTCGTTCTTGAACGCATGGGGAATCCCGCGCGGCCCTTGGATGAACGAACCGGGCTTCGCGACCACTTTCCTGTCGCCGAGCGTGAAGGTGATCTCGCCTTCCAGCACGAAGAACGATTCGTCTTCGCGATGGTGGATGTGAGGCGGTGGCCCACCACCCGGCAGCACGCGCGCCTCGCACAACGCGTAGGCGCCGCCGGTCTGCTCGCCGGTGGCCAGGATGCGATAGACATCGCCGACCGCAGAGAAAGCGGGGCCTTCGCCCGCGCCGAGTTGGATGAGTTTCGCTGGATTGGACATGGTTCAACCGTAACAAAACCGCTGGCGTGGCCCAAGCCGAATCTGGCTTCAGGCGTTAATCCCGGTTCTGGCGTATAGTGTGCAGCGCGTTGCCACCGGGATTGACGAACCTGATCGAGTCCGGCCTAGTAGAGGCGTAACGATTTGATAACTGCTGCTGAACGGTCACTGATGCTCATGTCTGGCTCGCGACAACCACCCGCACTGGGGAACAACCGTTGCCGAATCGTGCTCACCGGTGGCCCGGGCGGCGGCAAGACCACCGCCGCCGATCTTTTCCGCCGGGAAATCGGCGAACGGGTGGTGCTGGTTCGCGAGGCGGCGACCCTGCTTTTCTCCGGTGGCTTCCCGCGATCGAATGTCGAGCTCGCGGTCCATGCCGGTCAACGGGCGATCTATCATGTGCAGCGCAATCTGGAAGACACCCAGGCCGCGTTGTTCCCGGGGCGCATCCTGCTGTGCGACCGTGGCACGGTGGACGGGGCCGCCTATTGGCCGGGTCAGCCACATCACTTCTTCCAGGCGGTCGGTTCCTCGCTCGAAAATGAACTGGCTCGATACGACGCCGTGATTTTTTTCGAGACGGCCGCGGCGGGCGGCCTGGCCATCGAAGGCGGCAACCCGGTGCGCAACGAATCGGTGCAGCAGGCGGTCGCCCTGGATCGGAAACTCCGTGCGCTCTGGTCGCAACATCCGCGCTTCGTGCTCGTGCCGCACAACGCTTCGTTTTTTAAGAAGATCTCGTTCGGCCTGGCTGTGATTGACGGGATGGTGGCGGAACTCACCGCCGGGCGCAGGGTGTCACGCCGCTCCCCTCGCCGCGGCCGGGGAGGTGAGAAACCATGACGCCGGGACATCACATGGGTGAGGCAAAATGGACGGAACGTTTCTGCGTCCTCGTGCAAGCCTTCGCCGCTATCCGTTCTGCGTCATCGAGGAACTGGCAAGGTTGGTGGGTGGTCAGCTTCGCGGTGGCGGTGGGATTGAGCCTAATCGGTCCCGCGGAGAGCGCGGAAACTCGCGGCACTTCCGGGGGCAAAGTGGCAGCCATTGTTGTCAAGAATCTCGCGGGCACCGTCGTGCAACCGCTGGCCGACAGCGGGCAAAAGGCCACGGTATTCTTCTTCGTGATGCACCAGTGCCCGGTCGCCAACGGTTTCGCTCCCGAGATCGGTCGCATCACTTCGGAGTATTCCGCCAAAGGGATGCGTTGCTTCGTGGTTTACGTCGAGAGCGATCTCACGCCGGAGCAAGCCCGCAAACACGCCCGCGACTACGGTTATTTGTCGGACGCATTGCTGGACCCGCAACACCTGCTGGTGCGGGCGTCCGGCGCGACCATTTCCCCCGAAGCGGCGGTGCTTTCGCCTGCGGGCAAGATTCTCTATCGCGGGCGCATTGACGATCGCGTGGCGGATTTCGGCAAGCGCCGCGCCGAACCAACCCGGCGGGATCTGCGCCTGGCGCTGGAGGCCATCCTGGCCGGCAAGCCAGTATCTGCTCGACTTACCAAGGCGGTTGGCTGTTATATTCCCGAAGACCATTCGCCCAAAGTCGAACGCAAATAAGACATGCCATGAAACTGACCCTGCCGCCTTTCGCTCATGCCCTGCTCGCACCGGCCATTGTGCTGGCCACTCTCGGTGGGTTCAACGCCGCGGCCGGCAACGTGAAGCCGCTGCCGGAAAACGTCACCTTCGCCGAGCACGTCGCGCCGATTCTGTTTCAAAACTGCGCGCGCTGCCATCGTCCCGGCGAAGCCGCGCCGTTCTCGCTCCTCAACTTTCAGGACGCAAAGAAGCGTGGCAAACAAATCGCCGAGGTGACCGCGAAACGTTTCATGCCACCCTGGCACGCGGATCACGGCTATGTGGAATTCAGCAACGAACGCCGTCTGACCGACGAGCAGATCGCGTTGCTCGGCGCCTGGCACCGGCAGGGCATGCAGGCGGGCGATTCCGCGAAGCTGCCCGCGCCGCCCAAATTCACGGAGGGCTGGCAGCTCGGAAAGCCCGACCTCATCGTCAAGATGCCCGAGCCGTTCGAAGTCAGCGCCGAAGGCAGGGACATCTACTGGAACTTCGTGCTGCCGCTGAACCTGCCGGAAGACAAGTGGGTTCGCGCCATCGAATTCCGGCCCGGCGCCCGCAGCGTTGTGCATCACTCGCTTTACTTCCTCGATACTTCCGGAGAGGCGCGCAAGTTTGACGCGAAAGATCCGAAGCCCGGCTATGAGGGAAAGAACCGCTCGAACCGGCAGTTCGAATCTCTCGGTGGCTGGGCGCTCGGCGGCGAACCTCTGACGCTGCCTCCGGAACTGGCCTGGCGTTTCCCGACCAACAGCGACCTGGTGCTCCAGACCCATTTCCATCCGAACGGCAAAGTCGAGTATGAGACTTCCTCCGTGGGCATCTACTTCGCCAGCCAGCCGCCGACGCGAAAATTTGCCACCCTCCAACTGCCGCCGCTCTTCGGCCGGTTGAGCGGCCTGGACATTCCCGCCGGGGCCACCAACTACACCGTCAAGGATTCGTTCACCACGCCGATCGATCTCGAGGCCATCTCGGTCACGCCCCACGCCCATTATCTCGGCAAGACGTTTCTCCTCACCGCCACCCTGCCGGATGGCAAACAGCAGACGCTTCTGAAGATTTCCGACTGGGATTTTAACTGGCAGGAAGACTGTGCTTACAAGAACCGGATCCGCCTCCCGAAGGGCACCCGGCTGGACAGCGTGGTCACCTATGACAACTCCACGGCGAATCCGCGCCATCCTTCGCCAGTTCCCAAGCGGGTCAAGTGGGGCCCCATGACCACGGACGAAATGGCGGCCATGACCTTGACCGTCATCCCGGCGCGCGACGAGGAGCTGGCCGAATTCCGCCAAGCCAGGCGCGATCACAACATCGATCTGTTCATTGACCGAGCTCAGGAAGACACCCGCCAGCGGGAGCGGGTGGAGATGATGATGACCATGTTCGACAAGAACACCAACGGCAAGATCGACCCGGAGGAACGCCCCGGCCTGCGCGCGTTCCTCGAAAATAGCGGGTTGGTCAAGGGACTCAGCGACGGATTCTAAACCGTCGCCGGATATTTGGGCCGACCGGCGGCGGTCAGCCGGGGGACTTGTCCGGGGGAGCGGACGCATCCTCCGGTGGGGTCTCGGCCTTTGGCTTTTTTGCGCGCTTATCGCGGGGCAGGGGAGTGATGAGCACATTCAGGTCGCGGTCGCCCAGCATTTTCGGGGGCGAATCCGCGTGGCCGTAGGCTGCCGCGCCGAGAACAAACCGGTTAATCACTTCGAAGCCGAATTCCTTGTGCGCTTTCTGCCGGCCCTTGAAGCGCAGCTTGAGCCGCACTTTCATGTCGTCGCACAGGAACTCGATGGCGCGGGCCAGCTTCACGCCGAAATCGTGGGCATCGATCACCGCGCTGAGCTGGATCTCTTTCATCTGGTTGCCCGGCTGGCGGCTCTGCGATTCCTTTTCCTTTTTGGCTTCCTCGTAACGGAACTTTCCGTAATCCACGATGCGACACACCGGCGGCGTGGCGGTGGCCGCAATCTCAATGAGATCCAGCCCCTTGTTCTGGGCCAGGCGCAGCGCATCGCCCAGCGGCATCACGCCGAGTTGCTGTTTGGTTTCGTCGATCACCCGCACCTCGCGCGCACGGATCTTCCCGTTACGACGGTGCTGCGGTTCCCGCGGCTGGTAGGATCGTGAAGGATAGCTCATTGCGCCTCCTTCGGTTGAATTTGGCGCATACAGTTTTTGGCGATGGCCATCGCGGTTCGATTTCTTTGGTAACGAATAGGAAGGGATTCTGGCATCGAAAGTTTCCGCCGCAAGCAGAAAATGGGGCGAATTGTTGGCTGGATGCGCCTCTGGGATGAGGCAGGCGGCAACGGGGATGATCAAAGTAACCAGCATCGGAATATCAATTCGGGCGGAACTGGCCTGCGCCGTGCCGCGGCTGGGAAATTTTTAGTTCGTGCTATCAGGTCAATCTCTGTCATGCTTTCCCCTTTATGCCATTTCACGCTCTTGGCCTTGATGCCAACATTTTGAAAGCCGTGCAGGAAGCCGGCTACACTGAACCCACGCCCATTCAGGTCGCCGCCATCCCGCCGGCACTCGCGGGCCACGACCTGATCGGCATCGCCAAGACGGGCACCGGGAAGACGGCGG